>JACPVA010000014.1 GCA_016191995.1 Burkholderiales bacterium | reverse complement strand
TGGGCGGTGCCGGCTCGGGGGCCGGCGAGGGCCGCGGCGCCGCCTGCTGCGGCAGTGCGGCCCAGATCTCGGCGGCGAAGGTCTCCGGCTCGCTGCGCCGCCATTGCACGCCGGCGGCAAGTGCCACGACCAGCAGCGCGTGCACGACGAGCGCCAGCGTCGCGCCGCGGCCGAGCACGTCGGGCGGCCGCGGCAGCAGCGGGTCGCGCGCCAGCGCGGCGGCGTTCATGCGCTCAGCGCCCCTGCGCGACCGACAGCCCGACGCGCTGCACGCCGGCGCGCTGCAGCACGCGCATCGCGCCCATCACGGCGTCGTACTCGACGCGGCGGTCGGCGCTGATGACGACCGGCATGTCGGCCGCGCCGCGTTGCAGCTCGCGCACGCGCGCTGCGAGCTGGCGCAGCGCCACCGGCTGCGCCTCGCTGCCGTCGGCGCCGCGCAGGCGCAGCGCGAGCGCACCGTCGCGCGCGACGATGACCTCGACCACGCGCGCATCGGCCTGGCGCGCGGCGCCGACGCTGGGCAGGTCGACGACGCCGGTCGTGATCAGCGGCGCGGTGACCATGAAGATGATCAGCAGCACCAGCATGACGTCGATGAACGGGACCATGTTGATCTCGTTCATCGCACGCCGGCCGCGGCCGCGGGGGACGACGCCGGGCATCGCGTCAGCGCCTGGCCGCCACGCCGGCCGCGGTGGGCGGCGCGCTCGCCGTGCCGGCCGCCGCGCTGCCGGCGCCGGGGGCGATCGCGCCGGCTGCCGCCACGGACGGCGTCCCGGCGTGGCGCTGCAGGATGTTGAGGAACTCCTCGATGAAGGTCTCGAGCTGGATCGCGATGCGGTCGATGTCGCGCGCGAAGCGGTTGTAGGCGACGACCGCCGGGATGGCGGCGAACAGCCCGAGCGCGGTGGCCACCAGCGCCTCGGCGATCCCCGGCGCGACGGTGGCCAGCGTCACCTGCGTCAGGTTGGACAGGCCGACGAAGGCATGCATGATCCCCCATACGGTGCCGAAAAGGCCGACATAGGGACTGACCGAGCCGACCGAGGCGAGGAAGCTCAGGTGCGTCTCGACGGCGTCGATCTCGCGCTGGAAGCTCGCGCGCATCGCGCGGCGCGCGCCGTCGAGTTGCGCCGCGGCGTCCAGCCGCTTCTCGCGCAGCTTGAGAAACTCGCGCATGCCGCTGGCGAAGATGCGCGCCATCGGCGCGGCGTCGTTGCCGGTCCCGACCTGCTGCTGCAGCTCGGTCAGGTTGCGGCCGGACCAGAAGTCGCGCTCGAAGTCGTCGTTGCCGCGGCGCACGCGCTTCAGCCCGAAGCCCTTGCCGAAGATGACGGTCCAGCTCGCCAGCGAGACGACGAGCAGCCCGGCCATCACGATCTGCACGACCAGGCTGGCCTGCAGCACGAGCGAGACGATCGACAGGTCCTGGTTCATGCGGGGAGTCGTTCGAGCAGGGCTTCGGGCAGGCGGCGCGGGCGCAGCGTTGCGGCGTCGACGCAGCCGATGCGGATCTCGCCCTCGGCCAGAAGCTCCTCGCCGCGCCAGGCCTGCTGCGCCAGCGCCAGCGACGCGCGGCCGCGCTCGGCGACCGCGGCGCTGACCTCGATCCAGTCGTCCAGCCGCGCCGGCCGAAGGTAGCGCACGCGGGTGTCGGTGACGATCAGGATCGCGCCGGTCGCATCGCGCAGCGCCTGCTGGCCGATGCCGAGCGCGCGCAACCACTCGGTGCGCGCGCGCTCGAAGAACTTCAGGTAGTTGGCGTAGAAGACGATGCCGCCGGCATCGGTATCTTCCCAGTAGACGCGGATCGGGTGGCGGAAGACGGCGTGGGTCGGCATGGGCGTGGCGCGATTATCGGCGAGCCGCCGCGTGGCACGCGGCGCCGGTCGGCGGCGCGCCCGCGAGGGCGCGCGGCGTCAGCCCAGCTCGCGCGCCAGCCGCGCCAGCGCCTCCTCCAGCCGCGGCGTCGAGGTCGCGAACGACAGCCGGCAGTAGCGATCGGCTGCCGCCGGGCCGAAGTCGCGCCCCGGCGTCAGCGCGACATGCGCGCGCTGCATCATCTCGAACGCGAAATCCCAGCTTCGGGCGGAAAAGCGCGAGACATCGGCCCAGGCGTAGAACGCGCCGTCGGGCAGCACCGGCACCGTCAGCCCGATGCGGTCCAGCGCCGGCACGACGAGGTCGCGCCGGGCGCGGAAGGCGGCGCGGCGGCGCTCGTACTCGGCGATCGATTCGGGCTCGAAGCACGCCAGCGCCGCGCGCTGCGCGATGCTGCTGGCGCAGATATAGAGGTTCTGCGCCAGCTTCTCGACCGCCGGCAGCAGCGCCGGCGGCAGCACCATCCAGCCCAGCCGCCAGCCGGTCATGCTGAAGTACTTGCTGAAGCTGTTGATCGAGATGATGTCGTCGCCCAACCCGTCGCCCAGCTCCAGCGCGGTGTGGCCGTAGGCCTCGTCGTAGCTCAGCCCGAGGTAGATCTCGTCGACGATCGTCACGCCGCCGCGTGCACGCACCGCGGCCGCGATCGCCGCCATCTCGGCGCGCGCGATCGAGGTGCCGGTCGGATTGGACGGCGAGGCCAGCAACACGCCGCGCGTGGCCGGCGTCCACGCCGCCTCGACCGACGCGGCGTCGAGCTGGAAGCGCGCCCCCGGCCCGGCCGGCAGCAGCCGCGCGGCAGCACCCGCGGCGGCAACGAAGTGGCGGTTGCAGGGGTAGCTCGGGTCCGGCATCAGCACCTCGTCGCCGGGCTCGAACAGCGCCAGGCAGGCGAGCTGCAGCGCCGCCGACGCGCCGGCGGTGACGACGATGCGCGCCGGGTCGACTGCGACGCCGAAGCGCGCGGCATACCAGCCGGCGATCGCCTCGCGCAGTGCAGGGTCGCCGGTGGCATGCGTGTACTGCGTGCGGCCATCGGCCAGGCAGCGCGTGGCGGCCTCGGTCACGAGCGGCGGCGCGGTGAAGTCGGGCTCGCCGATATTGAGGAAGATCATCGGCTCGCCGCCGGCCCCCGGGTCGCAGGCCGGGCTCGCCGCCAGCGCCTCGGCGGCCTTGGCGCATTCCATGACGTAGAAGGGCTCGATGTGGTCGAGCCGCGAGGCAAGCCTCATCGCATCGGCCTCGCCCGGGTACCTGCGGACTGCGCCCTGCGGTATTCGCCCTTGGGGCGGCCCTGCGGGCTCATGCTGCAGGGCCGCCGCGGCGCGCCTGCACCTCGGCCGGGCGCAGCTCGGCCGCGGCCTTGTCGAGCACGCCGTTGACGAACTTGTGGCCGTCGGTGCCGCCGAAGGTCTTGGCCAGCTCGACCGCCTCGTTGATCGCGACCCGGTACGGCACCTCGATGCTGTGGCGCAGCTCCCAGGTGCCGATCAGCAGCGCCGCGTGCTCGACCGGCGACAGCAGGCTGGTCTTGCGGTCGGCGCGGCGGGCGATGACGGCGTCCAGCTCGGCTGCCTCGGCGATGCAGCCGTGCAGCAGCGCGTCGTAGAGCACCGCGTCGCAGTCGCCGAAGCCCTCGATGCCGCGGATATGGGCGTCGACGACGCCGGCATCCTCGCCCGACAGCAGCCACTGGTACAGGCCCTGCAGCGCGAACTCGCGCGCGCGCCGGCGCGGCGACGCGGCGGTGGCACGGCCGCCCTTGCCGGCGCCCCGGCCGGCAGCCGCGCCTGCACGCGCGGGCCTGGCGGCGCCGGTGGTGGTCACAGATCCTCCAGCAGATTGGCCATCTCGACCGCGACGCGCGCGGCGTCGCGGCCCTTGTCGGCGGCGCGGGCGCGCGCCTGCGCCTCGTTCTCCACCGTCAGGATGGCATTGGCCACCGGCAGCCCGCTGTCCAGCGCGACGCGCGTGATGCCGGCTGCGCTCTCGTTGGCGACCAGCTCGAAGTGGTAGGTCTCGCCGCGGATCACGCAGCCCAGCGCGATCAGCCCGTCCCAGTCGCCGGCGTCGGCGAGCGCCTTGAGCGCGACCGGGATCTCCAGCGCGCCGGGCACCGTCAGGTGCTCGATGTCGCGCGCCTGCACGCCGAGCGCCAGCAGCTCGGCCAGGCAGTGCTCGGCCAGCGCGAGCGTGATCGGCTCGTTGAATCGCGCGCGCACGATCGCGATGCGCAGGCCCTCGCCGGAGAGCTCGCCTGCGGTTCCCTGGTCGGCGCCTTGCATGATGGATCCTCGTCGTCTGCGTGAAGGGGTCTGGCGGCGGCGGGTGGCTCGTTCGCGCTGGCCGCAGCGGCGCGCTGCGGCAGCCGCTCGGCGCTTCGCCCTCGGCCGCGCAGCGGCAGGAGGCCTCGGCCGTGCCGCGCTCAGCTTTCGGGGCCGACGTAGCCGGCCACCTCCAGCCCGTAGCCCGCCATGCTCGGCATGCGGCGCGGGCTGGCCATAAGCTGCATGCGCACGACGCCGAGGTCGCGCAGGATCTGCGCGCCGATGCCGTAGGTGCGCAGGTCCTGCGGTGCGTTGCGGCGGCGCGGCGGCGGCGGCTCGGTCGGCAGCAGTTGCGGCAGCAGGCCATCGGCGTCGCAGCCGCAGTTCAGCAGCACCGCGATGCCACAGGGTGCGGCGTGCAGCGTCGTCAGCGCGTGCGGCAGAGGCCAGGAGTGCGCGTTGCCGCCGGCATCCAGCAGGTCGACCGCGTTGAAGGGCTCGTGCACGCGCACCGGCACCACGTCCGACGCGCCCCAGCTGCCGTGCACCAGCGCCAGGTGCAGCCCGCCGCCATGATCGCGGTAGGCGATGCAGCGGAACTCGCCGTAGGGCGTGGCCAGCATGCGTTCGCCGGCGCGCGCGATCAGCGTCTCGTGGCGGCTGCGGTATTCGATCAGGTCGGCGATGGTGCCGATCTTCAGCCCATGCTCGCGCGCGAAGCCCTGCAGGTCCGGCAGCCGCGCCATCGTGCCGTCGTCGTTCATGATCTCGCAGATGACGGCGGCGGGTTCCAGCCCCGCCATGCGCGCGAGGTCGCAGCCGGCCTCGGTGTGGCCGGCGCGCATCAGCACGCCGCCGTCCTGCGCCTGCAGCGGGAAGACATGGCCCGGCTGGACCAGGTCCGACGGCTTGGCATCGCGCGCCACCGCAGCGGCGATCGTACGCGCGCGATCCGCCGCCGAGATGCCGGTGGACACACCCTCGGCAGCCTCGATCGAGACCGTGAACGCGGTGCCGTGGCGGGTGCCGTTGCGCGTGGCCATAGGCGGCAGCTGAAGGCGCTGGCAACGATCGCGCGTCAGCGTCAGGCAGATCAGCCCGCGCCCGTGGCGCGCCATGAAGTTGACCGCCTCCGGCGTCACATGCTCGGCCGCCAGCACCAGGTCGCCCTCGTTCTCGCGGTCCTCCTCGTCGACGAGGATGACCATGCGGCCGGCGGCGAGCTCGGCGACGAGTTCGGGGATGGGGGCGGTGGGCATGCGCCCATTGTAGGTGGGCCGGCCTGCCGCACCGCAGTCCTGCCCGGCCCGCCGGGGCGGGCGGCGGCCGACCCGAGCGCGCACATCGGCCAGCGCCTTGCATGCTCCGGCGCGGCCCGGCGCGGCCCGGCGCGGATCGCGCCCGAGCTGTCGGCTTCTCTTACACCTTCGCCCGCCGGGCTGCCGGGCAACATTTCCAAGCCATTGAATATTAAAGATAAAAATTACATGGCCCGGCGTTTGCTTGTCTGAACTCGAGCTGCAGCGGGCAGCGGGTCAGCCACTTGGAGATGCATATGAAGATCGGACTTAAGCACTCGGCCGTCGCGCTGGCGATCGCTGGCGGGATGTTCTCCGCGACCGGCGCTCAGGCCGGCACGGTGATCTACAACACTGGCGACGCGACCACGGCCACCGTGGCGTTGGGGGTCAACGACGAGGGGCACCTGAACGCCTCGCCCAACATTACGGTGAACGCCACCGCCACCGGGCTGGCCTACAAGTTCCCCGACGGCAGCTGGCGCGACGCGACCTCCCCGGGATGCTTGTGCGAGGGCTGGGGGGTGTCGGTGAACAACACCACTTCGGGCTATGCGAATGTCTCGGTCGACGGGGTCGTCAACCTGACCGCTGGCGCTCCGGTGGTGGTGGCCGACACGTCGGTGACGACGAGCGCCGCGCTGACCAGCCTCGCCGGGCTTTCGGTCAAGCACGCGTACTCGGCCGCCGACAACGCCCCGGGCGTGTTGTTCAAGTCGGTCGTGACGATCACGAACGCGACCGGTGCGGATGTCACCGATGTCAAGTATGTCCGCGTGATGGACTGGGACGTGCCACTGACCGAATTCAGCGAGTTCGTCACGATCAAGGGGACGGCGACGACGACCTTCCTGGAGAAGTCGCACCTGGACGGATTCGACACCGCGAACCCGCTGGGAAGCCTCTGCGACGTCGGTGGATGCGGCTATGGCGGTGTCGACACCGACCTCACCGATGCCGGCCCATTCGACCACGGCGCGTACTTCCGCTTCAACTTCGGCGCGCTGGCCGACGGCGAGAGCTACAGCTTCACGATCTTCTACGGCGCGGCGGCCAACGAGAGCGATGCAATCGCGGCGATCGCGGCCGAGAGCATCGAGCTCTACTCGCTGGGTCAGTCGAACGTGGGCGGCCCGAACAACGACGGCCCGACCTTCGTCTTCGGCTTCGCCGGCGTCGGCGGCGATCCGATCGAGCGGGTTCCGGAGCCAATGTCGCTGTCGCTGGTCGGCCTGGGCTTGGCCGCGATGGGTGCGCTGCGCCGTCGCCGCCGCGCGGCCTGAACGCCACAGCCGTTCGATCCGATGCAAGACCCCCGGGGCGTCCGCGCCTCGGGGGTCTTCTTTTGCCCTTGAAGGGTCGATGCCGTGCATGCTGCTGAGGCATCCGCCACGCCGGCGCCGCCGACCTGGGCGCTTGCGGCGTCGATCGCGGCGATACTTCTCGCCATGGCTGGCACGAAGTTCCTGATCCGTCCGGCGATGCTCGCCGCTTCGGCCGTGGCCGTCCTCGCCGCATGGCATTCGGCGATGGCGGCGCCGATACGGGCCGAGGACGCGCGAGAGCTTGGGCTGCCGCCCGTCTCGGCACCGGGCGCGCGTCCGGCGTCGGCGGCAGAAGCTGCCTACCGCCGCGGGCTGGAGCGCATCGCGGCCGACGATCTCGCCGGCGCCAAGGCCGCGTTCGAGGAGGCGCTGAAGCAGGATGCCCGATTCGCGGCCGCGGCGCTTGGGCTGGGCGAGGTCGCCCACCGCAGCGGCCGGCTCGACGAGGCCGGGCGCTGGATCCGCAAGGCGGTGGAACTGAGCCCCGCCGACCCGCACGCGCAGGCCTCGCTCGGCCGCTACTTGGCCGTCAAGGGCGATGCGGCCGGCGCGCAGGCCGCGCTGCGACGCGCGGCCGAGCTCGATGCGCGGGCCTTCCGCCCCCGGATCGACCTGGCCGACCTGCTCGCGTCGTCGCCGCGCCCGGCCGACGCGATCGCGTGGTACGAGCAGGCAATCGCGCTGCAGCCCGACCATGCCGGGGCGCATTTCGGGCTCGGCGTGGCGGCGGCGCGCGCGGGCGATGCCGACCGGGCACGTGCGAGCCTGGAGCGCGCGGCGGCGATCGAGCCGACCAACCCGTTGCCGGCGCTGGAGCTCGGGCGGCTCGCGCTGGCCAAGCGTGACGGGGCACAGGCGATGGCGCAGGCCGACCGCGCACTGGCGATCCAGCCCAAGCTGGTCGCGGCGCTGGTCCTGCGCGGCGACATCCACGATGCCCAGGGCCGAGCCGAGGCTGCGCTGGCGGCGTATGCCGATGCCGCGCGCGCCGCGCCTGCGCTGGCACTGCCGTGGATGCGCACGGCGATGCTCCAGCACCGCCGCGCGCGCCTGGGCGACGCGGTGGCGGCGTACCGCCGCGCGATCGAGCTCGATGCCACCCAGCCGCTGGCCTACAACAACCTGGCGGCGATCGCGGTCGAGCGCAAGCAGGACCTCGCGCAGGCCGAGCAGTGGGCGCGCAAGGCGGTCGGGCTGGCGCCCCAGGCGGCCGACTTCCAGGATACGCTGGGCTGGGTGCTGCGCGCGCGCGGGCAGTTGCCGGCGTCGCGCGCGGCGCTGAAGCGCGCGGTCGAGCTGGCGCCGAAGGCCGGGCAGATCCGCTACCACCTGGCGGTGGTGCAGGCCGAGGCGGGCGATGCGGCGGCCGCGCGCTCGAACCTGAAGCAGGCGCTTGCCGGCGGCGATTTCGCGTCGGCGGCGGAGGCCCGCAAGCTGCTGGCCGACCTCGGCGGCTGATCGCCCGGCCGCGCCGAACCGCTGCCGGCACGCCGGCTGCGGATCAGGATCGGGCCGGCGGCGACGCGAAGGCCTCGCGCCCGGTCGGCCTGGCGCGAAGGCGAAGGTCCTCGCCGACGCGTGCCAGGTCGACGAAGCGCAGCCTGGGCGCGCTGCTGAGCGACGCCAGCGCCGGCAGCCGGGCGATGTCGCGCCCCGGCCCGAGCAGCATCGGCGCCAGGTAGAGCAGCCACTCGTCGACCCAACCGCCGGCGTGCAAGGCGCCGTTGAGCGTGCTGCCGGCCTCGACGTGCAGTTCGTTGATGCCACGACTGGCCAGCGCCCGCAGCAGCGCGCCGAGCTCGACCCGGCCGTCACCCTGGGCCTGCAGGTGCAGCAGTTCGACGCCGTGCGCGGCCAGTGCCGCGGCGCTCGGCGTCGCCTGCGGCGCGATGGTGGCGACGAGCGCGCGGCCGGGCTCGGCCAGGATCCGGGCCCGCGCCGGCGATCGCAAACGCGAATCGACGATTACCCTGAGGGGCTGCAAGGTCGTGGCGACCAGCCGCACGTCCAGCCGGGGATCGTCGGCCAGCACCGTGCCGACCCCGGTCAGGATCGCACCCGCGCGCTTGCGCCACGCGTGGCCGTCGGCGCGCGCCTCGGCGTCGGTGATCCACTGGCTTTGGCCGTCGGGCAGCGCGGTGCGGCCGTCCAGCGACGCCGCGACCTTGACACGCACCCAGGGCCGCCCGCGCACGACACGGGAAAAGAAGCCGATGTTGAGCTCGCGCGCAGCGATCGCGGCCGGGTCGTCGGCCGGCAGCAGGTCGACGCCCACACCGGCGGCGCGCAGTCGCGCGATGCCAGCGCCGGCGACCTGGGGGAAGGGGTCGCCGACCGCGATGACGACACGCGTGATGCCGGCATCCAGCAGCGCGTCGCAGCAAGGCGGGGTGCGGCCGTGGTGCGCGCAGGGCTCGAGCGTGACCCAGGCGGTGGCACCCCGTGTGTCCGCGCCTGCGGCCGCGGCCTCGCGCAGCGCGACGACCTCGGCATGCGGGCCGCCGGCCTCGCGCGTCCAGCCCTGCCCGATCACGCGTCCGTCGGCGTGGCCGACGATGCAGCCGACGCGGGGGTTGGGCTCGCTCAGGCCGATCGAATGCTCGGCCAAGGCTAGCGCCTTCTGCAGGCGGCTGTGGTCGAGTTCGCTCAGGGGGTCCATCGGGGCATCGGCGGCGCGCTCCATCGCCAGGGCGGACGCCGCCGCCGGGCCCTGCTCGTCCGGATCGCAAGCCGTCCGGGCTCAGGTCGCGGGCTGATGATGCCAGGTGTTGGTGTTGGCGTGCGGCGACGGACCGTCGCCCGGGCAGGCGTAGGCGACGCTGCCATCGCCCGCGCGCACGACGAGGAAGTTCTGGAACGGCAGCGCGGCGGCAACCTCGACATAGTCCAGCGGGTGGTCCTCGTTGCGCATCGGCGGCGATCCGCTGCCGACTTCGCGGTGCTCGGCATACGGCGTATAGCGGCAGACGCGATAGTCACCGGCGTCGACGTCCGCGATGGTCGGGGCCAGCGGCAGGCCGACGACCTCGCTGCGGCCCGACCACTTGCCGGCGGCACCGACCTCGACCGCGCAGTAGTACGCGACCGACGAATCGCCGTCCTCGCTGTAGCAGGGCTCCAGGCGGACCACAGGCGCGGTTTGCCGGACCCGGACCGCGAGCACCGCGTCGACCGGCCTGGGGCTCGGCGGGAACTCGGTGTCGGCGTCGTTCGGCGCCCTTCCGGGAACGAGCGCGAAGCGGACGTAGCCGGACAGCAGCCGGGCATCGAAGGCCACACAGCTCGCGGCGGTGGCATCGGCGCAGCGGCGCACAATCACCCCGCTCAGGTTGTCGAAGACCCAGCCGATGCCGCCGGCGCGCGGCGGGTCGAAGCGGCTGAAGCCCGCATCCTCGCCCCAGGCAACCGCGGTCGGCGGGATCGCCGGGTGCCGGCTGCGCGGGCTGCGCAGGTAGTCGGCGTCGGCCGGCAGCGCCAGCGACGCGCCGATGATCGGCTGCACGCCGTGCAGCGCGGTTCGCATCTGCACCGCCTGCGACTGGCCCGTGCGGTCGAGCCAGTCGACGTCGACGACGAGGGTCTTGCGGCGTGGCGGGGCGTCGGCGGCGCTGGCATCGACGACCGTCCGCGTGACCGTATAAAGGGAATTGCCGAGACTCTCCACTCGCGCGGGCAGCGTCGCGACGGCACGATAGCCGGCCAGGTCGACGAAGCGGCGCGTCGCCTGCAGCTCCTGCTGGGCGACGCGCACCGCCTCGCTGCGCTGGCGCGCGATGTCGCCGTTCAGGCGCAGCGAAGCCTGCACGCCGATCACCGCCAGCGTGCCGAAACCCATCACGGCGAGCGCGACCAACGCCTCGACTAGCGACAGCCCCGCCATGCGGCAACGCTGCGGCGTGCGCGTCGGTGTCATTGGTAGTCCCTCCAGCCCCCGGGCACGCGTGCGAAGCTGCCGGTGCCCCAGCGCAGCCGCTGCACGATCGCGGGGTCGTGCGCGAAAGTCATCGCGGGATTGCTTCCGGCCGTGCCGCCGAAGCCGCCCTCGGCGACCACGGCGCCGAGGACCTGGCCGGCGCCGGTGCCGATGACGACGGGCGCGCCCTTGCGCAGGTAGACGGCGCCATTCAGTGTCAGGTTGCGCAGCGCGAGGTCACCGTCGACGACCAGCAGCACGGGCTGGGCGATGCTGCCGATCGTGCCGCCGCCCGCGCCACCGTCGAGATCGACATCGCCGTCGGCCCAGACGACATGGTGCGGGTGCGCGTCGGCAGCGCCGCGGATGTCGGCCGCACTGCACGGCGCGGCACTGCAGTCGAGCCTGATCGCGCCGGGCTGGTCGCGGTAGACCGCGGGCGGCAGCGCGAACAGATTGGTGAACAGCCGATCGCCGTCGGGCAGGCCGGCCAGCCCGGGGTCGCCGGCGACGAGGGCGTCGGCCGGGGGCGTGCCGGGCACGCTGAGCACGCGGCCCAGGTCGATTTCCGTGATCGCGCCGCCGGCGAGGATGGCCACACCGCCGCTGGCGGCGTCGGCGTTGACCGTCGCGAGCAGGTCGTCGCCGTCGACCGCGCCGCGCACCGTCAGCGCAGCGCGCGGCGGGATCGCCAGCCCGCCGCGCAGCGCGAGCATGACCCGAACCGTCGCGCGGCCCTCGCCAGCCAGGCCGGTTCCGGGGAAATCCAGGCAGGCATCGTCCAGCCGGGTGCAGCCATTGACCTCCATCCGGATCACACCCGGTCGCGCTGCGCCGCCCAGGTCGACGAAACGGACGCGAAAGGCCGGGAAGACGCCGGTGCCGGCCGGCGCCGGCGGCATGCCGCGGCCGGCGGCCGGGCAGCGGCAGCTCCAGTCGATACCGTCGAATACGCATCCGGGCCAGCCGCCGCCGCCGCCGTCGGCCGACAGCGCGCCTTGCGGCATGATGCGGCCGGTGCCGGGGTCGACCGCCAGAAAGCGCTCGCGAAAGCTCGGCTGGATGGGGTCGACGGACGGTGCGCACTGGTCGTCGATGCGCCCGCCGTTGAGCATCGACAGCGCCCATTCGGCGCCGGCCTCCGCGGCCTCGAACGCCTGGGTCGATCGGTACTGGTTGCCCGAGGTGCGCTGCTCGAAGACCATGCTGCGGTTGGTGTACGCGGCCACCAGCGCCAGCACGAAGAACAGGACCGCGACGACGATCAGCGTCGCGACGCCGCGTTGCTGCCGGACGCGGCGCGATGCGTCGCGCCGCGGCAGCACCGCAGCGGCGGCGCGAGGCCGCATGCGCGGGGGACCCGACGCGATCATGGGCACAGCCCGCCGATGCCCGGCCCGAGCCGCGACTCGAGCAGGTCGTTGCCCAGCCGCACGCGGCTCGTGAGCCGGCGCTGGACCGCCGGGTCGGCACGCGACCGGGCCGTGATGTCGACGACGTAGGAGCGCACCGTGAGCTGCGGCCAGCAAGTCGTGTCGGTCGGATCGCCGCCGCAGCCGCGAGGGCAAGGCAGCGTCTGCGGCGGCGAGAAGTCCGTCGCGATGGTGAAGGCGAGCACGTCCATGACCGCCCGGTCGGTCAGCTCCTGCCAACCTGCGGCACCGATCCTGGACTTGACGACGCCGCCGTCGAGCCGGTACCCGAACGGCCCCGTGATGCCGGGGGCGCGCTCGAACTGGAAACCGACCTCGCGACCACCATCCGCGAGCGTGACGGTCTGGTGCGCGTCGGGCTGAGGGACGCTGCCCTGCTGCCAGACCATGCCCTCCGGCGCCAGCGTGGCGCCCGCGCGCCGCATCTCGCGCGTGACGATGTCGACCGTCGCCCGTAGGTCCTGGTGGAGCTGCGTTTCGAGCAGGAGCCGGCGGTTGTCGCCGAGTTGCGCCGAGACGACGAAGGTCGCGCCGGCGACGACGAACAGCCCCACCGTGATGCCGACCATCAGCTCGACCAGCGACAGGCCGCGCTGGCTTCGCCGCGGCAAGGCTGGCGTGCGCGAGGTCTTCAGCATGCCGTCCCGCTCATGTTCGAACCCGCGGGAACGCAGGATGTCGGCCGGCCCGCGGGACTGAGCACGACGCGCAGCCGGCGCGACGTGCCGTCGATGGCGGTGTCGATCTCGAACTCGTTGCCGCGCGGGATGTTGCTGGGGAAGGTGAGGATGCTGCCGTTGACGGGGTCGAACGAGACATGGTCCGCCTGGCCCGCGCGAAACGACAGGCTGACGCCGCGCGACGAGTCGTGGCTGACGGTGCGGATCTCGCGCGAGGTGGCGTTGGAGCACCGCGCAGCCTCCGGCGCGTGGCAGTGGCAGGCATTGCTCAGCGGCGCCGCCGTGTCGGTGAAGAAGATGTAGCAGGAAGTCGGGTTCGCCCCCGTCGGCGGCGAGACGCGCAGGTTGACCGCCTGGCCGCGGCTAGCGGCCTCGCTGCGCGCGAACTGCAGGTCGGTCAGGAGCTGGGCGTGCACGCCCTCGAGCCGCTGCAACAGGATGAAGTCGCGAAAGCCAGGCCCCGCCAGCATCGCGATGATGGCGACGACGGCGACGACGATCATCAGCTCGACGAGGGTCAGTCCGCGGGCGACACGGATGCGGCGCGCGCGCATCATCGGGGCCAGCAATCGTTGGTCGGCGCGAAGGCACAGTCGCCGCCGCCGCATCCGGCATAGCCGAGGTTGCCGCCGGCCATCCGCAGCGCCATCGTCGTGCAGCTGGCGTCGCGCGCCTGCGAGGTGCCCGCGACCGCGATCGCGGTGGCGGTGTAGCCGGTCGCGCTGTCGTCGCTGATCGCGATGCGGTAGTAGCCGCTAGGCGTCGTCGCCGACAGACCCAGTCCGGCATCCTCGCCGCTACCCGGCGCCGCGGTCAGCCTCGCGTTGCCGGCGTAGCTGCCGCGGTTGCCGCGCCACCGCTCCTGCGCCTGCTGGACCTGCATCAGCGCGGCCGTCGCCTCGCTGCGCCGGCTCTTGCGGATCGAGTCCATGAAGCTCGGAAAGGCGATCGCCGCCAGGATGCCGATGACGACGACGGTGATCATCATCTCGATCATCGTGAACCCGCGCACAGCGCGCCGTCGACCGGGCCCGCGGGCGACGCGGCAGCGGGGGAATCGCACGAGCGGCCACATGCGCGGATTCTCACACCGCGTGGCGGCGTGCAGCGTGCGGCGCGCCTGCCGCCCGTCGGCGCTGCGGCGCCGTCCGTCCCGCGCCCGGCGCACTGGCGCCCCGGCTGCGGCCGCACGCGCCGGGTTGCCTTCCTGCGCGTCGCGCGTGCTGCGCGGCGCCGCGGCGGCGACCGCGTCCGGGTCGGCTCAGCACGGCCTGTAACCCGGCATGCCGTCCGGCGAGCACGACCGCACGCGCCCCATGACGTTGACGATCTGGCGGATCTCGCCGATGCGCGCATGCACGCGCATGCTGGCGGTCGGCGTGACGGTGCCCTTCTCGGCGTCGAACAGGATCGACGCACTGTTGGAGCTCAGCTGCACCGGTGCCGCCGCGCCGAGCGGCACGCTGCGCAGCATCTCGGCGCCGACGTGGCAGACGGTGGCACCGTGGCCGTCGCAGCGGCAGTCGCCGGAGGCGCCGGTGTGCAGCAGGTAGCAGCTGCCGGTCTCGTCGGCGGCGAAGCCGATGTGCACGCTCTGGTTGCGCGCCACCGCCTCGCTGCGCGCGAGCTGGATGTCGGTCTCGAGCTGTGCGGCAATGCCCTCCATCTGGCGCCGCAGCCGCAGTTCGCCCAAGCCGGGGACCGCGGCGCCGAGCAGGATGGCGACGATGCCGAGCACGACCGCCGACTCGGTCAGCGTGACGCCGGCCGCGCGCCTCGAGGCGGACCGGAGCGCGCGCCTCGGACGCCTCGGCGGAGGCGGTTCGCGGTGGGTGGGCTGGGGCGTGTGCATCGCGGGTCTCCTGGCAGCGGCGGTGTGAGCGCCACTGTAGGAATTCCGCCTGCGATGCGCGCCCCGCCGTGGCGGGGTGCGAAGGCGGGCCCCCGCAAGGGGGAGGGCGGGCGCCCTGAGATCGGCCTCAGATATCCCGGATCAGCTTCTGGAACTCGTCGACGTCCTCGAACTGCCGGTAGACCGACGCGAAGCGCACGTAGGCGATCTTGTCCAGGCGCTTCAACTCGCGCATCACCATCTCGCCGACGCGCGACGACGGGATCTCGCGCATGCCGCTGGCCAGCAGCTTGCGCTGGATGCGCTCGATCGCGGCGTCGACCAGCTCGCTGCCGACCGGGCGCTTGCGCAGCGCCAGGTTCATCGATGCGCGAAGCTTGGCGGGGTCGAAGTCGACGCGCGAGCCGTCCTTCTTGACCAGCGCCGGCAGCGCGATCTCCACCCGCTCGTAGGTCGTGAAGCGCTTGTCGCACTTCAGGCAGCGCCGGCGGCGGCGGATGACGCCGCCCTCGTCGGACTCGCGCGTCTCGACGACCTGCGTCTCGGCGTGATCGCAGTAGGGGCAGCGCATGGCGGCAGGCGGCGGGTCGGGGCGCGGTTCAGGCCGGGCTCGGCTCGGGCGCGGTCGCCGCTGCGCCGGCCCGGCGGGCAGCGCCCGGGGCGGCGTGCGTCGTCCTCATCGGTAGACCGGAAACTGCCGCGTCAGCGCCGCGACCTGCTCGCGCACGGCGGCCAGGTTGGCCTCGTCGTGCGGGCGGTCGAGCACGTCGGCGATCAGGTTCGCGGTGCGGCGCGTCTCGGCCTGGCCAAAGCCGCGCGTCGTGATCGCCGGCGTGCCCAGGCGGATGCCGCTGGTGACCATCGGCTTCTGCGGGTCGTTCGGGATGCCGTTCTTGTTGCAGGTCATGTGCGCACGCCCCAGCACCGCCTCGGCCTCCTTGCCGGTCAGGCCCTTGGGGCGCAGGTCGACGAGCATGACGTGGCTCTCGGTGCGGCCGCTGACGATGCGCAGCCCGCGCTCGGCCAGGGTCTCGGCCATCACGACCGCATTGGCCGCGACCTGCTGCTGGTAGGCCTTGAAAGCCGGCTGCAGCGCCTCGTGGAAGGCGACCGCCTTGGCGGCGATGACGTGCATCAGCGGCCCGCCCTGGATGCCGGGGAAGATCGCGCTGTTGATCTTCTTCGCGATCTCTTCGCTGTTGGTCAGCACGACGCCGCCGCGCGGGCCGCGCAGGCTCTTGTGCGTGGTGCTGGTGACGACGTCCGCATGCGGCACCGGATTCGGGTAGACGCCGGCGGCGATCAGCCCGGCGTAGTGCGCCATGTCGACCATGAAGAACGCGCCGATGGCCTTGGCGACGCGGGCGAAGCGCTCGAAGTCGATCCTCAGGCTGTAGGCGCTGGCGCCGGCGATGATCAGCTTGGGCCGGTGCTCGTGGGCGAGGCGCTCCATGGCGTCGTAGTCGATCGCCTCGCTCGCGTCCAGCCCGTAGCTGACGACCTTGAACCACTTGCCACTCATGTTCAGCGCCATGCCGTGCGTCAGGTGCCCGCCCTCCGACAGGCTCATCCCCATGATCGTGTCGCCCGGCTGCAGCAGGCCGAAGAAGACGCCCTGGTTGGCCTGGCTGCCTGAATTCGGCTGAACGTTGGCGAAGCCGGCGCCGTAAAGCTGCTTCAGGCGGTCGATCGCGAGCTGCTCGACGACGTCGACATGCTCGCAGCCGCCGTAGTAGCGCCGGCCGGGGTAGCCTTCGGCGTACTTGTTGGTCATCTGCGAGCCCTGCGCCTGCATGACGGCGGGGCTGGCGTAGTTCTCGCTCGCGATCAGCTCGATGTGGTCTTCCTGGCGGCGGTCCTCGGCCTGGATCGCGGCCCAGACCTCGGGGTCGACGCGGGCGAGGGTGGATTGGTGTCGGTCGAACATGGCAGTCCTCGAAGGGGGTCGGAGTCGCGCCATCGCACCTTGCGCGGCGCGCCCGCGGCGGGGCGCGCGGCACGCGCGGGTCGAGGGCTGCCCAGGCGCACGGCGGATCGGCCGCGCCGACGGGTCGGATCCGGCCTCCGCGCTCCACGGTGGTCGTCCACCTCGGGCGGCCTGGGGTGGCTGCCCTGATCGCCAGTCGCGCGGCCCGCCAGTGTAGCGCCGGGGCTGGCGTCGGCCCGGGCACCGGGGCTGCGGGTCAGGGTGGCCGCCGAACGCCGCGCATCGACGCCGCGCGCGGCCAGGCCGCGCCGCCCCGGGCTTACTCGGAGTCGGCGAGCGCGACCGCCGCCGGCGCGTCCACCGGCAGGGCCGGCACCGCAGGCGGCTCGAGCGCCGGATCGGCCGCGGGCCCGTCCAGCTCCAGCATCGTCGCGGCGTCGGACGCTGGCGCGGCCGGGCGCGGCGGGACGAAGCGAACGTAGACCGGGACGCGCTCGCCGCGCGCGACGCGCGCCAGATGCTGCTGCTCGAACCTCACCTTCGCCGCGTAGCCGCCGTCGCTGTCGAGCAGTGCCGCGCCGACATAGCAGCGCAGCCCGCCCTCGACACCACCGAAGCGGCGGATGCAGTCCTTCAGTACCTGAACGCCGACGCGCAGGTTGGTGACCGGGTCGAACGCCGCATGGTTGCCACCGAAGGGCTCGTACTTTTCGTCGTGCACGCGCGTCATGACCTGCATCAGCCCCTGCGCGCCGACCGGGCTCTGCGCGAAGGGGTTGAAGCGCGATTCCACCGCGACGACGGCCAGGATCAGCGTCGGTTCCAGCCGCGTGGCCCGACCGGCCTCCCAGGCCTCCTGCACCAGGCGGCTGACCGGCTCCGGCGCGACGCGGTAGCGGCGCGCGATCCATTGCGCGACGCGCGCCTGCTCGGCGCTCAGATCGGCCGGGTCGGCGGCGGTCGCGCGCGCGACGGCATCGAGCTCGGCGGCGGGGAGTCCGGCCAAGCCATCCTGCGTCGCGAGCTCGACCCGCGCCCGCAGCCACTGCAGCACGCCGGCCTCGGCCAGCGCACGCTGCGCGGGGTTCGCGGCGACGAGCAGCGCCGCGGCGAGCACGGCCAGCCCGAGCAGCGCCAGCGCATCACGGCCGAGCACGAGGACGCGGCGGCCGATCGCCGGGGTCGCCCAGCCCAGGTCGCGGGAAAGGCGGCCCAGCCACTGGATCGTCGCGTGGCGCGCACGTTGGATCTCGTCGACGGTCTTCATCGATCTCCCTTTCGTCGTCCGGACCCGCGGCGCTGGGCGCACGGGAGCCCGAAACGATAATGACCGGACCGCCTGACGCGTATCCCACATTCAGGGTGGGCGGCGTTGCAGAGCTGGCGGGCCGGACGGACCCCGGGTAAACCCGAGGATCGGTAGGCGGGGCGGATTCTAGGAACCGCGGTATGCATGGTCAAGAATACAAAATCCTCCTCTAATAGCTTGGAGTTATGAGATACCGCGACCTGCGCGACTTCATCGCCCAGCTCGAATCGCGTGGCGCCTTGCGCCGGATCGACGATCCGGTCTCGCCGCGGCTGGAGATGACGGCGATCGGCGATGCGGTGCTGCGTGCCGGCGGCCCGGCGCTGCTGTTCACGCGCCCGTCCGGGCACGCGATGCCGGTGCTGAGCAACCTGTTCGGCACCCCCGAGCGCGTCGCGCTGGCGATGGGGGCGCAGTCGCTCGCCGGGCTGCGCGAGGTCGGCACCCTGCTGGCCGCGCTGAAGGAGCCCGAGCCGCCGCGCAGCCTGCGTGAGGCCGGCCGCCTGCTGGACATGGCGCGCGCGGTCTGGGACATGAAGCCGGCGCTGCAGCGCCGCGCGCCGTGCCAGGACGAGGTCGCCGAGGGCGGCGATATCGACCTGGCCCGGCTGCCGGTGCAGACCTGCTGGCCGGGCGATGCCGGGCCGCTGATCACCTGGCCGCTGGTCGTCACGCGCGGGCCGCAGTCGGTGGCACGGCCGCGGCAGCGGCAGAACCTGGGCATCTACCGCCAGCAGCTGATCGGCCCGCGCCGGTCCATCATGCGCTGGCTCGCGCACCGCGGCGGCGCGCAGGACTTCCGCGATTTCGCGCTCGCGAACCCGGGGCGGCCGTTTCCGGTCGCCGTCGCGCTGGGTGCCGACCCGGCGACCATCCTCGGCGCGGTCACGCCGGTGCCCGACAGCCTGGGCGAATACCAGTTCGCCGGGCTGTTGCGCGGCAGCCGCACCGAGCTGGTCGACACCACGGTCGGCGAGGGCGCGCTGAAGCTGCAGGTGCCGGCCAGCGCCGAGATCGTGCTGGAGGGGCATATCCCGCCGGCGCCGCCGGGCTACGAGGGCCGCAGCGAGCATGGCGTGCCGCTTGCCGAGCGCGGTGGCTACCTGCACGCGCTGGAGGGGCCGTTCGGCGACCACACCGGCTACTACAACGAGCAGGACTGGTTTCCGGTGTTCGAGGTCGCGCGCATGACGCAGCGGCGCGACGCGATCTACCACTCCACCTACACCGGCAAGCCGCCCGACGAGCCGGCGGTGCTGGGGGTGGCGCTCAACGAGGTCTTCGTGCCGATCCTGCAGAAGCAGTTTCCGGAGATCGTCGACTTCTACCTTCCGCCCGAGGGCTGCAGCTACCGGATGGCGCTGGTCAGCATCCGCAAGGCCTACCCGGGGCACGCCAAGCGCGTCATGTTCGGCCTGTGGAGCTATCTGCGCCAGTTCATGTATACGAAGTTCATCGTCGTCACCGACGACGACGTCGACGTGCGCGACTGGAAGGAAGTGGTCTGGGCGATCACGACGCGCATGGACCCGGTGCGCGATGCGACACTGGTGGACCGCACGCCGATCGACTACCTGGACTTCGCGTCGCCGACCAGCGGCCTGGGCGGCAAGATGGGTCTGGATGCGACGAACAAGTGGCCCGGCGAGACCACGCGCGAGTGGGGGCGGGTGCTGGCGATGGACGGCGAGGTATCGCGCCGCGTGCAGGGGCTGGTCGAGCGGCTGCTGGTGCCGCGCTGACCCGCCGCACCTCGCCGCCGGCCGGCGCGCCCAGGCCGCGCGGCGCGCCGGCGCGCCGACCCGCCGCAACGCCGCGCAGCGTTCGCGACTTGCGCCACGCGCGGTCGAGGGCAACCGCGATGCCTGTCGCAACCCCCCTTGCCACGGGCGCGGTCTTGGCGTAAGGTCAAGCCGCCTTCCAAGGAAGGCATTTGCTGACGGCACAGTCCCTGTGCGTCAGGGGCCCCGGACCGAATCCCTCCGGAGCCCCGAAGGCGGCAAGTCCGCCTGCCCCTCCCGGCCGGTCAGGCCCGGAGGGGCAACCTTTTTCGGGGCCGCGATTTCTGCCTGCGACTGTCGCGAGTCACGGGCCGCGGGCCGCCCCCCGGATGCAACCCGCGCTCAGGCCGCCAGCGCCGGCTCGTCGCGCCGTGCGCCCACCGGTGCGCGCGCTGCCGCGCGAATCAGGTCGACCGCCTTCTCGGCGATCATGATCACCGGCGCATTGGTATTGCCGGAGACGATGCGTGGCATGACCGACGCGTCGACCACGCGCAGGCCGTCGACGCCGTGCACGCGCAGCGTGGCGTCGACGACATCGTGGCGCGAGTCGGGGCCCATGCGGCAACTGCCGACCGGGTGGTAGATCGTATCCACGCGTGCCCGCAGCAACTGCTCGATCTGTTCGTCGCTGCGCGCCTCGGCGCTGTCGGTCCATTCGCGCCCGCCGAGCTCGGCCAGCGCCGGCTGCGCCATGATGCGGCGCATCGCCTTGAAGCCGGCGATCATGCGCTCGACATCGTCGCGCTCGCCGAGGAAGTTCGGGTCGATGCGCGGCGCGGCCAGCGGGTCCGGGCTGGCCAGGCCGACGCTGCCGCGGCTGGTCGGACGCAGCAGGCACATGTGGCACGAATAGCCCAGGCCGAAGACCGCCTTGCGGCCGTGGTCGACCAGCTTGCCGATGACGAAGTGCAGCTGCACGTCCGGCGTCGCCACCTGCGGCGCGCTGCGCAGGAAGACGCCGGCCTCGGCGAAGTTGGTCGTCAGCATCCCGCTGCGGTGGCGCCGCCATTCCTGGATACCCTTGATCGCGCGCCACAAGGCGCCCGGCGACAGCCCGAACAGCTCGCGCACCTTCGGCGCGTCGAACAGCTGGACGACGTCCGGGTGGTCGTGCAGGTGGCGCCCGACGCCGGGCAGATCGTGCCGCACCGGGATGCCGAGCGACTGCAACGCCTGCCCCGGCCCGATGCCCGACAGCATCAGCAGCGGCGCCGACTGCAGCGCGCCGGCGGCCAGCAGCACCTCGTGCCGCGCCGTCAGCCTCGCATGGCCGCCACCGGGCAGCCGTGCCTCGATGCCGGTGGCGCGCCGGCCGTCGAGCACGATGCGGGTCACGCGCGCGCCGGTGATCACGCGCAGGTTGGGCCGGCGCAGGTGCGGCGTCAGGTAGGCCTTGGCGGCGCTGAAGCGTTCGCCGTCGCGGTGCGTGACCTGGTACATCCCGGCGCCTTCCTGCGTCGCGCCGTTGAAGTCGGGGTTGCCGGGGTGGCCGGCCTGCACCGCGGCCTGGACGAAGCGCCTGGCGATCGGGTTCGGGCTGCGCAGGTCGGCGACGTTGAGCGGCCCGCCGCTGCCGTGCCAGGCGTCGGCGCCGCGCTCGTTATGCTCGGCGCGCCTGAAGTAGGGCAGCACCTCGTCCCAGGACCAGCCGGGGTTGCCGAGCTGCGCCCAGTGGTCGTAGTCCTCGTGCTGGCCGCGCAGGTAGATCATCGCGTTGACCGAGCTCGACCCGCCGAGCACCCGGCCGCGCGGCTGGTAACCGCGGCGACCGCCCAGCCCGGGCTGCGGGACGGTCTCGAAGGCCCAGTTGAACTGCCCGGTCTGGGCGATCAGCGCCAGCCCGGCGGGGCAGTGGACCAGCACGCTCTTGTCGGGCGGGCCGGCCTCGAGCAGCGCGACGCTGACGCGCGAATCCTCGCTCAGCCGGCCCGCCAGCACGCAGCCGGCCGAGCCGCCGCCGACGACGATGTAGTCGAAGCTTTCGATCATCGGATGATTGTCGGGCGAGTCGGCGCCGCCGCCGGCCCGGCCGGTGCTAGGTTAGGCTCGCGGCTCTAGAACGAGACCGAAAGGTAAGCCCGATGCGATGGATCCTGCGCGGACTGCTGGCCATGTCGCTGCTGATCGCGGCCCTCGTGGCGGCGCTGTGGTGGTACCTGCAGCGCGCTGCGCCGCAGACCGACGGCGTGCTGACGCTGGCCGGCCCGAGGGCCGAGATCCGCATCGAGCGCGATGCGCATGGCATCCCGACGATCCGCGCCGGCAGCGTCGAGGATGCGGTCTTCGGCCTCGGCCTGGTCCATGCGCAGGACCGGCTGTGGCAGCTCGAGACGCACCGTCGCATCGGCAGCGGCCGGCTGGCCGAGGCCTTCGGCGCGGGCGCGCTGGCCAACGACCGCTTCCTGCGCGCCCTGGGCGTGCGGCGCGCCGCCGCCGCGCAATGGGAGCGCGCCAGCCCCGGGTCGCGCGCGCTGCTGCAGGCCTACGCCGCCGGCATCGACGCCGGCGTGCGCCAGGCGATGCGTGCCCGCCCGCCCGAGCTCGTCATCCTCGGCGTCGAGCCCGAGCCCTGGGACCCGGTCGACAGCCTCGCGTGGGCGATCATGATGGCCTGGGACCTCGGCGGCAACTGGTCCAACGAGCTGCGCCGGCTGCGGCTGTCGGCAACGCTGCCGATGGAGCGCATCGAGCAGCTGCTGCCGGCCTACCCGGGCGAGCCACCGGTCGAGCTGCGCGACTATGCCGCGCTGTACCGCGACCTCGGCCTGCATGCCGGCACGACCCGCACCGCCTGGGCCGAGCTGCCGGAGATCGCGCCGCCGTCGGGCCTGGAGGGCGTGGGGTCGAACAACTGGGTCGTGGCCGGTGCGCGCACCGACACCGGCAAGCCGCTGCTGGCGAACGACCCGCACCTCAAGCTCAGCGCGCCGGCGCTGTGGTATTTCGCGCGGCTGCAGGCGCCTGGGCTGGATGTCGCGGGGGCCACCATGCCCGGGCTGCCGCTGGTCGTGCTGGGGCAGAACGCGCGCATCGCCTGGGGCTTCACCAACACCGGCCCCGACGTGCAGGACCTGTATGTCGAGCAGGTCGATGCCGCCGACCCCGCGCGCTACCGCACGCCCGACGGCAGCGCGGCGTTCGAGACCGTGCGCGAGACGATCCGCGTCAAGGGTGGCGCCGACGTCACGCTCGATGTCCGCCGCACGCGCCACGGCCCGGTGATCAGCGATGCCGGCACGCTCGACGGCGTCGGCAGCGCCAGCCACGTGCTGGCCATGCGCTGGACCGCGCTGGATGCCGACAGCGACCCGGTCGCGGTCGGGCTGGCGATGATGCGTGCTGGCAGCGTGGCCGAGTTCGTCGCCGCCGCCGAGGGCTGGGTGGCGCCGATGCAGAGCATGGTGGTGGCCGATGCCGACGGTGCGATCGGGATGATCGCCCCCGGGCGCGTGCCCTTGCGCGCGTCGGCCAACGACCTGCACGGGCTGGCGCCGGCGCCGGGCTGGGATCCGCGTTACGACTGGCAAGGCTTCGTGCCGGCGCCCGAGACGCCGCGCGAGCTCGACCCGCCGCGCGGCTGGATCGCGACCGCCAACCAGCGCATCGTCGGGCCCGACTACCCGCACTACCTGACGCGCGAGTGGACGCTGCCTCATCGCCAGCAGCGCATCGAGCAGATGCTCGAGGAGCGCGCGCAGCACACGATCGACGACCTCGCGCGCATGCAGGCCGACGTGCGATCGCTGGCCGCGCCGAGGCTGCTGCCGTGGCTGATGAACGCGAAGTCGGACCACCCGCGCGCCGACGACGCGATGGCGCAGCTCGAGGGCTTCGACGGCACGATGGCCGGCGACCGCGCCGCGCCGGCGATCTACTGGGCCTGGAAGGGCGCGCTGGTGCGCGCGGTCTTCGCCGACGAGCTCGGCGCGGCGACACTCGAGACGCTGCTCGGCGGCAAGCGATTCCAGGACGTGCTGGAGGACGTGCTCGGCCGCGATGACGGCTGGTGGTGCGACGACAAGGCCACACCCGCGGCCGAGACCTGCGCGCAGATGGCCGACCGCGCCTTCGGTGACGCGCTGGACCACCTCGCGCTCGGCATGGGGACCGACCCGGCGATGTGGCGCTGGGGCGCGGCGCACACGCTGCGCGCCGAGCACCGGCCGTTCAGCCGGGTGGCGCTGCTGGCGCCGCTGTTCGAGCTGCGCACGCCGCTGGCCGGCGACACCTATACCGTCAACGCGACGCGCGTCGTGCAGCGCGACCGCGCGCTGCACAGCGACCACGGCCCCAGCCTGCGCGCGCTGTACGACCTCGCCGACCGCAGCCGATCGCGCGTGATCCACAGCAGCGGCCAGAGCGGGCTGCCGTGGCGCGCGCATTACCGCGACTTCGTCGGCCCCTGGGCGCGCGGGCAGTATCTGCCGCTGTGGCCGGCGGCCGAGGCGGCGGCGGCCGGCGGCACGCTGGTCGTGCGGCCCGCAGGTGGCTGACCGGCCGGCGACGCGGGCGATGATCGAGCCGGCCGCGCGGCCGCCTACGGCCTGGGGCCGCGTCGCGGCGGACTTCGGCGGCCCCTACGCCGCCAGCGCGCTGATCGCCTTCGTCTTCGCCGCGTCGGGGCCGGTGGCGGTGATCCTGGCGGTCGGCACGCGCGGCGGGCTGACGCAGGCCGAGCTGGCGTCGTGGATCTTCGGCGCCTTCTTCGTCAACGGCTGGCTCAGCCTGCTGGCGTGCTGGCGCTACCGGCAGCCGCTGGTGTTCTTCTGGACCATCCCGGGCGCGGTGCTGGTCGGCCCGGCGTTGGAGCACCTGGCGTTTGCCGAGGTCATCGGCGCCTACGTCGCGACCGCGCTGCTGATGCTCGCGCTGGGGCTGAGCGGCGCGGTCAAGCGTGCGATGCAGGCGGTGCCGATGCCGATCGTGATGGGCATGGTCGCCGGGGTCTTCCTGCGCTTCGGCACCGACCTCGTTCGCGCGCTGCACGGCGACGCCTGGATCGCGCTGCCGATGCTGGTGGCCTTTCTGGCGCTGAGTGCCTGGGGCCGCGTCGGCCGCCGTGTACCGCCGGTGCTGGGCGCGCTGGTCGCCGGGGCGGTGGCGGTCGCGATCGGCGGCCGCTTCGACCCCGGGACGCTGGGCAGCCAGTGGCTCGCGGCGCCGGTGTGGCAGGCGCCGGCGTGGTCCTGGCGCGCGATGGTCGAGCTCGTCGTGCCGCTGGCGATCACGGTGATCGTGGTGCAGAACGGGCAGGGCATCGCGGTGCTGCGCACGGCGGACCATGCGGCGCCGGTCAACGCGGTGACCGCGGCCTGCGGGCTGTGGTCGCTGCCGGCGGCGGCGGTCGGCGCGGTATCGACCTGCCTGACGGGGCCGGTGAACGCGATCATCAGCGCCAGCGGCGAGCGCGACCGGCAGTACACCGCGGGGCTGATGGTCGGCGCGCTGGCGATCGTCTTCGGCCTCTTCGCGCCGCTGTTCACCGGGGCGATGCTCGCCACCCCGCCGGCCTTCGTCGCCGCGCTCGGCGGGCTTGCGATGCTGAAGGTGTTGCAGACCGCCTTCACCGCGTCCTTCGGCACCGGGCGCTTCACGCTCGGCGCGCTGGTGGCCTTCGTCGTCACCGTGACCGACCTCGCCTGGCTGAACATCGGCGCCGCGTTCTGGGGGCTGATCGCGGGGCTGGCGGTGTCGTGGTTGCTGGAGCGGGGGGACTTCCGGGGCTGAGTTCCGGGCGCTTCGAGGCCACTTTCGGCGGCCCGCTGCCGGTCTCGCGGACACCACAGGGGTATTCGACCGTCGAAACCAGACGCGGTGGCCTGCCGAGGGCGGCGGGTGCCCTTCCCCGTAAGTAAAGGAGGAGGGGCGGGCGCAGCCCGGCCCGGGGGAGCGAGCCCGGACACAAACAGTCCTGCGGACTGTTTGTGCCTGGCGAGCGCCCGGGGCACTGTCCCCGGGCATGGAGGGCAAGGGCACCCGCCGCCCTCGGCCCGCAGGCGGGTGGCATGCCGAGACCATGCGGCGATGCCGCGCTGCGCGCGTGCCGCGCAAGCGAGCGAGCGCTGCGCGAGCACCGGAAAACAGGCACACTCGCGCCCCTGCGCGGTTAGGCAACGGTGCTGCCGCGGTGCCACGGCAGCTGACTGGCGCAAAAAAACGAACGACCACCCTCATGCCGATCCCGGGTCCGGACAACACGCCCGCGCCGGATCCGCCACGAGAACATCGCGTGCTCGCCTTCTTCGAACGCCTCGTCGACCCGTTCCCGGCTGCGCCGC
Organism: Burkholderiales bacterium; assembly: GCA_016191995.1. Classification (GTDB taxonomy): domain Bacteria; phylum Pseudomonadota; class Gammaproteobacteria; order Burkholderiales; family Burkholderiaceae_C; genus Rubrivivax. Next base: position 1,962 of record JACPVA010000014.1, on the reverse strand, counting down.
CCGCGCCGCCGCCGAAGAGCTTCGCGCGCTTCATGTGGGCGTGCACGGCCGGCATGCGCCCGTATATTGCGGCGATGACGCTGCTGGCGGCGGTGATCGGCGCCTTCGAGGCGATCCTGTTCGCGATCATGGGCCGCATCGTCGACTGGCTGGCCGAGGTGCCGCCGTCCGAGTTGTGGGCGCGCGAGGGCGCGACGTTCGCGCTGCTGGCCGGCGTGCTGGCGGGCAGCGTGCTGCTGTCGACGCTGTGGGCCGGCTTCAAGCACCAGGCGCTGGCGGGCAACTTCCCGATGCGGCTGCGCTGGAACTTCCACCGCCTGCTGCTCGGCCAGAGCCTGGCCTTCTACCAGGACGAGTTCGCCGGCCGCATCGCGACCAAGCTGATGCAGTCGGCGCTCGCGGTGCGCGATGTCTGGATGATCGTCGCCGACATCCTGGTCTATGTCGGCATCTACTTCCTGACCATGGTGCTGGTGCTGGGCGCCTTCGACGCCTGGCTGCTGCTGCCGTTCGGGCTGTGGCTGGCTGCGTATCTGATGGCGATGCGCTGGTTCGTGCCGCGGCTGGCGGCGGTCGCCAAGCAGCAGGCCGATGCGCGCTCGCTGATGACGGGCCGCATCGCCGATGCCTACACCAATATCGCCACCGTCAAGCTGTTCTCGCACGCTCAGCGCGAGTCGGGCTACGCACACGCGGCGATGCGCGAGTTCCTCGGCACGGTGCACCGGCAGATGCGGCTCGTCACCGGGCTGGAGATGAGCAACCAGGGGCTGTCGATGCTGCTGATCGGCTCCACCGCCGGCGTCGTGCTGTGGTTGTGGACGCTCGGCGAGGTCGGCGCCGGCGCGGTCGCCGCCGCGGTCGCGATGGCGCTGCGGCTGAACGGCATCTCGCACTGGATCATGTGGGAGATGGCGAGCCTGTTCGAGCATGTCGGCACGGTGCAGGACGGCATCGAGCTGCTGGCGCGGCCGCGCACCGTGGTCGACCTGCCGGATGCGAAGCCGCTCGTCGTCACGCGCGGCGAGATCCGCTTCGAGCATGTGCGATTCGCCTATGGCGGCGCGCGCGCCGTGATCGACGACCTGAACCTGGTGATCCGCCCGGGCGAGAAGATCGGGCTCGTCGGCCGCTCCGGCGCGGGCAAGAGCACGGTCGTCAACCTGCTGCTGCGCTTCTACGATGTCGAGCATGGCCGGATCCTGATCGACGGCGAGGACATCGCCGGCGTCCAGCAGGACAGCCTGCGCGAGCAGATCGGCATGGTGACGCAAGATACCTCGCTGCTGCACCGATCGGTACGCGACAACATCGTCTACGGCCGCCCCGACGCGACCGAGATCCAGATGGTGCACGCGGCCGAGCGCGCCGAGGCGCACGACTTCGTCCAGGGCCTGGTCGACCCGAAGGGCCGGCGCGGCTACGACGCGCATGTCGGCGAGCGCGGCGTCAAGCTGTCCGGCGGCCAGCGCCAGCGGGTCGCGATCGCGCGCGTGATGCTCAAGGACGCGCCGATCCTGCTGCTCGACGAGGCCACGAGCGCGCTGGACAGCGAGGTCGAGCAAGCGATCCAGGCCAGCCTGTACAAGCTGATGGAGGGCAAGACCGTGGTCGCGATCGCGCACCGGCTGTCGACGATCGCGGCGATGGACCGCCTGGTCGTGATGGACCGCGGGCGCATCGTCGAGCAGGGCACGCACGCCGAGCTGCTCGCCGCCCGCGGGCTGTATGCGCGACTGTGGGCGCACCAGAGCGGCGGCTTCCTGGGCGAGGAGGCGGAGGACGATCAGGCGCCGGCAGGCGTGCCGGGCTGAGCGTTCACGGCCGGCGCCGGGGGAGGGCCGGCGGCGGCGCCGGCGCCGGCGAAGTCCCGCGCCGCGCAGCGTGCGGCGGTGCCGGCTGGTGGCGGGCCCTGGCCCGCGCGCCGTCAGAGCCGGTCGCGCAGCGCGTCGACCGGCGGCG
>JACPVA010000181.1 GCA_016191995.1 Burkholderiales bacterium | reverse complement strand
CCGCCCAGCCCCACGCCGCCGACGCCCGCGCCGGCGCCGGCGGCCGTGCCCGCACCCGCGTCGCCACCGGCGCGCAGCGAGGCCGATATCGCGCTCGAGCGCCAGCGCGAGCTCGACCGCCAGGCCGCCGAGCGCGAGGCGGCCGATCGCCTGCGGCGCGAGCAGGAGGCGGCGCAAGCGAGTCGAGCCGCCGAACAGAAGCGTCAGGCCGAGCAGAGGAAACGGCTGGCCGAGGAGCGGCGCGTCGCGGAGGAAAAGCGCGCTGCCGAGGAGAAGCGCCGCGCCGAGGAGAAGCGGGTCGCCGAGGAGAAGCGACTCGCCGACGAGAAGCGCCAGGCCGCCGCGCTCGAGGCTGCGCGGCAGGAGAACCTGCGCCGCATGATGGGCCAGGCGGGCGCGACCGGCGCGCCCGAGGCGACCGGTTCCGCGGCGCGCGATGCGGCGCCGTCGGCCGCTTACGCCGGCCGCATCGTCGCCGCGATCAAGCCGAATATCGTGCTGACCGAATCGCTGCCGGCCATGCTCGAGGCCGAGGTCGAGGTGCGTGCGGCGTCGACCGGCACCATTCTTTCGCGCCGGCTGCTGCGATCCAGCGGCAACCCGGTATGGGACGATGCGGTGCTGCGCGCGGTCGACCGCACCGGACGGCTGCCGCACGATACCGACGGCCGCGTGCCGTCGACGATCGTCATCCGCTTCCGCCCCGAATAGCGCGTCGGCGTCGCGACGGCGCGGGCCGTGGCCGCCGTCGGGCGCCTGCCGGCAGGTCGAGCGCCGCCCGGCGGCATCGGTCTCGCCTGCGGTCTCGGCTGCGATCCGTCTGTGGTCTCGCCTGCGGTCGCGCACGCGCTTCGCGCACCCGCTCACCGCGGCGGCGAACCGCCGCCGTAGCGCGCGATGAAGCCGCGGTCGATGCGGTCCTTCCAGCGCCAGACCCAGTCGCCCTCGGCGGCCAGCGGGCCCCAGGAGGCGATCGCGCGCCGCTCGCCGAGCGACAGCAGGTACAGCGTGCGACGCTGCGGCGTGTACGGCGCAGGGTCGCGGCCCTCGGCCCACGCGCGCAGGCTGGCCGCCAGCGGAGGCCCGGCGCGCACCGCGTAGACACCGCTCTTCGGGTGCGGCCGGTCGGTGCGCGTGGCGACGTCGCCGGCGGCGAAGACCGCCGGGTACGAGACGCTTTGCAGCGTCGCAGCGGTCATCACGAAGCCGCGCGCGTCCAGCGCCAGGCCGCTGCCGGCCAGCCACGCCGGCGCGCTGGCACCGGTCGCGATCACCGCGGCGTCGCAGGGCAGCGTGGCGCCGTCGGCCAGCACGATGCGGTCGGCGCCGATTGCAGACGCTGCCGGCTCGTGCACCGCGATGCCGCGATCGCGCAGGGCGCGGACGGCGCGCCGCCGCACGCCGGCCGCAAACCCCGCCAGCACCGAACCGCCGGCGACCAGCGCGACGCGCCCACCGGGCGCACCCGCGCTGCGCTGCCGGTACGCCATTGCCAGCGCGAGCTCGACCCCGGCGGCGCCGCCGCCGACGACGACCGTGGCCAGGGGCCGGGCGGCGGCGCGCGCGCGCCAGGCTTCGAAGCGCTCGACGAAGGTCTCGATCGGCCGCACGAACAGGCCGTGCTCGCGTGCACCGGGCAGCGCGTCGCGGTCCATCACCGGGCCGGTGTCCAGCGAGATCGCGTCCCAGTGCCGCGCCGTGCCGCCGGCCAGCCGCGCCTCGCCGCGGTCGGCGCCCAGCCCGACCAGCGCATCCTCGACGAAGTCCACGCCTGCGGCTCGTGCCAGCGGCGCCAGCGGGATGACGCATTGCCCGACCGTGTAGTGCCCGGCGACCAGCCCCGGCACCATGCCCGAGTACATCTGGCGCGCATACGGTGTGACCAGCGTGACGCGCACCCCCGGCAGCGGCTGCGCGGCCAGCGCGCGCAGCACGTGCACATGCGCGTGGCCGCCGCCGGCCAGCAGCAGTTGCTTCATGCGCGGCGGCCCGCCCCGCGCCCGCCGGTCGGCGACGGCCGGCAGCGCCGCGCAGGCCGTGGGTCGCGGTCGGCGCGCGGTCTCACGGCCCCAGCGTCAACGCGTCGACATAGCCCAGGCTGCGGCCGCCGGAATTGTCGGCGTCGGCGCCCAGCCCGATCGCCAGCAGCGGCGGCAGCGTGCGCGTCTCGTCGCCGAATGCGCGCAGGACGTCGGCGCGCAGGTCGCGCCGCTCGGCCAGCCACTGCCCGGGTGCGGACTCCGGCCCGCGCAGCACCCACCAGCGCAGCCGCGGCGAGTGCGCGTTGGGCAGCACGGTGCCGGGCGGCAGCCGCGGGTCCCAGACGTAGCAAAGCGTCGCCGCCGGCAGGTGCTGGCCACTGACCGACCGCGCGAGCCGCATCTTCTGCCGCTCCCAGAACGGCAACGCGTCCAGCGGCAGGTCCAGCAGCGCGCAGACCTTGAGCGCGGCGTCGTCGCCGGCCTTGTTGCGCAGGTCGGCCGCCTGCAGCGGCTGCTCGACGCGCCAGCGCCACGCGAGCCCCAGCGGCCCGTCGGCGACGGCAGGCGATGGCGCGGCGCGGGCGCTGCCCTCACCGCCGTCACCGGCAGGCGATCGCAGCGGATGGACGAGGTTGCCGTACGAGGCCTCGGCGCGTACGCGCAGCACGCGCCGGCCGTCGAGCTCGACGATGTCATAGCGCGTCGCCGGCGGCTTCTGGTCCGGAAGCCCGGCGTAGCCCCAGCGTGGATTCGGCTGCGCGCCGGCACCGGCCAGCGGCGCCAGTACCGGCATCGGCGCCGTCGCAGGCTCGGCGGTCTGCGCCCACGCAGCCAGTTGTGCGAGGCTGCCGAGGACGAGGGCGAGGGCGAGGAGCTGTCTCATGCGGCAGGGTTCCGGCATCCGAGCAGACGAGGGTTTGACTTCGGGCAACCGTCGAGCTTCGCCAGAGCCAACCTCATGCGCCGGCCGGCGTGCGACGACGAGCGCGGCAAGGACGCGGGGGGCCTGCGGCGGGGCTCAATCGGCGCCGCCCGGCCTGCGGCCGGGTTCCCTGCGCTGCTCGCTCCGCGGCGCCCATTCGCCCCGCCGCAGGCCCCCCGCGTCCTTGCGGATACCGCAGTGGTATTCGACGGCCGAATACCACCGCGGTTGCCCGCCGAGGACAGCGGGTGCCCTTCCGCGTAAGTAAAGGAGGAGCCAGCGGCCGAAGGCCGGTGGCGGGGGAGCGAGCCCGGACACAAACAGTCCTGCGGACTGTTTGTGCCTGGCGAGCGCCCGGGGCACTGTCCCCGGGCATGGAGCGGAAGGGCACCCGCTGGCCTCGGCTCGCGCCGGTCGTTGCGCGCCACCGTCGAGCAAACCGTCAACGACCGCCAAAGCCCTCTTGCGAAGACCCCACGCCCGAACCCAAATGGACGAGTGACGCCGCGCGTCCCCCTCACCCCCGCCTCCAGGCATGGAAGCGCTCGACCCAGCGCAGCAGCGCGTGCGGCTGGTGCGCGCGCTTCCATTCGCCGGCGGCGTACTTGTTGGCCTCGGCCATCGTCGGGTAGGTGTGGATGGTGCCGAGGATCTTGTTCAGGCCCAGCCCGTGCTTCATCGCCAGCACGTACTCGGCCAGCAGGTCGCCAGCGTGCGCGCCGACGATCGTGGCGCCGAGGATGCGGTCCTTGCCCGGCACCGTCAGCACCTTGACCCAGCCGTGCGCGGCGCTGTCGGCGATCGCGCGGTCGAGGTCGTCCAGGCCGTAGCGCGTCACCTCGTAGGCCACGCCCTGCGCCTTGGCCTCCTGCTCGTTGAGCCCGACGCGCGCCACCTCCGGGTCGACGAAGGTCGCCCAGGGGATCACGCGGTAGTCGGCCTTGAACTTCCTGAACGTCCCGAACAGTGCGTTGACCGCGGCATACCAGGCCTGGTGCGCCGCGGTGTGGGTGAACTGGAACGGCCCGGCGACGTCACCGGCAGCGAGGATGTTGGGGTAGATCGTCTGCAGGTAGTCGTCGACCTGCACCGTGCGCCCGGTCGGGATGCCCAGCGCCTCCAGCCCGAAGCCGGTCAGGCGCGCGCTGCGACCGACCGCGACCAGCAGGCGGTCGAAGCCGACGCGCCGCTCGCGGCCCTCGGACTCGACGACGATAAATCGCGCATCGCCCTCGCGCTCGCAGCGCAGCGCCTTGTGGCCAGTCAGCACGCGAACCCCGTCGGCCTGCAACGCGTCGCGTACGAAGGCCGAGACCTCCTCGTCCTCGCGCGCCATCAGCCGCGGCAGCATCTCCACTTGCGTCACCTCGCTGCCCAGGCGCGCGAAAGCCTGCGCCAGCTCGCAGCCGATCGGCCCGCCGCCGAGCACCACCAGCCGCTTCGGCTGCTCGCGCAGTTCCCACAGCGTGTCGCTGGTCAGGTAGCCCACCTCGTCCAGCCCCGGCAGCGGCGGCACGAACGGCGCGGCGCCGGTGGCGACGACGATCGCGCGCGTCGAAAGCGTCTGCTCGCTGCCGTCGTCGCCGGCGATCTGCACGTGCCAGGGGTCGACGATCGTCGCCGCACCCTGGACGACGTCGACCCCGAGGCCCCGGTAGCGCTCGACCGAGTCGTGCGGCTCGATGTCGCGCACGACGCGCCCGACGCGCTCCATCACCTGCGCGAAGTCGAGCTCGAACCCGGCGCGCGCGATGCCGACGTCGCTCGCGTGACGGATCTGGCGCGCGAGCGTGGCGGTCTTGATCAGCGCCTTGCTCGGCACGCAGCCGTAGTTCAGGCAGTCGCCGCCCATCTTGTGCTTCTCGACCAGCGTCACCCTGGCCTTCACGGCGGCGGCGATGTAGGCCGTCACCAGCCCTGCGGCGCCGGCGCCGATGACGACCAGGTTGCGGTCGAAGCGTCGCGGCTTGCGGCCCGCCCAGCGCGCATAGACCTTGCGCGCCTTGACCGCATCGACGATCTTCTTCGCGACGAGCGGGAAGATGCCCAGCAGCACGAAGGAGCCGACGAGCGCCGGCGACAGGATGCCGGCCAGCGAGTCGATGCGCGCGAGCTGCGTGCCGGCGTTGACGTAGACGATGGTGCCGGCGAGCATGCCGAGCTGGCTGACCCCGAAGAAGGTTCGCGCCTTCATCGCCGTCAGCCCCATCAGCAGGTTGATGACGAAGAACGGGAAGATCGGCACCAGCCGCAACGTGAAGAGGTAGAAGCCCCCCTCGCGCTGCACGCCCTTGTCGATCTCGGCCAGCCGCGCACCGAAGCGCGCGCGCACGCCGTCGCGCAGCAGGTAGCGCGCGACCAGCATCGCCAGCGTCGCGCCGATCGTCGACGCGAACGAGACGACGACCGTGCCGACGACGAGGCCGAAGATCGCGCCGCCGAGCAGGGTCATGATCGCCGCGCCGGGCAGCGACAGCGCGGTGACGGCGACGTAGATCGCGAAGTAGGCGCCGATCACCTGCAGCGGGCGCTCGGCGTACAGCGCGTCGAGCTGCGCCTGCGCGCCCTTGACATAGTCCAGGCTCAGGAGGCGCCCGAGGTCGAACGCGAAGAAGGCCGCGACGAGCGCGACGACGATGGCGAGCAGGACGATCTTGCGTGCGTTCACGGGCGGTCCTAGGGCAGCGACGCGTCAGTCGCCGCGCGACGCAGCGAGGTTACACGCGCCACGCGCTCACGATGCCGCGAAGGTCGAGTCCCGCGCCGCGCGTCGGGTCACGCCCGCCTTCGTCGTCGGTGAAGATCGGCGCACCGCCGCCGCGGCGCCAGCACGAGGCATCCGGCGCCGCGAGCCGCCCCGATCGACGGCGTCGCTCGCGCCGGCTTCAGCCTTGCCCAGCCAGGCGCAGCGCCTCGTCGGCCAGGCGCCCGACGGCTTCGTGCTCCTCCTTGTAGTAGCTGCCGTACATGCCGCGCGGCGCGTCGAAGTAGCTTCTGGCCAGGGCCGCCAGGTCCGCCACCAGCTCGGGGCGGTGCTCGCCGGCCAGCAGCAGCCAGCAGGCCCAGCGTTCGAAATCGCCGGCCTGCGCCTTCCCCTTCGTGTAGTCCCTCGGGTCCAGCGGCTCGAGCATGGCCGCGACGCCGGCCAAGGTGCGCGCGGGGTCGAAGATCCGCTCGATCACCTGCACCAGCGCCTGCTCGGCGGTGACCACGCGGTCGGCCAGGTAGTCGCGCCGATCGGTGCTGAAGCCCAGGTCGTTGCGGTCGACGTCGAAAGCGTCCAGGCTTGCGGGCAGCAGGCCGCACTCGGCGAAGGGCTTGCCGCGCGGTGACGTGCCCTGGCCAAAGGGCGCCAGCAGCGCCTTCCACCGCTCGTGCAGCGGCGGCGTGGAAAGGCCGAGCTCGCAACTCACCGAGGAAGTGCCTCGCTTCAACAGCACGAACTGAATCCACTGCCTGACCTCGGGCAGCCGGCGTTCGAGCCGGAAGTAGCCGGGTTCGGGTTCGCTCGGCGCGAAGCCCCGTGCCTGCGCCAGCGCCCGCAGCCGCGGCCACGCCAGGGCCCAGAACTCCTCGCCCTGCGCCTCGTCGGCCGGCGTCGGCACCGCGCGCCAGACGGCGGGCGGGTGCCAGGCGCCGCGCAGTTCCGGCAGCGCGGCCATGCGGTGCGCGCTGCGCTGCATGAACCCGGCCATGCGAGGCTTGTCCGCGAAGTGGCGTGCCATGACGGCCTGCGCGAACGCCTGCACGTCATCCAGCGCTGCCCAATGCACCAGTGCCGGCCACGCGCGGCTGGGCGCGAGCCTTCCCGGCAGTCCGACAGGGTTCTGTGCGGTGCGGACGATGCCGGGCAGGTCGCTGCAGGCCTTCAGCAGGGGCAGATACTCGTCGCGCAGGCAGCCCACGAGTGCGCGCGTCTGCGCGTCGAAGTCCTTCGGGCTCAGGGCGAAGGTGTAGCCGTGGAGTTCGTCGGGCGACTTGCCGCGGTCGTGGTAGGTCTGGTGGGGCTGCAGCGCATGGTGGGCAAACACCTTGCACGAGATCTTGACCTGCTGGAGGCAGGCGCGATGCAGGGCGTAGGGCAGCTCCGGCTCCAACTCGGCCATCAGCGTGACCTCGATACCCACCGATTCCCGAATCCCGAGCCACAGATGCTGCAGGCCGGCCTCGGTGCTGCGACAGAAGGCCACTCCCTGGCCTCGGTCCTGGAGGCGGCCCACGAAGCCCTCGGTGGCCAGCGCCGAGCCCACCACCGCCAGCAGTCGGCGGCAGACCCAGCCCACCGTCAGCTCGGCAGGCACGACGCTCTCGTCGGCGGGTGCGGGCGGCGGGGCCTGGAAGTTCAGGCGGCGGCGGCCATCCTCGGTCAGGGCCCAGGCGTCGGGCACATAGCAGCGCGCAGACTGCTCGTCGAGTACGCACAGGCCCAGCCTCAGGGCCTGGCTGACGAGCGCCGGCAGCAGCCGCTGGATGCCGGCGCCAGACAGGCCCAGGCTGTAGACGGCGCTGCCGCCGGTATCACCGTCGGGCACGTCCTCCAGCCACAGCTCCTGTCGCGGCGGCTGGCCGCCGACCTCGGACGGAAAGCGCGCGATCAGGGCCCGGGCCAGCTCGGTGAATTTCGGGTTCGGTGCGGCACGCTGCCCGGACAGGCGTTCGACCAGCGCAACGGCCTCGTCGAGGGTCGATGGCGGCTCATGCGCGAAGACGTGGACGACGTAGCTCACTGCGGGATTCCTCGGCTCGGAAATTCGATCCTAGCGTAGCGACGTCGTCCATCGGTGTCCCGATGCGGGGCCGCGACACCCGAGCGTGCCGATGCGCGCAGCGTGCAAGTCCCGGATGCGCGATGCGCAGGCCACGCCGACGCATGTATCGTCGCTGCATGACACCGTCGATCACTGCCTTCTCGCGTTTCCTCGTCGCGTGGTTTCTTCTGCCGCTGGCCGCGATGGCCCAGCCGAGATTCAGCCTCGATGCGACACCCACGGCCCTGCCCAAGAGCGCATTACCCTCGCGCGTGGCGCTGGATCTCGATGTCGATCCGGCCCGGGACGAGTTCACCGGGCATGCCCGGATCGAGATCACCGTGCGCGCCGCCATGCCGGCCATCGTGCTGCACGCGCGCGATCTGACCGCCACCGCAGCCCGGCTGCACGGGCGCGGCAGACCCCGCACCCTCGAGGTCGAGCCCGATGCCGGCGCCGGCACCTGGCGCCTCGTGCCGGCGGATCGGCGGATGGTGGCACCTGGCCGGTACTCGGTCGACATCCGCTACCGGGGCCGCGTGCAGCTCAGCGGTCAAGGCCTGTTTCGCGTGCCCTACCGGGTCGGCGACGACACGAGGACGATGCTGGTAACGCAGTTGCAGGCGATCGACGGCCGACGGCTGCTGCCGATGTTCGACGAACCGGTCTTCCGCGTCTCGTTTCGCCTGTCGGTGCGGGCGCCGGCCGCCTACGACGTGGTCTCGAATATGCCGAAGCTGAGCGCGAAAGCCGACGGCGGCTTCCGGCACCATCGCTTCGCCCCGACGCCGCCGATGCCGAGCTACCTGCTCGCGCTGGCGGTGGGGCAGTTCGACGCGCTGGAGGATCGGGTCGCGGGCGTGCCCGTGCGCATCCTCACGCCACCGGGCAAGCGCGAGCAGGCGCGCTTCGCGCTGACCGCCGTGCAGCAGGTCCTGCCGTTCTTCGAGGCCTACTTCGGCCGGCCCTATGCCCTGCCGAAAATGGACCTGCTGGCCGTGCCCGGCGTGATGATGGGCGCGATGGAGAACTGGGGCCTCGTCACCTACATCGAAGACGCCCTGCTGTTCGACCCCGCGCACGGCCGCACCGAGCAGCAGCGCGGGGTGTTCGCGGTCGTCGCGCACGAGGTCGCGCACCAGTGGTTCGGCAATCTGGTGTCGCCCGCCTCGTGGACCGAGATCTGGCTCAACGAGGCGTTCGCGACCTGGCTGGAACGCAAGGCGAGCCACCGTTTCCATCCGGAGTGGAACGTGAAGCTCGAGTCCCGTCGCTGGCTCGAGCGCGCGATCGACCGCGACAGCACGCCGGCCACGCGGCCGATCCGCTCGGGTCCGGTGCGCGAGTCCAGCGTGTTCGAGGTCTTCGACAACATCACCTATGGCAAGGGCGGCGCGGTGCTTTCGATGCTCGAGCAGTGGGTCGGGCCCGAGGCGTTTCAGCGCGGGCTGGCGGCCTACATGGCCGAACGCGCGATGAAGCCGTCGACCGCGGGCGACCTGTGGCATCACATCGGCGCCGCCGCGCGACGGCCGGTGGCCGAGGTGGCGTCCAGCTGGACCGACCAACCCGGCATCCCGCTGATCGAAGTGGACCTCGCGTGCGAGGACGGCGGCAGCACGGTCACCCTCGCGCAGCGCCGTTTCGCGCTCGGCGAGCCGATCGCCGGCGGACCTTGGCGCGTGCCGGTCCGCCTGCAGCAGGGCGATCACGCCGAGGTGGTCTTGCTGGACGATGCGCGCGCCCGGCTCCGATGGCCGGGTTGCAGCGCCGAGCCGCTTCTGGCCAACGCGGGCGGCGAGGGCTACTACCGCGTTGCCTATTCGCCCGCACTGCAGCGACGCCTGCTCGAGGGCTTCGGCCGGCTCGCGCCGGGCGACCGTCTGGCCGTCGTGTCGGACAGCTACGCCCTGGCCAACGCGGGCTCGATCCCGATGGCCGAACACCTGAAGCTGTTGCGACGCGTGGGCGAGATCGACGATGCCAGCCGCAGCGTGATGTTCGCGCTTGCTTCGCAGCAGTGGCGACAACTCGATGTCGCGCTGGACGGAACGCGGGCGCAGCCGGCGGTGCGCGCGGCGGGCCACGACATCCTCGCCGCGGAGCTCGCCCGCCTGGGCTGGGATGCGCGGCCGGGCGAGGACGACGAGACCCTGCGCCTGCGTGCCACGGTGATCGAAACGCTCGGCAGGCTGCGGCACGCGCCGACGCTGGAGGCCGCGCGGTCGCGCTTCGCCGACGCGCTGGCCAGGTCGCCACGCGTGCATCCTTCGGTGCGCGCGGCGGTGCTCGCCGCGGTCGGCTGCGAGCCCGATGCCGAGCAGTTCGACGCGCTGCTGACGGCGTACCGGAATGCCGGCAGCCAGGAAGACCGCTGGATCCTGCACGAGGCGCTGGCCAACGGCGATGACCCGCAGCGCGCCCGGCGCCTGCTCGACGAGGCCTTGTCGGGCCGTCTGCCCCCCGACATCAGCGCAGCGATCCCCGCGGCGATCGCCGAACGCCCTGCGCTCGGCCCGCTCGCCTACGGCTTCGTGCTCGAGCACTGGAGCGAGCTGTCGCGCCTGGCCGGCGACGGTGTCTTCGGGGGACAGCACTGGCTGCTGCCCGGTACGGCCCAGGCGTCGAGCGACCCCGCGGTCGCTGCGCGCCTGCAGCAGGATCAGCAACGGCTGACCGGCGATGCCGGCAGCTCCGCCGCGCAGATCGTCGCCCAGGGTATCGAGGTGCGGCATCGGCTGCGCGAGCGCGAGGCGATGCGGCTGGCACCGTAGCGGGCCGGCCGGGACGCGCCGGACCGCACTGCGGCGCTTGCGCCCGGTCGCATCTTCCGCGGTTCGGACGCCCAGCGATTCCCTCCCCCGATCCTTCGCCCTCTCGCGCTCGCGCTCGAAGCCGCCGGGCACCCGGCGGCGAGGACAGACCCGCGCCGGTATGCGAGGATGCGCGCCATCGTCGAGGAGGAGGAGTGGTTCGCCCATGCCGCTGGTCGCCGTCGTCTCTCTGATCCTCGTGTCCTTGTGCACGCTGTTCCACTACGAGACGCTCGACGCGCTCAACACGCGGCTGCCGCGCCTGCGAATGCCGCGGCGACGCAAGCTCTTGGTGGTGCTGCTGGTGGCCTTCGTCGCGCATGCGCTGGAGACAGTCGTCTACGGCATCGCCAACTACCTGCTGGTGCTGTACGGCGACGTGGGCACGATCACCGGCCCGACCGAATTCTCGTTCACGGCCTGCATGCACCACTCGGCCGAGACCTACACCTCGCTCGGCTACGGCGACTTCACCCCCGAGGGGCCGATCCGCGCGCTGGCGGGCGTCGAGGCGCTCAACGGCCTGCTGCTGATCGCCTGGACCGCCTCGTTCACCTACCTCGAGATGGAGCGCTACTGGAAGGCGGGCACGCCGCGCTGAGCCATCGCGGCCGCCCAAGCTCGCGATGACATGCGCTCGCGTGCGGGTGCGGTCGGCCGCGGCCTGCATCACCAGCCAGGGCTTGCCCGACAGCCGCATCGACGCCAGCAACGTGCCCAGGACGATGCCCCACCACCGCGACCAGCGTGAGCCGGAACGAGAAGACCAGGCCCTCGAGCACGAAGCTCTGCATCACGCCCCAGTTCAGGAAGGCGAAGTCGAGGTTCATCTCACTTCCCCTCGATCATCCCTTCGCGCGGACGCGGCCCTCGTCGAACAGCATCACCCGGTCGATCGCGAACGCACTGACGAAGTACAGCGCGATCAGCGCGAGGTACATCTCGACATTCCTCGAGGTCTCCTCGCCGGCCTGCAGCGCGAACCGCGTCAGCTCCGAGATGCTGTCCGCGAAGGCCGCCGAGCTGTTCTCGACGATATTCATCGACTCGCTGGTCAGCGGCGGGATGACGATGCGAAACGACATCGCCAGCAGCACGTAGCGGCAGCTCTGCGGCAGCGTCAGACCCATCGCCAGGCCGGCGTGGCGTTGGCCGCGCGGCAGGCTCTGGATGCCGGCGCGCACCTGCTCGCTGATCCGTGCGCTGGTGAAGAAGCCGAGCGCGAACACGACGAGGACGAAGCTGGGCACGCCCTGCCGCACCGGGATCAGCGCCGGCAGCACGGGGTACCAGAGGAAGATCTGCACCCGCAGCGGGATATTGCGAAACAGCTCGGTCCAGGCGCTGCCGAACGTGACCAGACGCCGGTCGGGCGTGGTGCGCAGGATGCCGGCGATCGAGCCGATCACCCGCGCCACGGCGAGCGCCAGCATCGCCACCGACATCGTCCAGCCCCAGGTGGAGAGGATCCAGTCCAGGTAGGTGACGTCGCCGCCCTTGCCGAAGCAGCCGGCGATCTGATCGCCCGAGGCGGTCTCCCTGCAGAAGACCTGCCAGTCCCAGGCCACGGTCGGTTCCGCCTGCCTGCCCCCCGAACGAAGGGCCAACGGCGCGGTCGCGCGGCGCAGGCCCCTGTTTGTACTCGCGAATCACCGGATCACTTCTCGGCGTAATCCTCGACCGGCTTGTCGTCCGGGCTGGCCCAGGCGGCCTTGGTCGCGTCGCTGGCTGGCAGGCGGCCCCTGGTGTTGGCCGGCGGAATCGGCGGCATGAACCACTTGTCGTACAGCCTGGCGACCTCGCCGGACTTCATCATCGCAGTGACGCTGCGGTCGACCGCCTTCGCGAACGCGGGGACGCCCTTGCGGATCATGATCGCGATCGGCTCGACCGACAACACCTCGCCGACGATCTTGAAGTCGGCCGGGCATTTCGCCTTGGCGATGTTGCCCGCCAGGATCTGGCCGTCCATCACGAAGGCAACGGCACGGCCCGACTCGAGCAGCAGGAAGCTGTCGGCGTGGTCCTTGCCGAACACCTCCTCGAAGTTCACACCGGCGCCTCGCTCGTGCTTGCGCAGCAGCTGCACTGAGGTCGTGCCGGTGGTGGTGGCGACCTTCTTGCCGCCGGGCTGGGCGATCGAGGTGATGCCCGAGCCGGCCTTGACCGCGATGCGCACCTCCTCGACATAGGTGGTGACCGCGAAGGACGTGTCCTTCTGGCGCGCGGCGTTGTGGGTGTCTGGGAGGGCTCTGTCCGCACGCAGCACCGCGGCGGCTGCACGCCAGGGTGCTCGCCGAGAAGATCGAGGGCGCCACCGGCGAAGGTCCCGCTTCGTCGAGCGGCTGCCTGAGATCTCTTCATGCGGGCCGCGGGACGGCGGCGGCAGGCTCGCCGCAGCCCCCACCCCCTGGCGTCTCGATCACGAACACGTCCCCCGGCGCCATCTCGACCTGCGCGATATGCGCCAGCGGCTCGACGCGGCCGTCGGCGCGCTCGACGCGGTTGACGCCGACCGCCCCCGGCTGCCCGCCGGCGAGGCCGAACGACGGCACGACACGGCCGTTGCTGAGGATCGACGCCGTCATCGGCGCCAGGAAGCGCACCCGGCGCACGCCGCCGTCGCCGCCCTTCCAGCACCCGGCGCCGCCCGAGCCGCGCCGGATCGCATAGCCGTCCAGCCGCACCGGGAAGCGGAATTCCAGCACCTCGGGGTCGGTCAGGCGCGAGTTGGTCATGTGCGTCTGCACGACCGCGGTGCCGTCGAAGCCGCCGCTGACGCGGCCCTCGGCGTCGGTGACGAGGCCGGCGCCGGAGCCGCCCGAGATCGTCTCGTAGTACTGGTGCGTCGCGTCGCCGAAGGTGAAGTTGCTCATCGTGCACGGGCCGGCGGCCATCACGCCGAGCGCGCCGTAGAGCGCGTTGGTCACGCACTGCGAGGTCTCGACGTTGCCGGCGACCACCGCCGCCGGCGGCCGCGGGTTGAGCATGCAGCCGTCGGGCACGACCACCTCCAGCGGCTTCAGGCAGCCGGCGTTGAGCGGGATGTCGTCGTCGACCAGCGTGCGGAAGACGTACAGCACGGCGGCGATCGTGACCGCCTTCGGCGCGTTGAAATTGTTCGGCAGCTGCGCGCTGGTGCCGGTGAAGTCGATGCGCGCCGACCGCGCCGCCGCGTCGACCGTGATCGCGACACGGATCTCGGCGCCGTTGTCCAGCGGCAGCCTGAAGGAACCGTCCCGGCCCGGCGCCGGGCCGTCCCCCTCGGAGGGCGGCTCGCCTGAAGGCGAACCTGGGGGCCGCAAGGCCAATGCGGTGATGACGCGCCGCACCGACTCCTCGGCGTTGTCCTGCACATGCTGCATGTAGGCCGCGACCGTCTCGCGTCCGTACTGCGCGACCATCGCGCGCAGTTCCTGCACGCCCTTCTCGTTGGCCGCGATCTGCGCGCGCAGGTCGGCGATCGTCTGGCCAGGGTTGCGCGCGGGGTAGTCCCCCGAGGCCAGCTGCGCGCGCAGCGCCTCCTCGCGCAGCGCGCCGTCGCGCACGAGCAGGAAGTTGTCGAACAGCACGCCCTCTTCGGCGATGGTCCTGGAGAACGGCGGCATCGAGCCCGGTGTCGCGCCGCCGATATCGGCATGGTGGCCGCGGCTGGCGACGTAGAAGCTGGGCGCGGCATCGGCCGCGTCGAGGTAGACCGGCGTCACCACCGTCACGTCCGGCAGGTGGGTGCCGCCGTGATAGGGATCGTTCAGCACATAGACGTCGCCCGGCCGCATGCCGGGGTTGCGCGCGATGACGGTCTTGATCGACTCGCTCATCGACCCCAGGTGCACCGGCATGTGTGGCGCATTGGCGATCAGCTCGCCGGCGGCGCTGAACAGGGCGCAGGAGAAGTCCAGCCGCTCCTTGATATTGACCGAGTAGGCGGTGTTCTGCAGCCGCAGGCCCATCTGCTCGGCGATATTCATGAACAGGTTGTTGAAGACCTCGAGCATCACCGGGTCGACCGTGGTGCCGATCGCACGTTGCGCGGCGCGCGGCCTGGTGCGCCGCAGCTCGAGCGCGCCGCCGGGCGCCAGCACCGCCTGCCAGCCGGGCTCGACGACGGTGGTGGCGTTCTTCTCGGCGACGATCGCCGGGCCGTCGATCGTGGCGCCGGGCGCGAGCGACTCGTGGCGGTGCAGTGCGGCGTCGAACCAGGCGCTCGTGCCGTCGTCGCGCAGGCAGTACATCGGCACCGCCGCCGCGGGGGCCGGGCGGTGCGGCACGACCGCGGCCTCGTCGCCGGCGGCCGCGATCTCTTCCTCGCCGCCGCCCACGGCCTCGACCGACACCGCCTCGATCACGAGCGGCTTGCCGGGCATCAGGAACGCGAAGCGCTGGCGGTAGGCGGCGTCGAAGGCGGCGCGCAGCGCGGCCTCGTCGCCCGCGGGCAGGACGAGCGCGGTGTCGGTGCCGTGGTAGCGCAGGTGGACGCGCCGGCGCTGCGCAATGCGGCCCGGCGCCACACCCTGCTCGACCAGCTCGGCCGCGGCGGCCGCGGCGAGCTCGTCCAGCCGCGCCGTCGCCGCCGCGAGGCCGTCGGCAGCCAGCAGCTGCTCGATCGACGCCTCGCGCATCGCCGTCGGGTCCGCCAGCCCCATGCCGTAGGCCGATAGCACGCCGGCCAGCGGGTGGATGAAGATGCACGTCATGCCCAGCGCATCGGCGACGTCGCAGGCATGCTGGCCGCCGGCGCCGCCGAAGCACTGCAGCGTGTAGCCGGTGGCGTCGTAGCCGCGCGCGACCGAGATGCGCTTGATCGCGCCGGCCATGTTCTGCACCGCGATGCGGCGGAAGCCCTCGGCCAGCGATTCGGCGCTGGTCGGCCGGCCGGTCGCGGCCTGCACCTCGGCGGCCAGCGCGGTGAAGCGCGCGACGACGCCGTCGCGGTCCAGCGGCTGGTCGGCATGCGGGCCGAAGACGCGCGGGAAATGGTCCGGCTGGATGCGGCCGAGCATGAGGTTGGCGTCGGTCACCGCCAGCGGCCCGCCGCGGCGGTAGCTCGCCGGGCCCGGATTCGCGCCGGCGCTGGCGGGACCGACGCGCAGCCGTGCGCCGTCGAACTGCAGCAGCGAGCCGCCGCCGGCGGCCACCGTGTGGATGCTCATCATCGGCGCGCGCATGCGCACGCCGGCGACCTGGGTCTCGAACGCGCGCTCGAACTCGCCGGCGAAGTGGCTGACGTCGGTGCTGGTGCCGCCCATGTCGAAGCCGATCACCCTGGCGTGGCCGGCGGCCTGCGCGGTGCGCACCATGCCGACGATGCCGCCCGCCGGGCCGGACAGGATCGCGTCCTTGCCCTGGAAGCGGTGCGCCTCGGCGAGCCCGCCGTTGCTCTGCATGAAGAACAGGCGCACGCCCGGCATCTGAAGCGCGACGCGGTCGACATAGCGGCGCAGGATCGGCGACAGGTAGGCGTCGACGACGGTGGTATCGCCGCGCGAGACGAATTTCATCAGCGGGCTGGTCTGGTGCGAGACGCTGACCTGGGTGAAGCCGACCTCGCGCGCCAAGCGCGCCGCCGCCGCCTCGTGCGCGCCGTGGCGCCAGCCGTGCAGGAAGACGATCGCGCAGGCGCGCAGCCCGGCATCGTGCGCGGCCCACAGGCGCTCGCGCAGGTGGTCCTCGTCCAGCGGCTCGATCATCTCGCCGTCGACGCCGACGCGTTCGACGGCCTCGATGACGCGCTCGTAGAGCAGCTCGGGCAGCACGATCTGGCGGTCGAACAGCCGCGGGCGTGCCTGGTAGGCGATGCGCAGCGCATCGCGGAAGCCGCGCGTCGTCACCAGCAGCGTGCGCTCGCCCTTGCGCTCCAGCAGCGCATTGGTCGCCACCGTGGTGCCCATCTTCACGCACTCGACCTGCTGCGGCGTGATCGGCTCGCCGGCGCGCAGTCCGAGCAGGCGGCGGATGCCTTCGACCGCGGCATCCTCGTACTGCTCGGGGTTCTCGCTCAGCAGCTTGAGGGTATGCAGTTGCGCGTCGGGCGCGCGGCCGACGACATCGGTGAAGGTGCCACCGCGGTCGATCCAGAATTGCCAGCGTGGGGTCAAGTCGATCTCCTTCGTTCGATGCCAGCTTCCAGCATGTTCCCGGCATTCGTCTAAGTCAGTCCTTCGGTCCTTCTGGCGTTCGACGACCACGCGTGCCAAGATCGGCGGGCACCCTCCCACTCCATGTCCCCCGCCGTCGGCTTACGCCGCCGGCTCCTCCTTTACTTACGTGGGAGGGTGCCCGCCGACCTTGGCCTGCCACCGCCGCGGTATTCGACCGTCGAATACCAACTCGGTGGCCTGCCGAGGACGGCGGGTGCCCTTGCCCGTAAGTAAAGGAGGAGCCAGCGGCCGAAGGCCGGTGGCGGGGGACATGGAGGGCAAGGGTACCCGCCGTCCTCGGCCCGCGCGATCGCCGCAAACCGCGAAGTGACAGGCAGTCGATGTCCGCAACGGGCTAAAGGCAGTCACAGCGAGGTCGCCGCGCGTGCGGCCTGGTCGTACATGCCGGACATCGTGCGCAGCAGGCGTGCGAGCTCGCCGATGTCGGCGTTCAACTCGGTGTCCAGGCTCTTGACGAGGCAGTCCTCGCGCACCTCGCGATACCGCTGCACGAAGGCCTCGCCCTGCGGCGTCGGGCTGTAGAAGACCTCCTTGCCCTGGCGGTCGGCCTGCGCCAGGGCCGCGGCGACCAGCTTCTTGAGCGAATAGCCCACCACGTGCGTGTCCTCGTAGTTGAGGACGAAGCAGATGTCGGCCAGCTTCTTGTTGCGCGCGCGGTGGCACAGGTGGTGCAGCACCAGCACGTCAGTGATCGTCAGGTCAGGGCAGCCGGCGGCGGCCATGCAGCGCACCGCCCAGCGCGAGAAGGCGTTCCAGGCCACGATAAGCCCGAACTCGAACTCCGACAGCTCGACGCTGCGCGGCGACACCAGGTGCGACGAGGAGACGATGCCGCGCGCGCGCGGGGCGGCGACGGGGAGCTTGCGCGGCATCGTGGTTTGTACCCGTTCATCGAAGATTTATTGACAATTTATCGACATCCTTCCTAGACTGCAAGCCTTGTCGCGGACAGACCGCACATCCACGAGGAGACACCAGCGATGAAACCGATCCGATCCCTGCTGCTGGCCGCCACCGTGGCCGCCCTGGCCGCCGCCCCGGCCCAGGCGCAGACCAAGTGGGACCTGCCGGCCGCCTATCCGTCCGGCAACTTCCACACCAACAACCTGGTGCTGTTCGCCGGCGAGGTCAAGGCCGCCACCGGCGGCAAGCTCGAGATCACGGTGCACCCCAACGCGTCGCTGTTCAAGGCGCCCGAGATCAAGCGCGCGGTGCAGGGCGGGCAGGCGCAGATCGGCGAGATCCTGCTCGTCGCCTACGCCAACGAGTGGCCGATCTTCGGCGCCGACGGCCTGCCCTTCCTGGCCGACAGCTACGACAGCGCGATGAAGCTGTACCGGGCGCAGAAGCCGCTGCTGGACAAGAAGCTCGGCGAGCAGGGCATGATGCTGCTGTACGCGGTGCCGTGGCCGCCGCAGGGCGTCTACACCAAGAAGCCGATCGCCGCCGCCGCCGACCTCAAGGGCGTCAAGTGGCGCGCCTACAGCCCGGCCACCGCGCGCATCGCCGAGCTCGTCGGCGCGCAGCCGGTGACGGTGCAGGCGGCCGAATTCGCGCAGGCGCTGGCGACCGGCGTCGTCGAGAGCACGATGACCTCGGGCGCGACCGGCGTCGACAGCAAGCTCTACGAGCACCTGAAGTACTACTACGACACCCAGGCCTGGCTGCCGAAGAACGCCGTCATCGTCAACAAGGCCGCGTTCGCCGCGCTGGACAAGGCCGCGCAGGACGCCGTGCTCGCGGCAGCGGCCGCCGCCGAGACGCGCGGCTGGGAGGCCAGCCGCAAGGTCAACACCGACACCCTGGCCAAGCTCGCCGCCAACGGCATGCAGGTGCTGCCGCCGTCGCCTCAGCTCAAGACCGACATGGCCAAGGTCGGCGAGACCATGCTGAAGGAGTGGGCCGACAAGGCCGGCGCCGAGGGCCAGCAGCTGATCGACGCGTTCCGCAAGTAGGCTGCCGGCGCAGGCACGCTGCCCGCCCAGCCGATGCGCCGCGCGCTGGACCTGCTGTACGACGGCGCAGCCTGGCTGGCAGCGCTGGCGATGGTCGGGCTGCTGGCGATGGTGCTGCTGGCCATCGCCAGCCGGCAGCTGGACTTCCACGTCGCCGGCACCGATGCCTACGCCGGCTACCTGATGGCGGCGGCGGGCTTCCTGGCACTGGCGCACACCTTCAAGCGCGGCGAGCACATCCGCGTCACGCTCGTCCTCGGTCATGTCGGGCCGCGAGCGCGGCGCGTGCTGGAGGTCTGGTCGCTCGTCGCGGGGACGCTGCTGGCGGCGCTGGCGGCGTGGTACGCGGTGCGGCTGGCGTGGCAGTCGCACCTGTTCCACGATATCTCCACCGGCAACGACGCCACGCCGCTGTGGATCCCGCAGCTCGCGATGGCCGCCGGCAGCATCGTGCTGCTGGTGGCCTTCGTCGACGAGCTGGTGCTGGAGCTGCGCGGCCGGCGCGTGCACCCGGTCCCGGACGAGGCGCTGCGCAATGAGTGATGCCGCCCCGGCGGCGGCGCGCCACACAGCGAGTGCCGCGGGCGCCGCCCTTCGCAGGCGGAGGGCCGTCGCGTGAGCGACTTCGCGATCACTTCGCTCTTGATCGTCGCCCTGTTCGCGCTGCTGGGCAGCGGGGTGTGGATCGGGCTGACGCTGTCGGGTGTGGCCTGGATCGGCATGCAGCTGTTCAGCAGCCGCCCCGCCGGCGATGCGATGGCGATCACGATCTGGGGCTCGGCGTCGAGCTGGACGCTGACCGCGCTGCCGCTTTTCGTCTGGATGGGCGAGATCCTGTTTCGCACCCGGCTCAGCCAGGACATGTTCCGCGGGCTGGCGCCGTGGATGCAGGGGCTGCCGGGGCGGCTGCTGCACACCAACGTCGTCGGCTGCACGATCTTCGCCGCCGTCTCCGGGTCCAGCGCCGCCACCTGCGCGACGATCGGCAAGATGAGCCTGCCCGAGCTCGCGCGGCGCGGCTACCCCGACCGCATGGCCATCGGCTCGCTCGCCGGCGCCGGCACGCTCGGGCTGCTGATCCCGCCGTCGATCATCATGATCGTCTACGGCGTGACGGCCGAGGTCTCGATCGCGCAGCTGTTCATCGCCGGTGTGCTGCCGGGGATGCTGCTGGCGCTGCTGTTCTCGGGCTATATCGCCGGCTGGTCGCTGCTCAACCCGGGCCGCGTGCCGGCGGCCGACACGCGCGCGACGCTGGCCTACAAATTGCGCGAGTCGCGCCACCTGATCCCGGTCATGCTGCTGATCGCCGCCGTGCTGGGCAGCATCTACGGCGGCATCGCGACCGCGACCGAGGCGGCCGCGCTGGGCGTCGTCGGCGCGCTGCTGATCTCGGCGGCACAGGGCTCGCTGAGCTGGGAGACGTTCCGGCAATCGCTGATGGGCGGGGTCCGGCTGTACTGCATGATCGCGCTGATCCTGGCGGGTGCGGCCTTCCTGACGCTGGCGATGGGCTACATCGGGCTGCCGCGCCACCTGGCCGAGTGGATCGGCGGCCTGGGCCTGGCGCCGTGGCAGCTGCTGCTGGCGCTGGTGGGCTTCTACATCCTGCTCGGTTGCTTCCTGGACGGCATCTCGATGGTCGTGCTGACCATGGGCGTGATCCTGCCGACGGTGCAGGCCGCGGGCATCGACCTGCTGTGGTTCGGCATCTTCATCGTCATCGTCGTCGAGCTGGCGCAGATCACGCCGCCGGTCGGCTTCAACCTGTTCGTGCTGCAGGGCATGACCGGGCGCGACATCGCCTGGATCGCGCGCGCGGCGCTGCCGTTCTTCGTGCTGATGCTGGCCGCACTCGTGCTGATCTACGCCCTTCCCGAGCTGGCGACCTGGCTGCCGGCGCAGATGCGGCGCTGAGCGGCGCTGGACGGCGGGCGGCGACACGCAGCGCGCTGGGCGGCATTGCGCCATGGTCGGCGCCCGATTCGACCGCCAATTCGGCCGATAGATGCCGGCCGCGGCGCTTACAGTCGCCGTGGCGTCCGGTCCGGGCGTGGCGCGGTCGCGGCGGCCGACCGCGCACCCAGCGTCGTCCGGCGTCCAGCCCGGTCGCCGGGACGCGCCGCCCTCCCCGGCCAGCAGGTCCTGCGCGTGAACTGCAACCCCGTCCTCGTCGAGGCGCTGCGCGGCGGCGCGGTCGAGTCGCTGCACCGCGGCGCGTTCGCCATCGTCGACGCCGACGGCGCGCCGCGCGCGTCGGCCGGCGACATCGACCGGCCGATCTTCCCGCGCTCGGCGGTCAAGCTGCTGCAGGCGCTGCCGCTGGTGGCCAGCGGCGCGGCCGACGCACTCGCCCTCGGCGACGCGGAGCTGGCACTGGCCTGCGCATCGCACGGCGGCGACGCGGCGCAGGTCGGCGCGGCCGCGGCCATGCTCGCCAAGGCAGGGCTGGACGAGTCGGTGCTCGAGTGCGGCGCGCACCGCCCCTACGACGAGGCGGCGGCCGATGCGCTGGTGCGCGCCGGCAGCGCGGCGCGGCCGCTGCACAACAACTGCTCGGGCAAGCACGCGGGATTCGTCTGCCTGGGCTGCTTCATGGCCGGGCGCGACGCCGACGCGGCAGCGCGGCGCGGCTTCCTCGCCGGCTACGTGCGGCCCGAGCACCCGGTGATGCGCGAGGTCTCGGCCGCGCTGCAGGCGGCCACCGGCTGGGACCTGGCGCGCAGCCCGCGCGCCACCGACGGCTGCTCGATCCCGACGCACGCGATCCCGCTGCGCCAGCTCGCGCTCGCCTACGCGCGCGTCGCGACCGGCCAGGGCCTGTCGCCCGGCCACGCGCGCGCTGCCGCACGGCTGCGCGCGGCGATCGCCGCCGCACCGAGGATGCTCGGCGCGCGCGGGCGGGCCGACCCGCGGCTGATGGAACGGCTCGGCGCGCGCGTGTGCTGCAAGGTCGGCGCCGAGGGCGTCTACTGCGCGGCGCTGCCCGAGCTCGGGCTCGGGCTTGCGATCAAGGTCGACGACGGCACCAGCGCGCGCGCGGCCGAGGTCGTGCTGGCCACGGCGCTGCAGGCGCTGCTGCCGCTGTCCGGCGACGACGCCGAGCTCGTCGCGACGCTGGCCGCGCCGCGCCTGGTCAACTGGCGCGGCGTCGAGGTCGGCCAGCTGCGCGCGACCGCGGCGCTCACCGGCGCGCTCGGGGCGAGCGGCGGGGACGGCCGCGGATGACGCCCGCGCTCGCCCCCGCGGCCTGCGCCGCCTCGGCCTGGCACGCGACGCCCGACCTGGGGTTGCGTCTGGTGCTGATCGGCGGGCTGCTGCTGCTGGCGGGCTGGGCGGCATCGCAGCGCTTCTTCCCCGGCCGGCGCGCCTTCATCGGCCTGTTCGGTGCCGCCACCTGGTGGGTCGTCGCCGCCACCGTCGAGCATGCCTCGGCCGAGGCCGCGTGCAAGGTGACGCTGGCGCTCGCCGCCTGGCCGGCGATCCTCGCGCTGCCGCCGCTGTGGGTGATATTCCTCGCGCGCTACACGAACAACCGCACCGATCCGCCGCGCGTGCGCGCGCTGCTGGCCGCCGGCGCGCCGGCCGCGCTGCTGGCGGGGCTGGCGCTCGCCAACGGCTGGCACGGGATGCTGTACGGCGCCGGCACCCACCTCGGCGCGCCGCAACTCGGCCTGCCGCGGATGCAGTATGCGTTCGGCCCGCTGTTCTATGTCAACGCCGCATGGTGCTACGGCTGGCTGCTCGCCGCGCTGGCGATCGTGCTGCAGGCCTGGCGCGACGGCGAGCTGCGCGACCTGCGCTGGCCGGTGTTCATCGCCGTGATGACGGTGCCGTGGGTCGCCAACGCCGCGTTCCTGATCCATGGCTGGCGGCTGATGGGGGCGGACCCGACGCCGCTGGGATTCGCCGCCGGGCTGCTCGGCATGGGCTGGCTGGTGCTGCGCCACGAGCTGTTCCGGCTCGTGCCGATGGCGCAGCGGCTGCTGTTCGCCGAGCTGCCCGACCCGGTGCTGGTGATCGACGCCGAGGGCCGGGTGGTCGGCGTCAACCGCGCCGCGCGCGACCTGGCCGGGGCCGGGATGGACGCGATCGGCCGCCGGCTGCGCGACTGGCCGCGCCTCGGGCAGGCGCTGGCGCAGGCGCTGGCGGACCCGTCGCGGCGCGGGCCGCTGATGCTCGACGACCCGGCGCGCGTGCTCGAGCTGCGCCGCCGGCCGCTCGGCGAGCGCGAGCGCCGCGTCGGCGAGCTGCTGCAGCTGCGCGACGTCACCGAGCACCACCGCGCGCAGGTACGCCTGGTGCAGGCGCTGGCGGACCGCAACGCGCAGCTGCAGACGGTGGCGGCGCTGCAGGCCGAGCTGCGCGAGCAGGCGCTGCGCGACCCGCTGACCGGGCTGCACAACCGGCGCGCGCTGCAGCTGCAGTTCGACGACGCCGTGCAGCAGGCGCGCGCGATCGGGCGGCCGCTGGCGCTGGCGCTGCTCGACGTCGACCACTTCAAGCGCATCAACGACGAGGTCGGCCACGCCGCCGGCGACGCCGTGCTGTGCGCGCTGGGCGCGCGGCTGCGCGGCGCGATGCGCCACGCCGAGGCCGCTTACCGGCTCGGCGGCGAGGAGTTCGCGCTGCTGCTGCCCGGCGCCGACGCCGGGCTGGCGCTGGCGCGGCTGAAGGCGCTGCGCGCCGAGATCGCCGCGGCGCCGCTCGAAGGCGCACCGCGCCCGGTGACGCTGTCGGCCGGCATCGCGGTGCTGGGGCCGCAGGCGCAGACGCTGGGCGAGCTGCTGCGCCGCGCCGACGCCGCGATGTACCGCGCCAAGGCCGGCGGGCGCGACCGCGTCGAGCTGGCGCGCTGATCCACAGGGCCTCCGGCGCGCCACGCGCCGGCTGCGACGCGCCGGGCAGCCGGCGCGCCGGGCGCTACGCGCCGGCCGGCGGCGACAGCAGCGGGATCGCGCCGCCGGCGTCGCGCCCGAGCAGCCCGGCGCGCGAGTACACGCCGAGCTTGTCGCGCGTATCGGCGATGTCGAGGTTGCGCATCGTCAGCTGGCCGATGCGATCGGCCGGCGTGAACGCGCCCTCGCCCTTCTCCATCGTCAGCCGCTCGGGGTGGTAGGTCAGGTTCGGGCTCTGGGTGTCGAGGATCGTGTAGTCGTTGCCGCGCCGCAGCTCGATCCAGACCTCGCCGGTGATCGCGCGCGCGACCCAGCGCTGCGCGGTCTCGCGCAGCATCAGCGCCTGCGGGTCGAACCAGCGCCCCTGGTACAGCAGCCGCCCCAGCCGCAAGCCGTTGATGCGGTACTGCTCGATCGTGTCCTCGTTGTGGATGCCGCTGACGAGCCGCTCGTAGGCGATGTGCAGCAGCGCCATGCCCGGGGCCTCGTAGATGCCGCGGCTCTTGGCCTCGATGATGCGGTTCTCGATCTGGTCGCACATGCCCAGCCCGTGGCGGCCGCCGAGGCGGTTGGCCTCGCCCAGCAGCGCCACCGCGTCGGCGAAGCCGCGGCCGTCGATCGCCACCGGCACGCCCTCCTCGAAGCGCACGCTCACCGTCTGCGGCGCGACCTCGACTGCGGGCTTCCAGAACGCCACGCCCATGATCGGCTGCACGATATCCATGCCCTTGTCGAGAAACTCCAGATCCTTCGCCTCGTGCGTGGCGCCGAGCATGTTGCTGTCGGTGCTGTAGGCCTTCTCGACGCTCATCTTGTAGTCGAAGCCGTGGGCGATGAGGTATTCGCTCATCTCCTTGCGGCCGCCGAGCTCGTCGATGAAGCGCGGATCGAGCCAGGGCTTGTAGATCCTCAGCGCCGGGTTGGCGAGCAGCCCGTAGCGGTAGAAGCGCTCGATATCGTTGCCCTTGTAGGTGCTGCCGTCGCCCCAGATGTCGACGCCGTCCTCGCGCATCGCGACCACCAGCGCCGTGCCGGTGACCGCGCGCCCGAGCGGCGTCGTGTTGAAGTAGGTCGCGCCGGCGGTGCGGATGTGGAAGGCGCCGCACTGGATCGCGGCGATGCCCTCGGCGACGAGCTGCGCGCGGCAGTCGACCAGGCGCGCGATCTCGGCGCCATACTGCAGCGCCTTGCGCGGGATCGCGTCGTAGTCGTCCTCGTCGGGCTGGCCGAGGTGGGCGGTGTAGGCGCAGGGGATGGCGCCGCGCGCGCGCATCCAGTGCACCGCGGCGCTGGTGTCCAGGCCGCCGGAGAAGGCGATGCCGACGCGCTCGCCGACGGGCAGGGTGGGCAGGATGGTCTGGCTCATGGTGGGCTTGCAGGCAGGGAAGCCGCGATTGTCGCCCGCCGGCCGCGTCGGCTTGGGCGCGCGGCGCCAGCGCTCCGGCCGCAGCCGCGCCGGCCGCGGCCGTCGATACGGCCTGTGCGCGACCCGGCCGCGGGTGCACACTATGGCGTCCGGGGCGCGCCCGCTGGTGCGGCGGCGCCCGACGCGATGCCAACCCGAAGCCGCCCGAGGAGACCGATGAAGACCACCTGGATCGTGCTGGCGAACGCCGCCCGCGCGCGCATCTTCGAGGCCGGCGCGGCCGGCGCCACGCCGACCGAGGTGCGCACGCTGGTGCACCCGGCCAGCCGCCTGAAGGGCCACGAGCTGACCGAGGACCGCCCGGGCCATGCCGAGCGCCAGACCGCCTCCACCGCAGCCCCCGGCGGCACCGGCTACCCGCCGCGCGCCGACCCGCGGGTCAAGGAGCAGCACGCGTTCGCGCGCGAGATCGCCCAGCTGCTGCACGACGCGCTGGGCGCCGGACACTGCGCGCGCATCGTGCTGGCGGCGTCGAACCCCTTCCTCGGCGAGCTGCGCGCCGCGCTGACGCCGGCCGTGGCCGGTGCCGTCGCGCACAGCGAGCCCGCCGACCTGACCGCGCTGCCGGTGCTCGACCTGCAATCCCGGCTGCGCGAGCTGCTGCACCCGAAGCTGAAGTGAAGCCCCCACGCTCACTGCGTTCGCTGCCCCCCGAGGGGGCGCTTGCTGCGGACCGGCAAAGCCGGATCCGCGCAAGGGCTTGGCTGGGCCGGTTTCATGCGTCGCAGGTGGCGCCTAGGCGCCATGGACAACCGAAGTGATCATGCCGCAGGCGCTGCGCGGCGTACGCACCGCGCGGCCAGACCGCGAGGAGAGACGATGAGCACGCGCAAGACCCCGCCGCCCGCGATCGAGGACGAGGTCCCCGCCGACGAGGCGCCGACCGCGCCGACCGAACCCGTGGTCCGGCACCCCGACGGCTGGTACTGGATCGCACGCGACGGCCAGCAGGAGTTCGGCCCCTTCGACACGCGCGAGGAGGCGATCGCCGACCTGCACGCCGCCGACGCCGAGGACCTCGAGGTCGAGGCCGGCGACGCCTTGCGCGAGGCCGAGGACGAGCTCGGCATCGCCGACTTCATCGACCCGGACACCGGCGAGCCCGCCGAGGGGCTGTCCAACCCGCACCTGCCGCGCGACGATTGACGGCGGGCCCGGGGCCGGGGCTTGCGGCCACGCCGTTGCAGCAGCGGCGCATCCGTGGTCTGATGATGCGATGAGGCCCTGCGGTTCGACCGTCCCGCGCGCGGCGCGGCGTTGCCCGCCGTTCCCGGCGTTCGGCGCGCTGCTCGCCGGCCTGCTGGCGCTGCTGCTGCTGCTCGCGGCCCCGGCACGCGCCGGCGCGCCGGTCACCGTGCTCGAGGTGCACGACGCGATCGGCCCGGCGAGCGCCGACTACATCGTGCGCGGCATCGACAAGGCCGCCGCCGCCGGCGCGCCGCTGGTCGTGATCCGGCTCGACACGCCGGGCGGGCTCGATACCGCGATGCGCCAGATCATCCAGGCGATCCTGAATGCGCCGCTGCCGGTGGCGGTGCACGTCGCGCCCGAGGGCGCGCGCGCCGCCAGCGCCGGCACCTACATCCTGTACGCCGCGCACATCGCGGCGATGGCGCCGGCGACGACGCTGGGCGCGGCCACGCCGGTCGCGATCGGCATCGGCGGCATGCGCCCGCCGGGCCCGCCGGCGCCCGAGGGCAAGGAAGGCGAGGCCGATCGGCCCGCATCGCCCGCATCGCCGACCGCGCCGACCGACGCCTCGGGCGCGAAGGCGATCCACGACGCCGCCGCCTTCATCCGCGGCCTGGCGCAGCTGCGCGGGCGCAACGCCGACTGGGCCGAGCGCGCGGTACGCGACGCGGTCTCGCTGACCGCCGACGAGGCGCTCGCGCAGGGCGTGATCGACGTCGTCGCCGGCGATGTCGACGAGCTGCTGGCGCGCATCGACGGCCGCAGCGTGCGCGTGCGCGACGCCGATCGCGTGCTCGCCACCGCAGGCCTGGCGCACGAGCTGCTGCCGCCCGACGCGCGCCAGCGGCTGCTGGCGGTGATCGCCAACCCGAGCTTCGCGCTGGTGCTGATGATGATCGGCCTCTACGGGCTGATCTTCGAGTTCTCGCAGCCCGGGTTCGGCGTCGCCGGCGTCACCGGCGCGATCTGCCTGCTGCTGGGGCTGTTCGCGCTGCAGATGCTGCCGGTCAACTATGCCGGGCTGGCGCTGATCGTGCTCGGGCTGGCGTTGATGGCCGCGGAGCTGGTCTCGCCCGGGTTCGGCATCTTCGGCGGCGGCGGCGTGATCGCCTTCGTCGCCGGCGCGCTGCTGCTGTTCGACCGCGACGTGCCAGGCTTCGGCGTGCCGCTGGGGCTGATCGTGCTGCTCGCCGGCACGACGCTGGCGACCGTGCTCGCCGCCGGCGGGATGGCGCTGAAGGCACGCCGGCGCCCCGTCGTCAGCGGGGTGGAGGAACTCGTCGGCACGCGCGGGGTCGTGTCGGAGGTGGACGGCGACGAGGCCTGGGTGCAGCTGCACGGCGAGCGCTGGCGCGCGCACGCGGCCGCGCCGCTGTCGGTCGGCCAGCCGGTGCGCGTGCGCGCGGTGCACGGCCTGGTGCTCGACGTCGAGCCCGACGCGGTCCCGACCCGAGGCCATCCCGCGACTTCCTGAGGAGACCACGCATGCTCGACCTGCCCTTCGGACTCGGCGGCATCGCCCTCCTGCTGCTCGCGCTGCTGTTCAGCGCGCTGCGCGTCCTGCGCGAATACCAGCGTGGCGTCGTCTTCCAGCTCGGTCGCTTCTGGAAGGTCAAGGGGCCGGGGCTGGTGCTCGTGATCCCCGGGCTGCAGCAGATGGTGCGCGTCGACCTGCGCGTGGTGACGATGGACGTCGCGCCGCAGGACGTGATCTCGCGCGACAACGTCTCGGTCAAGGTCAACGCGGTGGTCTTCTTCCGCGTCGTCGACCCGGCCCGGGCGATCATCCAGGTCGAGGACTACCTGATGGCCACCAGCCAGCTCGCGCAGACGACGTTGCGCGTCGTGCTGGGCAAGCACGAGCTCGACGAGATGCTGGCCGAACGCGAGCGGCTGAACCTGGACGTGCAGAAGATCCTCGACGCCCAGACCGACGCCTGGGGCATCAAGGTCACGAACGTCGAGATCAAGCATATCGACCTCAACGAGACCATGGTGCGCGCGATCGCGCGCCAGGCCGAGGCCGAGCGCGAGCGGCGCGCCAAGGTCATCCACGCCGAGGGCGAGAAGCAGGCCGCCGCGGCGCTGCTCGAGGCCGCCGAGATGCTCGCCAGGCAGCCCGAGGCGATGCAGCTGCGCTACCTGCAGACGATGACCCAGGTCGCCGGCGACCGCGGCAGCACGGTGGTGCTGCCGCTGCCGATGGAGATGCTCGGGGTGATCGGCAAGGCGCTGCAGCCGCCGGCCGCGAAGACCGGCGCGGAGTGACGCCGGGCCGCCTCCGATCGTCGGCGAGGCGGCCTGGATGCGGCGAACGGCGATCGGCGCCTTGCTGGAATCGCGGGTCGGCTGCGGCTTCGCGTGCGACGACCGGCACGCGGGCCGAGGGGTGCGGGTGCCCTCGACCACGGCGCCAGGCGTCGATCGCGAACCAGCGAACCTTTCCATGGCGACGATCGCGGTCATTCGAGCCCTCGCGCCGGATGCGCGAAGACGGCGCGCACCGCGGGTTCGCGGTCCGCGCAGCAGATGCCGGCGTCGAAGCGTCGCGCCCGATGCCCTCGACGACGGATGCTGGCGCCGGCAGCGCACGAAACCCGATGCGGCACATCCGGCGCGGGCCGGCGCGTCCGGCTGCGGCATGGACACCATCGGGTCGTCGATCGCAGAAGGATCTAGGGATTGTCTAGCCTCGGATTTCGAGTAGCGTGGTGGTGCGGGCCGTGGGAGCCCATGGATCCGAGGCGGCGATGCAACCCACTCGTCTTGACGAAACGACGGCGCGGCGTGCGATCGCAAGCCCGCGGATTCGCGGCTTCGCCTACTGCAGCCAGGCTGCTGCCAAGGTGGCCGAGCGCCTGGTCGCGATCGCCGGCTGCGATGCCCATGTCCTGATCCAGGGCGAAACCGGAACCGGCAAGGAGGTCTGCGCCCAGGCCGTGCACTACCTGTCGGCCAGGGCGTCTCATCCGTGCGTGGCGGTGAACTGCGGCGGCATCCCGGCCGACCTCGTGGAGGACGAACTCTTCGGGCATGTCCGGGGCGCCTACACGACGGCGCTGGTCGCGCGGAGGGGTCTGGTACGGGAAGCCGAAGGCGGCACGCTGTTCCTCGACGATGTCGATTGCCTGCCGCTCGCCGCGCAGGCCAAGCTGCTGCGCTTCCTGCAGGAGCTCGAGTACCGCCCGGTCGGCGCCAACGCCGTGATGCATGCCGACGTGCGCGTGATCGCTGCGAGCAACCGCGACCTTCATGCGCTCGCGCTGAGCGGTGCGTTCCGGCAGGATCTGTACTTCCGGCTCAACGTGCTGCGACTGTCGCTGCCGCCGCTGCGGCAGCGTCGCGAGGACACCGTGCTCCTGGCCGAGCAGTTCCTGCGCGAGTTCGCGCTTCGCTTCGAGCGCCCGGCGCGTCGCTTCAGCGCCGGCGCGATACAGCGCCTGCTCGCGCACGGCTGGCCCGGCAACGTGCGCGAGCTTCGCCACCTGATCGAACGCGCGGTGCTGCTGGCGCCCGGGGTCGAGCTGCAAAGCGCCGACCTCGAGTTCGAGGGCGACGACGCGCCGCCGCCAGCCGTCGACGGCGAGTCGTTCCACGGCGCCAAGCAGCGCGTCGTGCGGGACTTCGAGCGCGGCTACATCGAGCAGCTGCTCGACGCCAGCGGCGGCAACATCGCCGAGGCCGCCCGCGCCGCGAAGAAGGACCGGCGCGCGTTCTTCGAACTGATGCGCAAGCACCGGATCGATGCGGGTCGGTTTCGCGACCCGCGGCAGGCCTGAGACCTCCTCGAATCGACGTCGCGCGGCCGGCCGCGGCGTTCGTGCGCGCGGGCATGGGCGTTTTCGTCCACCCCATGGACAACGCCGCGTCCCTCGCAGAGGCGCCACGGCGGCGGACAAATCGATCCGCGTCCTCGCCCCCGCCTGCCGCCCGGATCCGAACGCGATCAAGGACTTGCGCGTGCGGCCCGGATTGGCACGCGGCTTGCCATCCGAGACCTATCGAGCCCCCATGCCATGTGTCCTGGTCCCGCGATGCCGGCCCTGGTACCCGCCCTGGCGCGCTACGTGGCCAGCCACACGGACGCCAGCGATACCGCCGACGGCATCACTCGCTGGTGGTTTGCCGAGGACCTTGCGGTTGCGCTCGACGACGTGGAGGACGCCTTGCGCTGGATGCACGACCGAGGAGCGCTGACGAGGATCGACGCCGCCGACGGCCGCGTGCGCTGGCGCCGCGCGGAAGGTGCCGCGGCGCAGACCCGACTCGCGCAGTGGGCAGCGCACGAGGACCAGGGACGCTGAAATGAAACGTCCAACGTCAAGCCGGTGTGGCCTCGACCTTGTAACCGATCTGCTGGAGCCTGCGGATCAGTCGATTGGCGGTCTTTGCGGCGTCGGCGCGGTCGAAGTGGGCAGCACCGAGGTCGTGCCATTCGGT
>JACPVA010000013.1 GCA_016191995.1 Burkholderiales bacterium | reverse complement strand
CGACGCATGAAACCGCCCCAGCCAAGCCCTTGCGCGGATCCGGCTTCGCCGGTCCGCAGCAAGCGCACCCTCGGGGGGCAGCGAACGCAGTGAGCGTGGGGGTTTCATTTCAGGAATCATCAGGTCTGGATGATGGACCTCCCGCGGCGCACGGGCCAGCGAGAAATCACCCCCCTCGCCGCCGCGCCAGCGCCATCGTGGGTAGCGGCGCCGCGGCGCCCGCGCAGCGATTGCAGCATCGACGCACCGCCGCATCACGAAACGTCCGCCATCGCACCGGTCGTGCCGGCCTCCGGCCTGACCCCGATCGGGGCAGCCTGCGCGCCAAGGCCGCGCACCGGTCGCATCGGGCGCGAGGGTTTCGCCAGGCGAACGCGGCGATCCCGCCGCGGCAGCGGTAGAGTCACGGCGACGATGCGATCCGTGATGCAAGCCGACGCCGTTGCGGCACCGTACGACGCTCCGCGGGCCTCGAGTCTCGCGCGCTGGCAGCGCCGATTCGTTGCCGAGGTGACGGTCAACGGCAAGCCGGTGGTGGTCGAATGGTCGCGCGCCGCGCAGGCCGCGCTCGCGCGTCGGGCGCAGCCGCTGACGCTTGAGCTCGAGCTGTACTTCTCCTGCCTGGTCAAGAAGTTCGTTCGCTTCGCCGAGTCACCGGCCGGATCCGACACAGCCGACGCAGCCGCCAGGACCGTTGCCGTCGGCGAGCACTTGCGGCTGCGTTTTCGCACCGTCACGTCCACCGCGTGTTCGATCGACGTCGCGCAACGCCTCGGGCGCCAGCCCGAGGTCGAGCTGGACGGCGCGGTGGCGCGGCGGCTGGCGCCCAGGCGGGTCTGGCTGGACCATCGCCGCGGGACATGGACGGCGGACTACTGGATGTGAGGCCGAGGTCCGCCCGCGCGGTGCGCATGCCGCGGGCGGCGCGCGCGGTGGTTGTCCAGGCGTGCGACCGAGGCCTCGGTCGTGACGGCAAGACGGTTGGAACGGCGCGGCAGGGGCGAAGCCGACCTGCATGCAAGGTCGACGGGGCCGCCCTGCGGCGGCCGCTGGCGCATACTGCGGGCCGGCCGACACGACAGGGGCAGGCTCCATGGACGCTGAAGCCTTCGACGCGATCATCGTCGGCGCCGGGCAGGCCGGCCCTGCGATCGCCGCCCGCTGCAGCCGCGAGGGGCTGAAGACCGCGGTGATCGAGCGCCACCATTTCGGCGGCACCTGCGTCAACGTCGGCTGCGTGCCGACCAAGACGTTGGTGGCCAGCGCGCGCGCGATCCGGCTGGCGCAGCGCGGCGACGAGTTCGGCTTCGACGTTGCCGGATTGCGCGTCGACATGGCGCGCGTGATGGCGCGCAAGAACGCCATCGTCGCCAGGTCGCGCGAAGGTGTGGAGGGCTGGATGCGCGGCCTGAAGGGCACCGAGGTGATCGTCGGCCACGCCCGCTTCAGCGGCCCGGCGACGCTCGAGGTCGGCGGGCGCGTGCTGCGCGCGCCGCGCATCTTCCTCGACGTCGGCGGGCGCGCGGTCCGCCCCGCGCTGCCGGGCATCGACGAAGTGCCGACGCTGGACAACGCCTCGGTGATGGAACTCGACGCGGTGCCCGAGCACCTGGTCGTGGTCGGCGGCAGCTACATCGGCCTCGAGTTCGCGCAGGTGATGCGCCGCCTCGGCGCGCAGGTCACGGTCGTCGAGCGATCGGCGCGGCTGCTGCCGCGCGAGGACGAGGACGTCTCCGACGGCATCCGCGCGATCCTCGAGGCCGAGGGCATTCGCTTCGAGCTCGGCGCCGAGTGCCTGTCGCTGGCGCGCGCGGGCGACCGGATCGTCGTCGGCGCCGCCTGCGACGGCGCGCGCGAGGGCCTGGTCGGCAGCCATGTGCTGCTGGCGGTCGGCCGCCAGCCCAACACCGACGATCTCGGGCTGGAGCGCGCCGGCATCCGCACCGACGAGCGCGGCTATATCGTCGTCGACGAGCAGTGCCGAACCAGCGCCGAGGGTGTCTGGGCGGTCGGCGACTGCAACGGCCGCGGCGCATTCACGCACACGGCGTGGAACGACCACGAGATCGTGGTCGCCAACCTGTTCGACGACGACGCGCGCCGGATCGGCGACCGCATCGCCTGCTATGCGCTGTTCATCGACCCGCCACTCGGCCGCGTCGGCATGACCGAGGCCGAGGCGCGCGCCAGCGGCAGGCGGGTGCTGCGCGCCAAGATGCCGATGCAGCGCGTCGGACGTGCGCGCGAGGCCGGCGAGACCCAGGGCTTCATGAAGGTGCTGGTCGACGCCGACAGCGGGCTGCTGATGGGCGCGGCGATCCTGGGGCTGAACGGCGACGAGGTCGTGCACTCGCTGCTCGACGTCATGGCCGCGCGGCAGCCCTACACGGTGATCTCGCGCGCGATGCACATCCATCCGACGGTGACCGAGCTCGTCCCGACCCTGCTTCAGCAGCTGCGGCCGCTTTGAGCGCCGGGCCCCGATCCCGTCTCGCCAGCCGTCGCGATCAGGCTCCCGCACCGGATCGCGCTCGATCCCCGAACGCGGGCCGGCGGCGCACACCGCGCGGCCGGCGCCGCATGAGGCAGGCCTTGTGTTCGGTCGCGTCTCACTTCAGTTGTCCACGGCGCGACCACGCCACCCGCGACGCATGAAACCGGCCCAGCCAAGCCCTTGCGCGGATCCGGCTTCGCCGGTCCGCAGCAAGCGCCCCCTCGGGGGGCAGCGAACGCAGTGAGCGTGGGGGCTGTGCCAGTAGGCCATGGCACCTACGCGCCACGTGCGACGCAGGAAGCGGGCCCACCCAAGCCCTTGCGCGGATCCGGCTTTGCCGGTCCGCAGCAAGCGCCCCCTCGGGGGGCAGCGAACGCAGTGAGCGTGGGGGCTTCATCTTAGGCCTTGACGAGGTAGTTGCGCATCAGGCCGGAATCCTCGTGTTCGAGCATGTGGCAGTGGTAGAGGAACAGGCCCGCATAGTCCTCGAACCGCAGCAGCAGGCGCACGCGCTCGCCGGGCATCACGAGCACCGTGTCCTTCCAGCCGTCGTCGACGAAGCCGGCGCTGACGGTGGCGTATCCGTCGGCGTGGCGGCGCGACACCGCGCGCGACAGCACGCGGAACTGCAGGCCGTGCACGTGCATCGAGTGCGGCATGGCCATGCCCATCATCGAGCCGCGGCCCTCGTTGCGGAACTCCCAGACCTCCTGCGTGCCGAGCTTCACCGTCTCCAGCTCGCTCGCGCCGAGCATGTCGAAGCTCTCGCCGTTGATGCCCCAGACCATCATCCCCATCGTCGGCTGGAAGACCTTCGGCTGCGCAGCGTTCACCGCCTCGCGCGGATCGGCAGGCGTGATCGGCGCCAGCGCCTGCGGCAACACGCCCGGCTGCGCCGGGCCGGAATCGATCCTGAAGCGCTGCACCTCGAACGCCGCGCCGTCGGGCAGGCCACCCTGCCGCCCCATCATCCCGCGGCCCATCATGCCGCCCATGTCGGCCCCCGCTTCGAAGGCGAGGCTGCGCAGCGCCACCTCGCTGCCCGCATCGCGCCGGCCGAAGTCCACCCACAACTCGACGCGCTCGGCCGGCGCCAGCATCACGTAGTCGCGCGGCACCGGTCCGGAGAGCAATCCGCCGTCGCTGCCGATCACGGTCAGCGGCGAGCCGTCGCTCCAGGCGAGCTTGAGCGTGCGGGTGTTGGCCCCATTGAGCAGGCGCAGCCGGTGCGGGCGGCGCGACACCTCGCGTACGGCCGGCGCCCCGCCGTTGACGAGGATCTGGTCGCCCAGCACGCCCATCATCGCGGCCATCATCGAGCCCATGCCGCCGCGCATCATGCCGCGGCCCATCATCCCGCCGCCCATCGTTCCGCGGCCCGGCATGCCAGGGCTCCCGCTGTCTCCCCCGGGATAGACGAACTGGTTGTCGCCGTCGAAGTCGCGATCCTGGATCACCAGCGCGATGTCCTGCGCGCCCGCGGGAAGCCCCAGCGCGGCTTCCTCGTCGTCGCCGACGACGAACAGGCCCGCCAGCCCGGCGTAGACCTGCGCGCCGGTGCGGCCATGCGGGTGCGGGTGGAACCAGTAGCTGCCCGCGCGGTTGCGCACCGTGAACTCGTAGGCGTAGCGCGCACCCGGCGCGATCGCGAAGCGCGGGTGGCCGTCCATGTCGTCGGGCACATGCAGGCCATGCCAGTGGATGATCGTCGACTCGGGAAGCGCATTGATGAGATCGATGCGCACGCGCTGGCCACGGCGCACGCGAATGAGCGGCCCGAGGTAGCTGCCGGGCATCGTCTCGAGCGCACCCGCGTCGCCGCGCAGCAGCCGGCCGCGGTAGCGCCAGACGCGTGTCGGCGTGCCCGGACGGATCGGCACTTCACCGGCCTCGGCGTGCAGTTCGAGGTGCAGATCGGGCTGCGTCGGCGGCTCGGCAGTCCTGGCCGTGCCGGCCTGAGCCCACACCGCGCCAGGCGTGGCCGCCAGGGCGCACGCAGTTCGCAACAGCAGTTCGCGTCGATCGATGTCCATTTGCGTGACTCCATGGAACGATGTCTATCGGAGCTGGTTCGCGGATGAATCCGGCACCACGAGCGTCCGGGCGCAACTTGCGGGTCGCCTCGCGTCATCGATCGGTCCGCCGCGCGCGCGCCGCGTCCTGCCCGGACCAGATGGCAGATCGCCGTCCTCGTCCAAGGCCGGCATCGGCCGCGCCAGGCCTGCCAGCGCGAGCGGGCCGGCCAGTCCGTCCGCCGAAGCGCCGCCGACACCCGCGCGAAGGTCGCACCGGCGATCAGCACCTCGCCCGCCGTGCAGCGAGCGACGGCCCAGACGATGCGCGGCGGGTCTGGCTCGTGCCACAGGGTGAGCAGCGCCAGCTGAGCGACTTCCCAGGCCGGATGAAACGGCAGCGACAGGCCCGGCCAGACGAGCAGCGCGGCGGCGACCTGCCCGATCGAGGCCAGGCCGCCGCGCCGGCGCATCCGTCATCGGCACATCATGGCTCTCGAGCGGCCGATCGCGCATGCTGGTTGACCTGGTCGTGCCTGGCGCGAACGCCGGCCGGCCATTGCGCCTTGATCCACGACAGCACGGCGACGATCTCCTCGTCGCTGAGCGCGCCTTCGAACGCCGGCATCGCGCTCGCGTAGTCCTTGATATTCGCCCCCTTGGCGACGCCGAACTTGGTGATGTGAAACAGCGTTTCGTCGTCGTGATGCCAGGTGTGCCCGCTGGCATCGTGCGGTGGTGCCGGCAGGAGGCCATCGGGACCGCGCGCGCGCCAGTCGGGCTGCCCTTGCAGTTGCGCGCCATGGCAGGCCTCGCAATGCGCCCGGTACACCTGCTGGCCCAGCTCGAGCATCCGGACATCGCTCGGCCGCAGGGCATGGGACACGTGTCGCGGCGTGTGCTCCCCGAACCGCATCCACGCCAGCCCTGCGGCCGCCAGGCCGAGCCACGCCAGCATCATCCGGCTCATCGCAGCGCACCCGTCGCGACGGCCAGGCTGGGTGCGGGCGCCGAACCTGGCCGCCGCCGGCGCCGCATCAGCCGATACGCCGCCGGGATCACGAACATCGACAGCAACGGTGCGCTGAGCATGCCGCCGACCATCGGCGCGGCGATGCGCTGCATCACCTCGCTGCCGGTGCCCGCGCCCCAGAACAGCGGCAGAAGGCCGGCCACGATGACGGCCACCGTCATCGCCTTGGGTCGCACGCGCAGCACCGCGCCTTCGCGGATCGCGTCGAGCAGGTCGGCGTCGCCGTCGCGGCCGGCGTCGAGCCGCGCCTGCCAGGCCTGCTTCAAGTACATCAGCATGATCACGCCGAACTCCGCCGCCACGCCAGCCAGGGCGATGAAGCCCACGGCGCTGGCCACCGACAGGTTGTGCCCCAGCCCCCACAACAGCCACACCCCACCCACCAGCGAAAGAGGCAGCGTCGCCATGATCAGCAGCGCCTCGTCGAAGCGCCGGAAGGTCAGGACCAGCAGCACGAAGATGATCAGCAGCGTGAAGGGCACGACGAGCTTCAGCTTGGCGGTGGCACGTTCGAGGTACTCGAACTGCCCCGACCAACTCACCGAGTAGCCCGGCGGCAGCCCGACCTGCTCGGCCACCGCGCGCTGCATGTCGAGCACGGCGCCGCGCAGGTCGCGACCGCGGATGTCCACGTAGACAAAACCCGCCAGCCGTGCGTTCTCGCTGCGCAGCATTGGCGGCCCGTCGCTGACGCGCAGCTCCGCCACGTCGCCGAGCGTCAAGCGCTGACCGCGCGGAGTGACGATGGGCAGCGCGCGCAGCGCGCTCATCGAATCGCGCAGCTCGCGCGGGTAACGCAGGTTGATGGGGTAGCGTTGCAGCCCTTCGACCGTCTCGCCGATATTCATGCCGCCCACCGCGCCGGCCACCACCTCCTGCACGTCGGCGATGTTCAGGCCGTAGCGGGCGGCGGCGTCGCGGCGGATGTCCACGTCGACGTAGCGACCGCCGGTGAGCCGCTCGGCGAGCGCGCTGCTGACCCCCGGCACGTTCTTCACCGCGCGCTCGACCTGGGCCGTCAGGCGATCGATGGTGGCGAGGTCGGGCCCCGCCACCTTCACGCCGACCGGGCTCTTGATGCCGGTGGCCAGCATGTCGATGCGGTTGCGGATCGGCGGCACCCAGATGTTCGACAGCCCCGGGACGCGAACGATGCGGTCCAGCTCCTCGACCAGCCGGTCCGGCGTCATGCCGGCTCGCCACTGCTCGCGCGGCACGAACTGAATCGTGGTCTCGAACATCTCCAGCGGCGCCGGGTCGGTGGCGCTCTCGGCGCGGCCGGCCTTGCCGTAGACGCTCTCCACCTCGGGCAGGGTCTTGATCAGGCGGTCGGTCTGCTGCAGCAGCTCGGCGGCCTTGCCGACGGACAGGCCGGGCAGCGCGGTGGGCATGTAGAGCAGATCACCCTCGTCCAGCGGCGGCATGAACTCGCTGCCCAGGTGTTGCAGCGGCCACAGGCTCGCGACGAGCAGCAATGCGGCCACGGCCAGCGCCAGTTTCGGGACCTTCAGCACGGCGTCCAGCAGCGGGCGGTACAGCGCGATCAGCGCGCGATTCAGCGGGTTGGCCGTCTCGTTCGGGATGCGGCCCCGGATCAGATAGCCCATCAGCACCGGCACCAAGGTCACGGCCAGGCCGGCGGCCGCCGCCATCGCGTAGGTCTTCGTGAAGGCCAGCGGCGAGAACAGCCTTCCCTCCTGCGCCTCGAGCGTGAAGACCGGCACGAAGCTCAGCGTGATGATGAGCAGCGAGAAGAACAGCGCCGGGCCGACCTCGACCGCCGCGTCGCCGACGACGTGCCAGCGGGCCTCGCCTTCGAGCACCTCGCCCGGATGCGCATGCTCCCACCGCTCGAGATGCTTGTGCGCGTTCTCGATCATCACGATGGCCGCGTCGACCATCGCGCCGATCGCGATCGCGATGCCGCCCAGCGACATCAGGTTCGCGTTGATGCCCTGCTGCTGCATGACGATGAAGGCGGCCAGCACGCCCAGCGGCAGCGAGACGATCGCGACCAAGGCGCTCCTGAGGTGAAAGAGGAACGCCAGGCACACCAGCGCGACGACCGCGAACTCCTCCAGCAGCTTGCGCGACAGGTTGTCGACCGCGCGTTCGATCAGGCTCGAGCGGTCGTACACCGGAACGACTTCCACGCCCTCGGGCAGGCCGCGCTGCAGTTCGGCCAGCTTGACCTCGACCGCGGCGATCGTCTGCAGCGCGTTCTTGCCCGAGCGCATCACGATCACGCCGCCGACCGCCTCGCCCGCGCCGTCGAGTTCGCCGATGCCGCGGCGCATCTCGGGGCCCACCTGCACACGCGCCACGTCGCCCAGCCGCACCGACACACCGGCATCGGTCGTCAGCAACGGAATGGCGCGGAAGTCGTCCAGCGTCTTCAGGTAGCCGCTGGCACGCACCGCGTATTCGGCCTCGCCGACCTCGACCACCGAGCCGCCGGTCTCCTGGTTGGCGCGGGACACGGCCGCGCTCACCATCGTCTGCGAGATGCGGTAGGCCGCGAGCTTGTCGGGGTCGAGCACGATCTGGTACTGCTTGACCATGCCGCCGACGCTCGCAACCTCGGCCACGTCCGGCACCGTCTTCAGCTCGAAGCGCAGGAACCAGTCCTGCAATGCACGCAGCTGCGCCACGTCGCTGCGACCGCTCCTGTCCACCAGCGCGTACTGGTAGATCCAGCCGACGCCGGTGGCGTCCGGCCCGATCGACGATTTCGCCGCGGCCGGCAAGCGCGACTGCACCTGGTTCAGGTACTCGAGCACGCGCGAGCGCGCCCAGTACAGGTCCACGCCGTCGTCGAAGATCACGTAGACGAAGCTGTCGCCGAACATCGAGAAGCCGCGCACCGCCTTCATGCCCGGCACCGACAGCATCGTCGTCGTCAGCGGATAGGTCACCTGGTTCTCGACGATCTGCGGCGCCTGCCCGGGCCAGGTGGTGCGGATGATGACCTGCGTGTCGGACAAGTCCGGCAACGCGTCCAGCGGCGTTCGCAGCAGCGCCACCACGCCCCAGGCCGTGACCAGAACGCTGGCCAGCAGCACCAGGAAGCGGTTGGCGAGGCTCCAGCGGATCAGCTTCGCGATCATCTGGCAGCTCCCGGCGCAAGGCGCTGCATCGTCGTGATCCGAGGCAGGTCGCCCTCCTGCAGGTGGAACTCGACCTCGACCCGCTCACCGGGGGCCAGCGCCTTCGGGCGCTGTGCAGGCGGCGGCAGGCGGAAGTCCATCACCATCTGCGGCCACTTCGCCGATGCGATCGGCGGGTGGTCGAGCGTGACGGTGTCGCCGTCGATCGAGGTCACCAGCGCGTTCGTGCGGTGCATGGCTTGCTCAGCCCGGGTCGGCGCTGGCGGGGCGGCGTGCGCTGCCGGTCCCCCGCCGGCTCTTGCGTCGTCGTGATTCCACCGCGCCTCGAGCCCACGCAGGCTCGCCTCCGAGTCGATCAGGAACTGCCCCGACAGCACCACGCGCTGGCCGGCGGCGAGGCCGGCGACGATCTCGGTCTGGCCAACGCTGTCGAGCCCCGTCTTCACCTCCACCGGCCGGAAGCGGCCATCGTCCTCGGCCAGCATCACCACGCTGCGCCGGCCGGTGTGGATAACCGCATCGGTCGGCACGAGCAGCGTCTTCGCGCGTTCGGGCCGGGCGAAGCGCATCTGCACGAACATGCCAGGCACCAGACGCGCGCCCGGATTGGCCAGTTCCAGTCGCGCCTTCAGCGTGCGGGTGGTGGCGTCGACCTCGGGCAGCAACGCCTGCACGCGACCCTCGAAAGCCTGGCCGGGCGCGGCCGGGGCGGTGGCGCTGACGCGCGTGCCGGGCCGCAACAACGCAGCCTGGCTCTCCGGCACCTGGCCCTCGGCCCAGACCGTCCCGGTGCCCTGCAGCCTGACGAGTGGCATGCCCGGCATCACCGTGGCGCCTTCGCGCACCATCAGTTCGCTGACGACGCCGCCGATCGGCGCCGTGAACGTCACGCGCGCCACCACGCGGCCCGCGTGCGCCACGCGCTCGATCAGGGCCTCGTCCATGCCGGCCTGGCGCATGCGAACGCGGGCCGCGTCGCGCAGCGCCTCGATGCCGTCACCGTTCATCCGGGCCACGGCGAGATACTCCTCCTGCGCGGCCACCCAGTCGGGGATGTAGACCTCCACCAGCGGCGCGCCGGCGGCCACGCGGTCCAGCGTGGCACGAACATGCAGCTTCTCGACGAAGCCCATCGCACGCGCCGAGACGACCTCCTGCAGGCGCTCGTTCCACGCCACGCTGCCGACCGCGCCGACCTCGGTCGCGAGCGATCCCTCGGTCACTGTGGCGATGCGCAGGCCCAGGTTCTGCTGGATGCGAGGGCTCACGGTGACGCCGGAGGCCTCGTCGCCGCCGGCCGAGCCGGTCGAGCCGGCATAGCGGGGCACGAGCATCATGTCCATGAACGGCGACTTGGCCGGGGCGTCGAAGTTCTTGCCCGGCACCATCGGGTCGTGATAGTTCTGGATGCGCAGCCCCGTGACAGGATCCACGTCGCCGGCCTTCAGGCCATCGCGGATGTGGCGGCGGGTCGCCGCCTCGCCTTGCGGGATGCTCCACTGCGAAGGGTCGGCCGGCGCGGCAGCCACCGCGGCAGGCGCGGCCATCATCGCCATGCCCTGCCGCATGCCCAGCCACCAGGCCAGCGTGCCGAGGCCTGCGGCAGCGATCGCGGCAAGCGCGCCGAGAATCATGGTCTTGCGCTTCATCGCGTCATCTCCTGGGATGTGCCGGGCACCGCCGTGATCGGGTTCGAGGGACCCGGTCCGGGAATCAGAAACTCGAGGCGCGCCCACAGGCGTGCGGTCTCGAGTTCCACCTCGATGCGTTCCATGCGCAACGCCAGCGCGGCGCGGCGCGCTTCGAGCACCGTCGCCAGCGGCGCACCGCTGCCGCGGTAGGCCCCCAGCGCGGCGTCGATGCGCTGACGCAGCAATGGCTCACGGTCGCGATCGATCCACGCGAGCCGGGCCAGGCCGGCGCGCCACGACTCGATCCACGCCTCGGTCTGCGAGCGATGCTCGCGCGCCAGTTCCTCGCGCTCGGCGCGCAGGGCCTGCGCCTGTGCGAGCCGGGCGGCGAGCTCGCGGTCCTGTCGCTGCGGCCTGTCCCAGGGCAGTGGCAGCGACAGCGCGACCGAGACCATGTTCGAGTAGCGCGAACCG
Organism: Burkholderiales bacterium; assembly: GCA_016191995.1. Taxonomy (GTDB): domain Bacteria; phylum Pseudomonadota; class Gammaproteobacteria; order Burkholderiales; family Burkholderiaceae_C; genus Rubrivivax. The sequence goes on along the minus strand of JACPVA010000013.1, from coordinate 28,941 downwards.
CGCTGGCTGAACATCAGCTCGGCACTCCAGTCGGGCTCGCGCTCGGCGCGGGCGACGGCCGCCTCGGCCGTCGCGGTGGCCGCGCGGGCCGAGAGTTGCAGCAGATCGGGATGAAGCTCCAGTCGGTCCGCCACCGCGTGGGCGAGAAATGCGTGGCGCTCCAGAGGCGGCGCCTCGGCCAGCGCTTGGTCGTCCGGGCCGCCGGTCCAGCGCGCCAGCACGCGGCGGGTGTTCGCGAGCTCGGCCCGGGCGGCCAGCAGGGCCTGTTCGATTTGTGCGAGGGCGTCGCGTGCGCCGAGGGTGTCGGCAGCGCTGGCGCGGCCGCCGCGCAGCGCCGCCTCGGCAGCCTCGATCTGCAGCTGGGCCTCGTCACGCTGCGCGCGCAGCAGCGCCAGGCGCCGCTCGGCCGCATGCCGCTCGAACCACGCGATGGCCGCATCACGCTGCACGGCCGCGATGCGCACGCGGCGCTCGGCCCATGCGGCCTCGGCCTCGCGCTCGAAGCGATCGGCGCGGGCGCTGCGCTTGTCCTCGCGGGTAAAGGTCTGCATCAGGCTGACCGAGCGCTGCGTCATGAAATCGCGCGCGGTGCTGAAGCGGTCGGGACCGTCGACGGGCAGGTTGTCCAGCGACAGCCGCAACACCGGGTCGGGCCATTGCGCGGCGGCGACGGCCATCTCCTGCGCGGCGCGCGCCGTGGCGCCGGCCGCCTCGGGGGAGGCCGCGCGCGCCACCGCGGCGCGCACCGCGTCGTGCAGCGCCAACGGCGCTATTTCCTGGGCCCGCGACGCGGGGGCGGCGATCAGCAGCAAGGCGATCAGCGGCACGTACGGCCAGGCGGGGCGCCGGCGCGGCCCTCGCGATCGGAAGGAAGAAGACATCGAAGCAACTCCGGCGCGCGCTGCGACGCACGAACGCTGGCAGCGCGAGGACCCGACCGACCCGGCGCAGGACGCGGCGGGTCACCGGCGCGCCAGGGGCGCGCCTCAGCGGCTCAGGTCGAGGCCGGAGGTCGCCAGGGGGTGGCCAGAGGTGCCGCGCGAGCCGCTGGCGGCGGCGCCTGTGCCACCGTCGACGCCGGCATTGCGGCCGCCGCGGCGGGCGTCGCGGCCAGCATCATCGCCGCAGGCGCGCTGCAGTCCTTGCCGAACTTGCACGCCTGGCCGGTGGCGGCATAGGTCGGCAAGTCGTTGCAGCATTCCGGCAGGTCCGCCGGGTCCAGATCGCCCGCATCCAGCATCGCCTGCATCATCGCTTCCATCGGGCAAGGCGGCTTGTCGAACGGGCGCGCCGCCTGCACCTGCAGCGTCAGGCCGAGGCAGACCAGGAGAAAGACGAGGCGGCGGAACACGGTTCGAGTCTAACCAAGCTGTAGCCGGCCGTGCGATTTGCCGGACCTGTCGAAGCGCGGCAAGGCCCGAGGGCGGACGGTTCGTGCGCTCAGCCGGCGCAGCACGACAGCCGCTCGAGATTCCTGGAGAAAGTCTGCGCGCACAGCTTCAGCCCCTCGACCATCGTCAGATACGGGAAGAGCGACTCGGCCAGGTCGTGCACCGTCATGCGCGCGCGCAGCGCGATCGCGGCGCTCTGGATCACCTCGCCGGCCTCGGGAGCGACGATCTGCACGCCCAGCAGGCGGCCGCTGCCGGCCTCCGCCACCAGCTTGACGACGCCGCGCGTGTCGAAGTTGGCCAGCGCACGCGGCACGTGCTCCAGGCCGAGCGCGCGGCTTTCGGTCTCGAGGCCACGCGAGCGCGCCTCGGTCTCGGTCAGCCCGACGGTGGCCACCTGCGGATCGGTGAAGATCACCGCCGGCATCACGCCCAGGTCGAGCGTGGCGTCGCCGCCGGTCATGTTGATCGCCGCGCGCGTGCCGGCGGCCGCAGCCACATAGACGAACTGCGGCTGGTCGGTGCAGTCGCCGGCGGCGTAGATGCCCTCGGCACTGCTGCGCATCGCCGCGTCGACCACGACCGCGCCCCGCGCGTCGACGCGCACGCCGGCCGCATCGAGCCGCAGATCGCGGGTGCGGGGCTCTCTGCCGGTGGCGACCAGCAGGCAGTCGGCGCGCCACTCGCCGCGCTCGGTCGTCAGCGTGAACTCGCCGCCGGCATGCCGCACGCGACGCGCCTGGGTCCGCTCGAGCACCTCGATGCCCTCGGCACGGAAGGCCGCCGTGATCGCCTCGCCGATCGCCGGGTCGTCGCGCTGGAGCAGCCGGTGGCGTGCGAGCACGCCGACCCGGCTGCCGAGCCGCGCGAAGGCCTGCGCGAGCTCGAGCGCCACCGCCGACGAGCCGATCACCGCCAGCCGCCGCGGCACGGCCGCGCTCGCCAGCGCCTCGGTGGAGGTCCAGTACGGGGCGTTCGCGAGGCCGGGAACCGGCGGGATCGAGGGCTGCGCGCCGGTGGCGATCAGGCAGCGGTCGAAGCCCAGTTCGCGCTCGCCGCCGTCGCTCAGCTCGACGACCAGATGGCGGCGGTCTGCGAAACGCGCCGCGCCGCACAGCACGGCGATCGCCGGCGTGTCGTCCAGGATGCCCTCGTACTTGGCACGCCGCAGCTCGTCGACGCGGGCCTGCTGCTGCGCGAGCAGGCGGCTGCGATCGACCGCAGGCGCGCCGGCGGCGATGCCGGCGTCGAACGGGCTCTGGCGCCGAAGGTGCGCCACCTGCGCGGCGCGGATCATGATCTTCGACGGCACGCAGCCGACGTTGACGCAGGTGCCGCCGAGAGTCGCGCGCTCGATCAGCGTCACGCGCGCGCCGCGCTCGGCCGCCTTCAGCGCCGCGGCCATCGCCGCGGCGCCGCTGCCGATGATGGCGATATGCAGCGCCTCGCTGCGCACATGCGTGGCGCAGGACCCACTGGTCGTGCCGCCGGTCACGAGTTCGCTCATGGCGCGCTTTCCGAGGTTTCCGAGGTTTCCGAGGTTTGCGAGGTTTGCGAGGTTTGCGAGGTTTGCGAGGCGATCGAGCCGGGATGGCGTCAGGCGCGCTCGGCCGGCAGGTCGCACCCGGCCGGTCCGCAACGCCGGTGCGCCGGCGAGACCAGATCCCACACCGACACCGCCACCATCGTGGCCAGGCCCGCATAGAGCAGCTTTTCGCCCCCGGTGAAGGCGGCGACGAGCACGATCGCCGGGCCGATCATGCCGAGCACGCTGCGCGGCGACTGGCGATGGCGGATCCAGCCCAGCGCATTCGCCAGCAGCGCCAGGGCAGCGAACAGCGGAAGCAGCACGGTGATGAACAGGGCCTCGAACCGGTTCAGGAATCCGAGCCCGAGCGCGGCGCCGAGGCTGGCCAGGGCCGGGAAGCAGGCGCCGCAGCCCATCGCCGAGACGACGCTGCCGAGCGAGCCGGCCTTGTCGGCGAGCGATGTCAAGGTCTTCATGGCGGTATCTCCTTTCGCTGCAAAGGTGAAGCGAATGACGGTCGGCGCAGGACCACTGCGCCCGGTCGCCTGGGCCGGCGCGTGCGCACCGGCCCAGGCGATCCTCGAGACGTTCGCGTAAGCTTATTGCCGTACCTGAGTACGGAGTCAAGCGACATGCAACGCGAACCGGACTGGCTGACGATCGGGGCCGTCGCCAAGGCGGCCGGGGTCAACGTGGAGACGGTGCGCTTCTACCAGCGCCGCGCCCTGCTGCCCGAGCCGGACCGGCCCTACGGCAGCATCCGGCGCTACGGCGCCGCGGACGTCGCGCGCATCCGTTTCGTCAAGGCCGCGCAGCGGCTGGGCTTCAGCCTCGACGAGGTGGCGAGCCTGCTGCGCCTGGACGACGGCACGCACTGCGACGAGGCGCGCGAGCTCGCCGAGGCCAAGCTCGCCGACGTTCGCGCCAGGCTGAAGGACCTGCGGCGCATCGAATCGGCGCTGGCCGCGCTCGTTCGCGATTGCGGCACCCGTCGCGGCACGGTGTCGTGCCCGTTGATCGCGAGCTTGCACGAGCCCTGAGCGGCCCCCGCCCACCCGCATAGTGCCGGCGCCGGCGGCAAGGTCGCGGACCGCGGCATGGCCGGGCTGCCGGGCTCGAAGTGCGCTCCGACGAGGCCAACGCCCGCTCGCGCGAGCGCAAGGCCGTGCCGCCCTCGGAGTCCTGCGGCGCGCGGCGATCCGAGTGCCGACCCAGGCGTCGAGCCCGACGAGGGATGGAGCGGCGATTCGAGATGCCCATGCGCCGACCGCGGCGTTCACGTCGTCGGCCGAGGCGAGCAGCACCTGGCGCACGAAAGCGCCGGTGGCCCAAGCCCTCCAGCCCCCCCCGGTCCGGTTGGTCGTTCGCGAGGACCGACGATCCGCGCGCAGCGCGGCCGCTCCGGAGCCGGCGCGGGCGTCAGGCCAACGCAGCCGCGAGCGCCGCGTTGAAGGTCGCGCTGGGCCGCATCACCGCCTTCACCTTGGCGGCGTCGGCGCGGTAGTAGCCGCCGATGTCCACCGGCTGGCCCTGCACCGCGGCGAACTCGGAGACGATCTTCTGCTCGTTCTCAGCGAGCGCCTTCGCCAGCGGCGCGAAGTGCGCGGCGAGCGCGGCGTCGGCCTTCTGCGCCGCCAGCGCCTCGGCCCAGTACATCGCCAGGTGGAACTGGCTGCCGCGGTTGTCCAGCTCGCCGGTCTTCGGCGACGGCGACTTGCGGTTGTCGAGCAGCTTGCCGGTCGCCGCGTCGAGCGTCTTCGCGAGGATACCCGCCTTCGCGTTGCCGGACTTCAGTCCCAGGTCCTCGAGGCTCACCGCGAGCGCGAGGAACTCGCCGAGCGAGTCCCAGCGCAGGTGATTCTCCTCGACCAGCTGCTGCACGTGCTTGGGCGCCGAGCCGCCGGCGCCCGTCTCGTACATGCCGCCGCCGGCCATCAGCGGCACGATCGACAGCATCTTGGCACTCGTGCCCAGCTCCATGATCGGGAACAGGTCGGTCAGGTAGTCGCGCAGGATGTTGCCGGTGACCGAGATGGTGTCGAGGCCGCGCACCACGCGCTCGAGCGTGTAGCGCATCGCCCTCACCTGGCTCATGATCTGGATGTCGAGGCCGCTCGTGTCGTGGTCCTGGAGGTAGGTCTTGACCTTCTTGATCAGCTCGTTCTCGTGCGGGCGGTACGGGTCGAGCCAGAACACCGCCGGCATGCCCGAGCTGCGCGCGCGCGTGACGGCGAGCTTGACCCAGTCGCGGATCGGCGCGTCCTTGACCTGGCACATGCGCCAGATGTCGCCGGCCTCGACGTTCTGCGCCAGCAGCACCTCGCCGGTGGCGAGGTCGGTGATGTTGGCCACACCGTCTTCCGGGATCTCGAAGGTCTTGTCGTGCGAGCCGTATTCCTCGGCCTGCTGTGCCATCAGGCCGACGTTCGGCACCGTGCCCATCGTGCGCGGATCGAAGGCGCCGTGCCACTTGCAGAAATTGATCATCTCCTGGTAGATGCGGGCGAACGTGCTCTCGGGCATCACCGCCTTCACGTCCTTGAGCCGGCCGTCGGCGCCATACATCTTGCCGCCGTTGCGGATCATCGCCGGCATCGATGCGTCGACGATCACGTCGCTGGGCGAATGGAAGTTGGTGATGCCCTTGGCTGAATCGACCATCGCCAGCTCGGGCCGGTGCTCGTGGCAGGCGAGGAGGTCGCGCATGACCTCCTCGCGCTGCGACTCGGGCAGCTTGGCGATCTTGGTGTACAGGTCGACCATGCCGTTGTTGACGTTGACGCCCAACTCGTCGAACAGCCTGGCGTGCTTTTCGAACGCCTCCTTGTAGAAGATGCGCACGCAGTGGCCGAAGACGATGGGGTGCGACACCTTCATCATCGTCGCCTTCACGTGCAGCGAGAACATCACGCCGTACTTGCGCGCGTCCTCGATCTCGCGCTCGTAGAAGGCGCACAGCGCCTTCCTGCTCATGAACATCGAGTCGATGACCTCGCCGGCCAGCAGCGCGACCTCGGGCTCGAGCACCAGCGTCCTGCCGCTCCTGGTGACCAGCTCCATCTTGACGTCGCGCGCGCGGTCCAGCGTCATCGACTTCTCGCCGTGGTAGAAGTCGCCGCCGTGCATGTGCGAGACGTGGGTGCGCGAGGCCTGCGCCCATTCGGCCATCGAATGCGGGTTCTTGCGCGCGTACTCCTTCACCGGGCGCGGCGCGCGCCGGTCGGAGTTGCCCTCGCGCAGCACCGGGTTCACCGCGCTGCCCAGGCACTTGCCGTAGCGCGCGCGGATCGCCTTCTGCTCGTCGGTCTTCGGGTCCTCCGGGTAGTCGGGGATCGGGTAGCCCTTGGCCTGCAGCTCCTTGATCGCGGCCAGCAGCTGCGGCATCGACGCGCTGACGTTCGGCAGCTTGATGATGTTGGCATCCGGCTCGAGCGTCTTCTTCCCCAGCTCGGCCAGCGTGTCCGGCAGGCGCTGCTCGGGCTTCAGGTATTCGGGGAAGTTGCCGAGGATGCGCGCAGCCACCGAAATGTCGCTCGTCTCCACCCGCACGCCGGCCGGCTTGGTGAAGGCGCGGATCACCGGCAGGAACGCGCAGGTCGCGAGCAGCGGCGCCTCGTCCGTCAGCGTGTAGATGATGGTCGGTTCGGTGCTCATGCGGTGGCTCCTCGGGGTGTGGGCGCGGGGGACCGGGCCGCCGCGCCGAGCGCAAGCCCGGATGCGGGAGCTGGATCGTCCGCAACGATGGCGGCGAACGTTGACGGCGGCCTGACGGTCAGGGCCGGAGCGTGCGTCGCTTGTGCCCGGTCAAGCCCTGCGGCCCCGGACGAGAAGCGGTCGACCGCGTCGGTCACGATGCCGGCGATGCCGATCGGGTCGGGGACCTGGGCCAGACCTGCCTGGCCGAGCCTGATGCCGACGGCGCGGAGGCACGCACGCTGCGGCCGCTGCAGGTGGCAGCGGTCACCTGCCGCTCTTACCTTCGAGCCCCGCGCAGCCCGGCAAGTGCTGACCTTGCGAGGCGCTGAGCGTGGACATGGGACCGTCCCTGCGGACGGTCCCGAGCCTCGCGAAGGGCTCGCGCATGCAAATTGCGAGTGCGGCCCGCAAGGCATGCCGCGCGCGACCCCAGCGCCGCCGTGCGGCCCGCCCGCGCCTACCAGCTCGCCTCGCGCTCCGGGCTGGCGCCGATGCGGTGGATCGACAGGTCGGCGCCGCGGAACTCCTGCTCGCGGTCCAGCCGCAGCCCGACCGCTGCGCGCAGCAGGCCGTAGACCGCGAATCCCGCCACCAGCGCCCAGGCGATGCCGGCGACGGTGCCGAGGAGCTGGGCGCCGAACCCGACGCCGCCGCGGCCGCCGAGCGCGGCCTGGCCGAAGATGCCGGCGGCCAGCGAGCCCCAGGCGCCGCACAGCCCGTGCAGCGGCCACACGCCGAGCACGTCGTCGATGCGCCAGCGGTTCTGCGTCAGCGTGAACATGCCGACGAACAGCGCGCCAGCCACCGCGCCGACCGCCAGCGCGCCGGCCGGATGCATGACGTCCGAGCCGGCGCAGACCGCCACCAGCCCTGCGAGCGGCCCGTTGTGGACGAATCCCGGGTCGTTGCGGCCCAGCAGCGTCGCCGCCAGCGTGCCGCCGGCCATCGCGAGCAGCGAGTTGACCGCGACCAGCCCGGAGATCTTGTCCAGCGTCTGCGCGCTCATCACGTTGAAGCCGAACCAGCCGACCGTCAGCACCCAGGCGCCGAGCGCGAGGAAGGGGATGCTCGACGGCGGATGCGCGCTGATGCCGCCGTCCTTGCGGTAGCGGTTGGCGCGCGGCCCGAGCATCAGCACCGCCGCCAGTCCGACCCAGCCGCCGAAGGCGTGCACGACCAGGCTGCCGGCGAAGTCGTGGAAGTCGGCCCCGGTGACCGAGCGGATCGCCTCCTGCACCCCGAGCCGCCCGCCCCAGACCGCGCCTTCGAGCAGCGGGTAGGCGACGCCGACGAGGACCGCGGTGGCGACGAGCTGCGGCCCGAAGCGCGCGCGCTCGGCGATGCCGCCGGAGACGATCGCCGGGATCGCGGCGGCGAAGGTCAGCAGGAAGAAGAACTTGACCAGCTCGTAGCCATGCGCGGCGGCGAGCGTCTCGGCCCCGGTCATGAAGCCGACGCCGTAGGCGACCGTGTAGCCGACGAAGAAGTAGACGACGGTCGAGACCGAGAAGTCGACCAGGATCTTGACCAGCGCGTTGACCTGGTTCTTCTGCCGCACGGTGCCGAGCTCGAGGAAGGCGAATCCCGCGTGCATCGCGAGCACCATGATCGCGCCGAGCAGGATGAACAGGGCGTCGGCCGCCGGCGCGAGCTGGTTCAAGGTAGGCCTCCGGGTGCTGGCGACCGGGTGCGCACCCGGTCGGTGTGGTCGTGCACCGGAATCAGCAACAAACGTGCCGCCTTGGTGCACGCGCCGAAGAGGTTCGATGCACAAACGGCGGGCATCCTGCGCCCCTGCATGGGGCGCGGCGCACCCTCAGGGGGCGCGAATCGCGCTCACCGTTTCGAGATCGGCCGCCCCACGGTCTGTGCCAGCAGCAGCTGCTGGTCGTTATGCAGGCCCATCGCCTGCGTCAGCGCCGCGCGGTCGAACCAGGCCCGGATCACCGTCGCCAGCGCCGCCGAGGCGCAGAACAGATAGACGTTCTGCGCCATCGCGCCGGCGGCGGCGTAGGCATAGGCCTCACGCTGCGCCGCGGGCACCAGCTTCATCTGCGCATGGTCGGCGACATAGACCAGGTCCAGCGGCGCGCTGTCGACAAAATCCTGGTAGCCGGTGACGCGGCGCACGTCGCTCGCCTTCGTCATCACGAGTGCATGGGCATCGGGCTGGTACAGGTACAACGCCTCGGGCAGCGCGACATACAACGCGACCTCCTGCGAGTTCATCGCGCTCGGCGCGGTGCGCCCGCCCAGCGCGGGCCGGTTGATGCCGGCCGCCGCCCACAGCAGGTCCGACAGCTGCTGCGGCGCGAGCGCGTCGGGCGCGAATTCGCGCTGCGATTCGCGCCGGCGCAGCGCCTGCATCAGCGGCAGCCCGTCGTCGATGCGCGGCGGCGGCAGCGCGATGCCCGGGCCGGCGTCGCCGCTGGGGGCCTGGGGCTTGAGCTGGCCGATCAGGCCGAGCGCGAGCTTGGTGAGCGTATTCATGGCCTCGACCATAGGCCGCGCAGCGGCGGCCTGGTTGACGCTGCTCAAGCACGCGCCGGCCTGGACCGCGTCACCATCGCGGCGCGACCTGCCCGCACCCGATGACCACGGCCGACGACTCGATGCACCGCGCCGCCCTCGCGTATGCCGCGCGCGGCTGGTCGGTGCTGCCGATGCAGCCGCGCGCCAAGCGGCCGCTCGTGGCGTGGACGGTGCACCAGCATCGCGCCGCCACGCGCGAGCAGATCGACCGCTGGTGGCGGCGCTGGCCCGACGCCAACGTGGGGCTGGTGACCGGCAGCGTCTCGGACCTGGTCGTCGTCGACGTGGACGCCGGCCACGGCGGCCTGGACAGCCTGCAGGCGCTGCAGCGGCGCCACGGCGCGCTGCCGCCGACGATCGAGGCCGTGACCGGCGGCGGCGGCCGGCACCTGGTCTTCCGCCACCCGGGGCCGGTCCTGCACAACCGCGTCGGCATGCACCCGGGGATCGACCTGCGCGCCGATGGCGGCTGTGTGGCGGCACCGCCTTCGGTGCATCCGAACGGCCGCCGCTATGCCTGGCTGCCGGGCCACGGGCCGGGCGAGGTCGAGCTCGCCGAGCTGCCCACCTGGCTGACCGGCGAGGCGGACGGCGCGCCCGCCGGCCACGCGCCGGCGCACTGGCGGGCGCTGCTGCGCCAGGGCGTGGCCGAGGGCGCGCGCAACGCGACGCTGGCCTCGCTCGCCGGCCATCTGCTGCGCCAGGGTGTGGACGCGCAGGTGGCGCTGGAGCTGCTGTCGGCCTGGAACCGCGAGCGCTGCCGCCCGCCGCTGCCCGACGACGAGGTGGCGCGCGTGCTGCGCAGCATCGCGCGGCTGCACGCGCGGCCCGACAGGACCTGAGCGGGCGGGGTCGGGACTGCGCGGCGGCGCGGCGGCGCGGCCGGCCGCTGGCCGCCTCACCGACATCGTTGCCGGCAACGGTTCACGCTATCGTCGCCCCGACACGCCACCCCCCGCTTCCTGCATCCGCACGCAAACCCATGCCCGGCACTCCACCCCCGATCGCGTCGATCGCCGATGTGCGCCGTCTGAGTGCACTGCCCTACGAGCACTTCATGCCGCACCGGCGCATCCTCGAGGCGCTGCAAGACGTGGCGGCGCGCCAGCCGCAGCGCATCGCGCTGACCGGCATCGAGCTGCCCGACCCCGATGCCGCGGTGCGGCGCTGGACCTACGCGCAGCTCGTCGCCGACGTGAGGCGAACGGCGAATCTCTTTCACGCGCTCGCCGACGGCGCGCCGGCGCGCGTCGCGCTGCTGCTGCCGCCGATGCCGCAGACCCATCTGGCGCTGTGGGCAGCCGAGACCGCGGGCACCGCCTGCCCGATCAACCACCAGCTCGACGTCGACCACCTGGCGGCGCTGATCGATGCCACGCAGGCGAATATCCTGGTCGCGCTCGGCCCGGCGCCGGACCTCGACATTGCCCCCAAGGCCGAGGCGCTGGCCGCACGCTGCCGCGGGCTGCGCCACCTGCTGCACGTGCCGGCCGGCCCGGGGCTGCCGCTGGCCGCCGGCCAGCGCGACCTGATGCAGGCCATCGCCGCGCACGACGGCGCGCGGCTGGACTTCACCGAGCCGGCCGATGCGCTGGCGGCGCTGTTCCACACCGGCGGCACGACCGGCGCGCCCAAGCTCGCACGGCACACGCACGCCAACCAACTGCACGCGGCCTGGGGCGCGGCGTGCATGTTCGGCACGCGGGCCGACGATGTCATCCTCAGCGGCTTTCCGCTGTTCCACGTCGCCGGCTCCTTCGTCTACGGCCTGTCGACGCTGCTGGCCGGCGGCGAGATCGTGCTGCCGACGCGGCTGGGGCTGCGCAATGCCGAATTCATGAAGCGCTTCGGCGACTTCGTCGAGCGCTTCGGCGTGACGCTGATCGCCGGCGTGCCGACGGTGATCGCAGGTCTGCTCGCGCTGGACCTGCCCAGCGACAAGCTGCGCCGTGTGCGCGCAATGCTGACCGGCGGATCGCCGCTGCCCGACGAGCTGGCCGACGCGTTCGAGGCGCGCCACCGCATCCCGGTGCGCAACATCCTCGGCATGACCGAGAGCGCCGGCGTCATCAGCATCGAGCCGCTCGCCGCGCCGCGCGTGCACGGGTCGTGCGGGCTGCCGCTGCCCTGCACCGAGGTCCAGGTGCGGCGCGACGACGGCACGCCGGCGGCCCGCGGCGAGACCGGCATCGTCTGCGTGCGCGGCCCGCAGGTCAGCCCGGGCTATACCGACGCGGCGCGCGACGCCGGGACCTTCGACGGCGGCTGGCTCGTCAGCGGCGACATCGGCCACCTCGACGCCGACGGCCGCGTGCACGTCACCGGCCGCGCCAAGGACGTCATCATCCGCGGCGCGCACAACATCGACCCCGGGCTGATCGAGGGCGTGCTGCTCGGCCACCCCGCGGTGATGGTGGCGGCCGCGGTCGGCGAGCCCGATGCCTATGCGGGCGAGCTGCCGGTGGCCTACGTGTCGCTCGTGCCCGGGCAGCAGGCCACGCCCGATGAGCTCGCGGCCTTCGTCGCGCCGCGCATCGCCGAGCGGCCGGCGCTGCCGCGGCGCATCGAGATCCTGCCGGCGATCCCGATGACCGCGATCGGCAAGGTCTACAAACCGGCGCTGCGCGTGCTGGCCACGCGCCACGCGCTGCAGGCGCTGCTGGCCGCACGCGGGCTCGAAGCGCGTGCACGCGTCGAGGTCGCCGAGTCGGCGCACGGGATCCAGCTGCGCTTCACGGTCGCCGACGCGCAGGCCGAGGCCGAGCTGCGCGAGGCGATGAAGCCGTTCGCGCTGCGCTACGAAGTGCGGCAGGAGAATGCCCGATGACGCTGCCGATCCAGACCGCCGTGCACGGCGCTGTGCTGCTCGTGACGCTGAACAACCCGGCGCGGCGCAATGCGCTGACGCCGGAGATGCTGTGCCGGCTGGCCGATGCCGTGGTCGGCTTCGCGCGCGATGCGGCGCTGCGCGTGGCGGTCGTCACCGGCGCCGGCGACCAGGCGTTCTGCGCCGGCGGCGACCTCGCGCGCACGCTGCCGCTGATGACCGGCGACCGCACGCCCGAGGACGACTGGGACCGACGGCTGCTGGCCGACCCGCAGGTGATGGCGGCCTCCGGGCTGCGCGACTTCCCGCTCGACAAGCCGGTCGTCGCCGCCGTCAACGGCATCTGCATGGCCGCCGGCTTCGAGCTGCTGCTGGGCACCGACCTGCGCATCGCGTCCGAGGCCGCGATCTTCGGCCTGCCCGAGGTGCAGCGCGCGCTGCTGCCGTTCGCCGGCTCGATGGCACGCCTGCCGCAGCAGGTGCCGCACGCGGCGGCGATGCGGCTGCTGCTGACCGGCGAGCCGATCGACGCCCACGAGGCGTTGCGCATCGGCCTGGTCAACGAGTTGCGCCCGGCGGCCGAAGTGCTGCCGGCGGCGATGGCGGTGGCCGAGCGCATCGCGCGCAACGGGCCGCTGGCGGTGCGCGCGATCAAGCGCACGGTGCTGGAGTCGCGCGGGCGCCCGCTGGTCGAGGCCTTCGCGCTGGAGGATGCGGCCAAGCGCGAGGTGCTCGCCAGCGCCGATGCGCGCGAGGGCCCGCGCGCCTTCGTCGAAAAGCGCGCGCCGCGCTACGAAGGGCGCTGAGCGCTCGTCCCGACGCGGCAGCCAGGTCGGCGTCAGCGCGCTCGCCGAGCGCGGCGCGCGACCCCTCGAGCTCAGCCGGCCGTCAGGCCCGGCCCGGTGCCGTAGTTGCGCCAGTCCGGCGCGCGCGGCGTCACCGGCCCGTCCGCGCCACGCGCGGGCGACGCGGACACAGCGCCCGCGGCGGCCGAAGCCGTCGCCGGCGAGGGCGGCAGCGCCTCCTGGACCCCACCCTCGCGCCAGGCGCGCGGGTCCGCGAACACGACGCTGCAGCCGCAGCAGCGGAACAGCCCGGTGGCGCGCATCGCGCCGGCCGGGTCGCGGTCGATCACCGGGCGGTAGCTGCTGGCGCCGCACATGCGGCAGCGGTTGAGGGGAAGCGTGCTGGACATAGCTGTATGGATGTCCAGTACTCTAGCCGAATCGCGGTCGCCGCGCCATCCCTTGACCGAGGGCCGCCCGACATGGCCCGCGGCGCCGACTGCGGGCGCCCAGGCCGCAATCCGCGGCGGCGTGCGCGCCTGCCTGCGCCCGGCCGAACCCGGCCCTTCGACGCGCAGTCAGCGGCTGAGTGCCGCGGAGCGACCCGGGCCGGCGCGCTCGCCTGCGGCGGGCATGGCGCCATCTCCGCCGGCATCGCCGGCATGCGGGCCAGCCAGCGCGCGGATCTTCTCGACCATCGCGTAGACACCGACATGCCGCGTCGGGCTCAGGTGATCGAACAGCCCGAGGCGCTCGAAGAATGCGTCGGCGTCGGTCGCGAGCACGTCCTCGGCGCTGCGGCCCGAGTACAGCGTCACCAGCAGCGCGACCAGGCCCTTGACGGTGCTGGTGTCGCTGTCGCCATGGAAGCGCAGCCGGCGCGGGTCGTCGGCATCGGGGTGGGCGACGATCCAGACCTTGCTCATGCAGCCGGCGACCCGGTTCTCCTCGCGCTGCGCGGAGGCGGGAAATGGCGGCAGCTTCGCGCCGAGATCGATCAGGAACTGGTAGCGCTGCTCCCAGTCGTCGAAAAACTCGAATACCTCGACGATGCGGTCGACTTCGGGAAGACCCTCCCGCTGGCTCGTTCGTTGGCCGCTCTGTTGGCTCATGCACTGGCTCCGCGGCAGCCCCGGCGCGCCGGCATGCGCGATAGGACAGGCCACAATAGGCGAGTAAATTTGTCGGGATTGTCGCGCGCCCGCCGGGCCGAGTCAAGCGCAGCCCGGCGCACGAGGTCGCGCCCGCGGCCTGGTCGAGGGCGACTTCGGACCGCCGGCGGCGCGCATGCCCGCCGCGCCAGCATGCGCGGCAGGCCTGCCGCGCCCGATCGGCCACAATGCCGCTGGCCGAACGGCCACGACCGTCGGCGCCGTCCGAGCGCACCCGGTTGCACGCCCGGCCCTCGCTGCGGTACCGCCATGGATGACTTGTCCAGCTCGATCCTCCCCGTCCTGCGCGGCGGGCTCGGCAACCTCGCCGCCTACCTGGCCGCGCATGTCCTGCTGTGCCTGTTGCCGGCCTTCTTCATCGCTGGCGCGATGGCGGCGCTGATCCCGAAGGAGGCGGTCACGCGCTTCCTGGGGCGCAACTCGAGCAAGGTGGTGTCCTACCCCGCCGCGGCGGCAGCGGGGTCGCTGCTGGCGGTGTGCTCGTGCACCATCGTCCCGCTGTTCGCCGGCATCTACAAGAAAGGCGCCGGGCTGGGGCCGGCGGTCACCTTCCTGTTCTTCGCGCCGGCGGCCAATATCCTGGCGCTGGTGTATACGGGCGGCATCATCGGGCCGGACCTGGCGATCGCGCGCCTGCTGCTGTCGCTCGTCTTCGGCATCGGCATCGGGTTGATCATGGCGCTGGTCTTCCGCGCCGACGATGCCGCGCACGACCTCGCCACCGACCACGCCTTCGCCGAGCGCGGCGCCGGCATGCGGCGCGCGGCCCTGGCGTTCCTGGCCGTGTGGGTCGCGCTGCTGCTGGCCGGCACGCTGAAGCTGGGCGTGCTGACCGGCAGCTACGCCCAGATCGACCTGCCGCTGGCGGATGCGCAGGCCTGGCAGGCGGCGCTGGACCGCCTGGTGCCGTACGACGCGGCCAAGGGCGAGGAAGGCGTGTCGGTGCATGGCGTCGTCCTGATCGCGCTGCTGGCGGCGATCGGCGTGAGCGCCTGGCGGGGCCTGGAGACGATCCACGAAGGGCCCGGCGCGTGGACCTGGGCCAGCCTGGCGCTGATTGCGCTGACGCTGCTGGTGGCCGCACTGTCGGTGCAGGCGGTGCCCGGCGGGCTGCGCGTGGGGCTGAGCGGCAAGTTTCTCGGCGTCGCCGCCGCGCTGGCGCTGCTATATGCGATCGCGCGCCGCGGCCTGTCGGCCGACGAGCTGCGCGACTGGCTCTGGGAGTCCTGGCGCTTCGTCAAGCAGATCTTCCCGCTGCTGGTGGCGGGCGTCTTCGTCGTCGGCATGATCCGCGTGCTCGTCCGGCCGGAGTGGATCGAGATGCTCGCCGGGCGCAACTCGCTGGCCGGCAACCTGGCCGGCGTCGCGTTCGGCGTCTTCATGTACTTCCCGACCCTGGTCGAGGTGCCGGTGGCGAAGATGTTCCTGGACCTGGGCATGCACCGCGGGCCGCTGCTGGCCTACCTGATGTCCGACCCGGAGCTGTCGCTGCAGAGCATCCTGATCATCTCGGCCATCATCGGGCGCAGGAAGACGCTCGCCTACGTCGGCCTGGTGGCGCTGTTCAGCGCCGCGGCGGGCCTGTGTTATGGCGCCTGGGTCGACGGCGCCTCGCTGCTCGCGCTCGCGCTGTCGGTCGCGGGCTTCGTCGCGCTGCTGGCGGGGCTGCTCGCGCTGGCCAGCCGCCGCGCCACATCCTCCGCATTGGAAAGGGTCTGATCGTGCTCAGCATCAAGGTTCTCGGCCCCGGTTGCGCCAACTGCCGCAAGCTCGAGGAACTCGCGCGCGAGGCGGTCGCCGCCACCGGCGTGCAGGCGCAGATCTCCAAGGTCACCGACATGCAGCAGATCGTCGCCTACGACGTGCTGAAGACGCCCGGGCTGGTGATCGACGAAAAGCTGGTGTGCTCCGGCCGCATCCCGACCGCGGCGAGCATCGCCGAGTGGATCCGGGCCGCGGGTTGACGATGCCCGGGCGGCCGCGGGACGCGGCTGCCACCTGAGCGTCACGCCACGGACACGGCGGCGTCGCCGCCGGTCCGCAGCATCGGATTGCCGACGGTCGATGCGTCGGCACCTCGACCCCGAACAGGAGGAAATCCGATGCGTCATCTCGTCAGCGCGGCGCTGCTCGCCGCCGCCAGCGTCGGCGTCGCCGATGCCGCCCCCGCCGCCGGCCAGAGCTCGGTGCAACTCGGCCCGCGCCCGTTCTTCCTCGTCGACGAGATGAGCGAGGGCAGCCTGAAGCAGGAGCTCCAGGCCTGCGCCAGGCGCACGCGCGTCTACCGGCCGAGCGCCTTCTCGATCGGCCACCGCGGCGCGCCGATGCAGTTTCCCGAGCACACACGCGAGTCCTACGTCGCCGCCGCGCGCATGGGCGCCGGCGTGCTGGAGTGCGACGTCGCCTTCACCAAGGACAAGGAGCTGGTCTGCCGCCACGCGCAGAACGATCTGCACACGACGACCGACATCCTCGCCACGCCGCTGGCCACCAAGTGCACGCAGCCCTTCGTGCCCGCGAGCTTCGACGCCGGCGGCAATCTGCTGACCCCGGCGAGCGCGGAGTGCCGCACCAGCGACATCACGCTGGCCGAGTTCAAGACGCTGCGCGGCAAGATGGACGCGTCCAACTCGCGCGCGCGGACGGTGCAGGAATATCTCGGTGGCACCGCCAGCTGGCGCACCGACCTGTACTCGGGGCCGACCAGCGGCACGCTGATGACGCACGCCGAGAGCATCGAGCTGTTCGAGTCGCTCGGCGTGCAGATGACGCCGGAGCTGAAGTCGCCGGTGGTGCCGATGCCGTTCGACGGCTTCAGCCAGGAGGACTATGCGCGCAAGCTGATCGACGAGTACAAGCTCGCCGGCGTCCCGCCGCAGCGCGTCTGGCCGCAGTCCTTCGACCTCGGCGACGTGCTCTACTGGGTGCGCAACGAACCGTCCTACGGCCGCCAGGCGGTGTACCTGGACGACGCCAACACCCCCGCGGATCTGCCGACGGCGGCCGAGCTGGCGCAGTACAAGGCCGACGGCATCCGGATCGTCGCGCCGCCGACCTTCGCGCTGCTGAGCGTCGACGCGGCCGGCCAGATCGTGCCGTCGCAGTATGCGAGGGACGCCAAGGCCGCCGGGCTGGACATCATCACCTGGACGCTGGAGCGCAGCGGCATCCTCGCCGACGGCAACAATGGCTTCTACTACCAGACCTTCGACAGCGCGATCCGGCGCGAAGGCGACGTCTTCCTGGCGCTGGACGTGATGGCGCGCCAGATCGGCATCCTCGGCGTCTTCGCCGACTGGCCGGCCACGGTGACCTTCTATGCCAACTGCGTGGGGCTGAAGTGATGCCTGCGTGGCGGCCCGCCGCCCGCCACCGCCGAGCCAATCCCCAGCCAGGAGAGAAACGATGATCCGAGCAGCCGCGGTGGCCATGCTGGCCACCATCTCCGCGTGCGCCGTGGCGCAGCCACCGACCCCGATGCCGGCGCGCGGCTCCTTCGCGCTGATCGGCGACGTGCCCTACGGCAGCGCCACCGAGCCGCAGTTCGACCGCGTGATCGATGCCATCAATGCCGCACCCCAGGTGCGCTTCGTCCTGCATACCGGGGACATCAAGTCCGGCAGCGAGCGCTGCGACGACGACCTGCTGCAGCGCCGCTTCGACCAGTATCAGAAGTTCGCGAAGCCCTTCGTCTACACCCCGGGCGACAACGAGTGGACCGACTGCCACCGCAGCAACAACGGCAACTACCTGCCGACCGAGCGCCTGGACAAGCTGCGCCGGCTGTTCTTCCCGCAGCCAGGGGTCAGCACCGGTGGCCGTCCGGCACGCCTGGCGACGCAGGCGTCGCTGCCCGGCTTCGAGACCTTCGTCGAGAATTCCATGTGGAGCTTCGGCGGCACGACGATGGGCACGATCCACGTCGTCGGCAGCAACAACGGCTACGCGCCGTGGAGCCAGATCGACCCGGGCGACAGCTACGAGACGCCGCGCGCCGACCGCGTGGCCGAGGTCGAGGCGCGCATCGCCGCCGCGCTGGCGTGGATCGACGCCCTCTTCGCCCGCGCGAGCGTCGACCGATCGGCCGGCGTGCTGCTGGCGATGCAGGCCAACCCGAACTTCGAGCTGCCGCCATCCGACCGCGAGCGCCAGGGTTTCAATGCCGTGCTGGAGCGGATCACGCAGCGCGCCGTCGCCTTCGGCAAGCCGGTCGTGATCGCGCATGGCGACAGCCACTACTTCCGCGTCGACAAGCCGCTCCTCGCCCCGACACTGGCCAGCGGCGCGCAGCTCCTGGAACGCGTGACGCGGGCCGAGAATTTCGGCTCCCAGAATGTGCACTGGGTCGAGGTGATCGTCGACGACCGCGACCCCGAGGTTTTCCGCTTCCGGCCCCACCTGATCGAAGCCAACCTCTTCCCGCGCTGAAGCGGGCTGGCGGGGCCTGAATCGGCGCCGCGCGGCGACGGCCGACGAGGGCCGCCGGGCGCAGCAAGACGGGCGGCATCGCGGGCATCGGGCGCCGCGGTCCGCAGCGTCGCGGCATCGACGCGCGGCCTTGGCGCCGCGCTCCAGCCTGCCGCCAGCAACAAGGCCGATGCATCGGCTCGTTATGCTGGAGGGCCGCGCGGCGACACCGCGCCTCGGCCGAACCCGCCTCATGAGACGCATCCAGCTCTTCCTCGTCGGCGCCATCGCCGTGCTGACCGCGCTGTGGCTGCTGGCCGATACGCTGTGGCCGCAGCCGCCCAGCTACTTTGCCTTCCGTACCGTCTTCATGCAGTACAGCGGCGTGATCGCCATCGGCGCGATGAGCCTGGCGCTGCTGCTGGCGCTGCGCCCGCGCTGGCTCGAGCCGCGGCTCGACGGTCTGGACAAGATGTACCGGCTGCACAAGTGGCTGGGCATCACGGCGCTCGTGGTCTCGGTGCTGCACTGGTGGTGGGCGCAGGGTACGAAGTGGATGGTCGGCTGGGGCTGGCTGGAGCGGCCCGCGCGCGGGCCGCGGCCGCAGTTGCAGGCCGACACGGTCGAAGGCTGGCTCGCCAGCCAGCGCGGTCTGGCCGAGGGGCTCGGCGAGTGGGCCTTCTACGTGGCGGCACTGCTGCTCGTGCTGGCGCTGGTGCAGCGCTTCCCCTACCACCTGTTCGCGCGCACGCACAAGTGGATCGCGCTGGCCTACCTGGTGCTGGTCTTCCACTCGGTCGTGCTGGCGAAGTTCGGCTACTGGAGCCAGCCCATCGGCTGGCTGCTCGCGCTGCTGATGGCAGGCGGCAGCATCGCGGCGGTGCTGGTGCTGCTGGGACGGGTCGGCGCCGGGCGCAAGGTCGGCGGCACGATCGAGACGCTCGTGCACTACCCCGGGCTCGACGTGCTCGAATCGCGCATCGCGCTGCAGCCGGGCTGGCCCGGCCATGCCGCCGGGCAGTTCGCGTTCGTCACCTCCGACGCGCGCGAGGGCGCGCATCCCTACACCATCGCCTCGGCCTGGGATGCGCAGCAGCGGCGCATCACCTTCATCACCAAGGCGCTGGGCGACCATACGCGCCGGCTGCGCGAGAAGCTGAAGGTCGGCATGCCGGTGACCGTCGAGGGGCCTTATGGCTGCTTCGACTTCGACGATGGCATGCCGCGCCAGATCTGGGTCGGCGCGGGAATCGGCATCACGCCCTTCGTGGCGCGCATGAAGCAGCTTGCCGCCGTGCCGGGGGACAAGGCGATCGACCTGTTCCACCCGACCGCGGTCTACGAACAGGCCGCGATCGACAAGCTCAGCGCCGATGCGCGTGCCGCCGGCGTGCGCCTGCACGTGCTGGTGGACAGCAGGGACGGGCGGCTGGACGGCAGCCGGATCCGCGCCATGCTGCCCGACTGGGCCCTGGCCAGCCTGTGGTTCTGCGGCCCGGCGGCATTCGGCCGCTCGCTGCGCGCCGACTTCGTCGCCCACGGCTTGCCCGCGGCGCGCTTTCACCAGGAGCTATTCCAGATGCGCTGAGCCGAGTCGATTGGTCGGACCCGCCAGCACCTGACGGGCCAGGCCCGCGCAGCCGGGACCGACCGCGAAGGCAGTGTGCCCCGCGCCGCGGTCACGGCAGGACCGCATCCGACCGCGTGAAGGTGATTGCGCGCTAGACCTCGACCGATCGTGCGCAGGGATCGGCGGCGAGCGCGGACTTCCGCGGCGCATCGCCGCCGGGCCCGAGCGGCCGCAGGCGCCGCTGCACCGGGAACAGGCGCAGGCCGTGGCGTGCCACGAGCGAGCCCCACAGGCCCTTCGGCGCCCACAGCATCACCGCCACGGTGAGGATGCCCAGCGCGATGAGATACCAGGTGCCGAATCCGCCGAGCCACTCGCGCAGGGCAAAGTAGATCAGCGCCCCGAGGATCGGCCCCTCGATGGTGCCGATGCCACCGATGACGACGACGAAGAACATCAGCGCCGACCAGTCGGGCGAGAACGCGGCATCCGGGGAGATGCGCAGCTTGGTGATGAAGATCAGCGCGCCGATCATGCCGCAGCCTACCGCCGAGGCGATGTAGACGAACCATTTCACCTTGCGCACGCCGACCCCGACGCTGGCCGAGGCGCGCTCGCTGTCGCGCACGGCGGTGAGCGCCAGGCCATGGCGGGAACGCAGCAGGGCATACACCAGCAAGGTGGCGCCGGCGCCGAGCAGCAGGGCGCACCAGAAGGTCAGCGACTGGCGCCACCAGGACGGAATGGTGGCGACGGCGCGTGTCACCGACAGCCCCGAGCCGCCGCCGACCGCGGTGATATTGGCGATGACCTGGCGGAAGACTTCCGCCATCACCCAGCTGCCGATGGCGAAATAGGCGCCGCGAAGCCTGAACAGCACGCAGCCGGCGGGCAGCGCCAACAGGCCCGCCGCGAGGCCGCCCGCCGGAATCGCGAGGAAGGGATTCAGGCCGGCGTGCAGTCCGAGCACCACCAGCGTATAGCCGCCGATCCCGACGAAGGCCTGCTGGCCGATCGACACCATGCCGCCGTAGCCGGCGAGCAGGTTCCACATCTGCGCCAGCGCAAGGACATAGAAGAACTCGGCCAGCGCGCGCAGGCTGGACGGCTCGGCCCAGAACGGCATCGAGCTGCCGGCGGCCAGGAGGAGCAGCGCCAGCGCGCCGGCCAGGCGGCTGTGGCGGCTGCCGCATTCGACGCGGAAGGACGGGATGGGGCTGTTCACGACAAGACGCTCCCCCCAGCCCGCGCCCGCGGCCGGCTTGGCACGGCGGGCCGGCTGCGGCGGCGGCACGGCGCACGGCGGCGCGAAACGCCGCCGTCGCCACCGGGAACGCGGGTCCGGGGTGCCCGCCGCCGGACGGGCGCGGGATGGGGCTGGCGCGCCCTCGGGCGGCGGTGCGGGGCGCTCATTTCATCGGTCGCGGGTCTTGGGAAACAGGCCGTTCGGCCGCAGCACGACGACGAGCAGGAAGGCAAGATGGCCGCTCACCCCACCCCAGCCGGGATCGAGCTTCATCCCGATCGCCTGCGCCACGCCGAGCGTCATGCCACCGGCGAGGGTGCCCCACAGCGACCCCAGGCCGCCGATCGCCACCGCCTCGAAGGCGCTGAGCAGGCGCTGCGGGCCGTCGCTCGGGCCGACGCTGGTGCGGATCGCCAGATAGACGCCGGCGATCGCAACCACCGCGCTCGCCAGCGCCATCGCCAAGGCATAGACGCGGCGGTTGTCGATGCCCATCAGCTGGGCGGTGCGGTGGTCGTCCGAGGTGGCGCGAAAGGCGCGCCCGAGCGCCGTGCGGTAGAAGAGCCATTGCAGTGCGCCGATGACGCCGACCGCGGTCGCCGCCACGAGCAGCGGGTAGACGCCGACGGCGACATTGCCGCCGAGCGGGACGCTGGCGGTCTCGATCGCGCCGGCGTCGAGCCCGCGCATGTCGGCCGAGAAGATTTCGAGCAGCGCGTTCTGGACCACGATCGAGACGCCGAAGGTCACCAGCAGCGGGCGCAGCGGGTCGTCGCCGAGCGTGCGGTTGAGGAGCAGGCGCTGCAGCAGATAGCCGAGTCCGGCCATCAGCAGCACGACGAGGGGCAGCGCCGCGAAGGGCCCGATTCCGAGCGGCTCGACCAGGGCGATCGCGGCAAAGGCGGCGAGCACGATCAGGTCGCCGTGCGCGATGTTGATCAGCCGCATGATGCCGAAGGACAGCGACAGGCCGGTGGCGAAGAGCGCATACATGCCGCCGAACAGCAGGCCCTGGCCGAGGGTGTTGATCCAGTCGTCCACCTCAGACCCCGAAATAGGCCTGGGACACCCGATCGGGCGCGAGCGTCTGCGGCGCACCCTCCAGCGCCACGCGGCCCTCCTGCAGGCAGTACAGGCGGTCCGCGATGCGCATCGCCTGCCCGGTATCCTGCTCGACGACGACCACCGCCGCGCCTTCGGCCTTGACCTGCGGCATCGCGGCATAGATCTCGCGCACCACCCGCGGCGCCAGGCCGAGCGAGATCTCGTCGCACAGCAGCAGCCGCGGGTTGGACATCAGGGCGCGGCCGATCGCGGTCATCTGCTGCTGCCCGCCCGACAGCAGGGTGGCCGGGAGCGCGCGCTTTTCCTTCAACGCGGGGAACAGGCGATAGACGCGCGCCAGGTCCCAGGGACCGCGGCATCCGCATTCGGCACCGATGAGCAGGTTTTCCTCGACGCTCAGGCTGGGGAACAGGCAGCGTCCCTCCGGCACCATGGCGATGCCCAGGCGCACGATGGCGTGCGGCGGCAGGCCGCCGATCGGGTTGCCCGCGAAGACCACGCTTTCGGCCGGCGCCGGCAGCATTCCAGTGACGGCCCTCAGCAGCGTGGACTTGCCGGCGCCGTTGGCGCCGATCACCGCCACGGTCTCGCCGGCCTCGACGCGGAAGTCGACACCGTGCAGCGCCCGGAAGTCGCCGTAGTAGGCATGCAGGCCATGGACTTCGAGCAGGCTCATCCCGCTTCGACTCCCATGTAGACCTCGCGCACCTGCGGGCTGGCCATCACGTCGGCGGGGCGGCCCTGGGTCAGCAGCCGGCCGACGCTGACCGCGAGCAGCCGGTCGACCACCGCCATCAGCGCATGCACGATGTGCTCGATCCAGATCAGCGTCACGCCCTCGCTGCGGATGTCCTTGACGATGCCGATCAGTTCGCGCACCTCATGCTCGGTCAGGCCGCCGGCGATCTCGTCGAGCAGCAGCAGCTTCGGCCCGGTGGCCAGCGCCCGCGCCAGTTCCAGGCGCTTGCGGTCGAGCAGCGGCAGCGAGCCGGCCAGGGTGTTGGCCTGGCGCAGCAGGCCGGTGCGCTGCAGGCAGCGTATCGCCACGGCATGGCCGGCGGATTCGGCGAGCCCGGCGCCGCAGGTCGCCCCGACGAGGACGTTCTCGAACACCGTCATGCCGGCGAAGGGATGCGGGATCTGGTAGCTGCGGCCGATGCCGGCGCGGCACAGCCTGGCCGGGCTCCATCCCGTGATGTCGCGCCCGGCGAAGCTCACGCGGCCGGCGTCGGGGCGGACGTCGCCGGCGATGATGTTGAACAGCGTCGTCTTGCCGGCGCCGTTGGGGCCGATGATGCCGAGCGCCTCGCCCGCGCCGACCTCGAAGCCGAGCCCGTCGATGACCGGCTGGCCGCCATAGCGCTTGGACACGCCGTCGAGGACGAGCAGACTCTGGTTCATGGCCAAGGCAAGCGAAGCCGGCCGGAATCCATCGCGCCGGCGCGGCGCTCAGGCGATCGCTGCGAGCTTGTCCTGCACGGCGATCATCGGCGCCTGGCTGTTCTCGACGATGACCAGATCGAGGGCCTTGCCGCGGCGCTTCCACTGCCCGGCCACCAGCGGCGTCTTGCTGACGTTGGGCACCGGCCCGGTCCTGAAGTTGACCGGCCCGACCATGGTGGCGAGATTCGACTGGCGGATGGCGTCGCGGATCGCCGCCGGGCTCCTGCCCTCGGCACGCTTCAAGGCATCCACCGCGACCTCGAACAGCGCGTGCTTGAAGGCCAGCGGCATGGTCCATTGGCGGCCGCTCTCCCGCGTGTAGTCGGCGGCCAGCTGCGCCGAGCTCTGCCCGGTCAGGCTGGAGCGGAACGGATGGGCCGGCGACCACCACACCTCGACCGAGAGCCCGGCGGCACGATCGCCGAAGGCCTCGATCGCGGCCGGAAACTCGCTCGCCTTGGCGACGGTGACGATCTTCGGCCTGAAACCCTGCTGGCCCGACTGCGACCAGAAGTTGGCGAAGTCCGGCGGCGGCACGACGCCGGTGACGATATCCACGCCGCTCTTCTTGAACTCGTTGAGGTAGGTGGAGAAGTTGTCGGACGGCGACTGGTAGCGCCCCTTGTCGATCAGCTTGAAGCCCTTCTTCTGCAGCACGGGCGGGAAGCCCATCCTGGCGTCGCCCCAGGCGTTGCCGTCCGAGTCGTTCGGCCACAGCGCGCCGACCGTCTTGCTAGTCGGGATCTGCTCCCACAGGCTGGCATACACGCCGATGATGTCCTCCAGCCCCCAGAAGAAATGGTAGGTCCACTCGAAGCCCTGCTTCGGATCGCCGCCGCGGCCGAAGAAATGCGGCTGCCAGGGCGTGTCGTTGGTGACACAGGGCACGCCGTTGAGCTCGCACTGGTCGGCCACCGGGTTGGTCGTCTCGGGCGTGCTGGCGGCGACGACGATGTCGACCTTGTCCTTCAGGATCAGGTCGGCGGTCACCTCGGCGGCGCGGTTGGAGCTGGATTGCGAGTCCTTGTAGACGATCTCCACGGCATGGTTCTGCCCGCCGATGCGCAGGCCGCCGGCCAGCGCGCGCCGCATCTGGGCCAGCGTGTAGGCATCCGGCTCGGCGAAAACCGCGAGCGGGCCGGTCTGCGGGCTGACATAGCCGATCCTGACCGCGCTCGCGGCGCGCACCCAGGGTGCCGGAAGCATCGACGCGAGGGCGATGCCTCCCATCGTCCTGATGGCCTTGCGCCGTCCGGGGGCGGTCTCGGCGACGCAAGGGTTCGATGCGCTGGCGTTCATGGATGTCTCCTGTCGTGATCCGCATGCATTCGTGCGAGGTCTGCGATCGTGCGCCGCAGTGCATGCCGTCAATTTAAGAACGCCGTCCGATACAGTCCAATACCTTGTAGCCCGGTCTCCGATACTCGCCGGGTATCGCGTGACCTTGCGGCATCGCTCAGCCTGGCCCGGACCGAGAGACAGGACGATGGAGTTCCGCCACCTCCGTTACTTCATGGCCCTGGCCGACGAGGGCAACTTCGGTCGCGCAGCCAGGCGGCTGCACATCTCGCAGCCGCCGCTCACGCGCCAGATCCGCCAGCTCGAGGACGAGTTCGGGGCCCAGCTTTTCGAGCGCACGTCGAAGGGCGTCGACCTGACCGAGGCGGGCCACCTGTTCCGCGAGGAGGCCGCCAGGATCCTCGCGCTGGCCCAGCAGGCTGCGGAGCGGACGCGCAAGGCCGGCCGCGGCCAGCTCGGCCGCCTCGACGTGGGCATCTTCGGCTCGGCGGTGCTGAACGTGATCCCGCGGCTGATCCTCGAGTTCCGCCGCTGCTACCCGGAGGTCGAGGTCCATCTGCATACCATGACCCGGCCGGAGCAGGTCGTGGCGCTGCAGGAGGGCCGCCTGACGGTGGGTTTCGTGCGCGTCTTTCCGGATGCGCCCGAGATGGCGGTGGAAACCGTGCTGAAGGAGCGGCTGATGGTGGCCATCAACCGCGACAACGAACTGTCGCGCCACCGCGAGATCGCCGTGCGCGCCTTCGCCGGCCAGCCGCTGATCCTGTTCCCCAGTTCACCGCGCCCCAGCCTGGGCGACCATGTCGTCGCGCTGTGCCACGCAGAAGGCTTCCAGCCCCGCGTGGCGCAGGAAGTGGAGGACGTCGTCACCAGCATCGCGCTGGTTTCCTGCGGCTTCGGCATCTGCGTGGTGCCGGAGTGCGCCACGCGCCTGCGACTGCCGCATGTGGTCTACCGGCCGCTGAAGGGCTCGGAGCAGCTCATCGAGCTGGGCTGCGCCTACCGGCCCGACGACCGCTCGCCGATCCTGAGATCCTTTCTCGACGTGGTGCGCCAGTTCCGCAGCGCCAACGAAGCGTGAGCCCGGCGTGAACTTCCGCCGCATCGGCCTGCGATCGGCTCGAAGCCTGCGCCGGCATCCCCGGCGCCGGGCTGGCGCGCGACGCTGCCCGGCGCGGCGTCGATCGCGCGGCTGCCAAACGTCCGCAGCGCGCGAGTCGGCGAGACGCGGCCTATCGGACGGGCGAGCACTCAGGCCGTCACCCTCAGGGCGGATCGCCGAGCGTGCCGCCGCCGAAGAATGCGCCGTCGCGGACCGGCTGGCCGAGAGGCGGCGCCGGCGACGAAGTGCGAGGCGCGCCCGCGGCGCGGCATGCCGAAGTCGGCATCGTTGCGCGCCAGGTAGGCGTGCGCCGGCGGCCACGCTCGGCTGCCCGCCGCGTTGCCGTGCAGCCGGATCTCGACCGTCCAGCGTCCGGCCGGTGCACGCGCCCCGGCACCGCGCGGCGCGGTCGGCGCGACGGTGAGCACGGCGCAGCTGCCGACGAGACCGAGCGGGGTCTTGATCGGGAACAGGATCGACGCGAGCAGGCGCCCGTGACCGTCGATCGCCGAGGCGACCTGGCCGCCGCGCGCCTGCAGCACCGGGTTCGCGATGTGCTCGAGATGGCATTCGCCGAGATCCTCGAGGTCGGCGAACGGCGCCGCCCCGAGGTGATCGCGCACGGCTTCGGTGACGATCGTCTGGCCGGGTTCGGCCATCGCCATCGCGCGCGCCGCGACGTTGGCGTCGTAGCCGTACAGGTCCACGCCGTCGGCGATGACGTCGGCGAGGTTGATGGCCACGCGAAGCCGGATCGCCGTGGGCACGCCGGCCGCACCGGTGCTCGACGCCGCCGCGGCGTGCAGGCGCTGGGCGAGCCGCAGCGCGGCCACCGGATCGCCGCACTGCGCCATGAAGCCGTCCCCGGTCGACTTGACCAGCCGCGCCCCGGCCTCGGGCAGCAGCCGGCTGCGCACCTCATGCAGCCAGACCGCCCATTGAACCGCCGCGGCCTGGCCGTAGCGCTCGATCTCCGCCACCGACTCGACACGGTCGGCGATCAGCACGACGCAGCGCAGCCGCGACAGCGTACCGGCCGCCCACGCTACCGAGCCTGGCGGGCTCTCCGACGGGATCGCATCGGCTTGTGCGCTACTCACGCGTCCGATTCTGCCGGTCGGTTCGGGCGCCCGCAATCGCCCCTGGCGCCGGGTCGAGATCGCCCGCCCGGCGCCCGCGCATGTGAACGAGCCGTCGCGACGCGCGCCGAGATCTCGATCGGATTCGGCACGGATCGCGCGCGGCGAAGACGGTGACGAGATCGGGATGCGGGTCGAATGAACCCCGCGCGGATCAGGGGCGTCGACCCACCCCTACGATCGGCGTCGATCGACCGCAAGCCGTCCTCCGAGGAGCCCCGCGATGACCGATCCCGTCCGTGCCGCCGACACGCCGTTTGCCGTCACCCTCGAGGCCGGCAAGGACTACTGGTGGTGCGCCTGCGGCAAGAGCAGGCGCCAGCCCTTCTGCGACGGCTCGCACCGGGCCGACGCGGTCTTCGAGCCGGTCAAGTACACGGCCGCGGAGACGCGAACGATCCACTTCTGCGGCTGCAAGCAAAGCGGCAACAAGCCGCTTTGCGACGGGTCGCACAAGCGCGCGACCTGAATCGAGGCACGGCGGCGCACCGGGCGCGGCGGCGCTCGTAGCGCCCGAGCTCGGCTCCCCCTGCGGCGGGCCACCGCCTATTGGCGACGCCGGGTTCCCCGGGTCGATTCGTCGGCTTCGCGGCGCCGGATCGGCGATCCGGACGACGCGGCGTCCGGCGGCAGACACGGCACCCGAAGGCCGAGGTCGGCCGACCGCCGGGAGTCTGAAGGCAGGCGCTAGGCGACGGCCTCGTCGTCGTCGACCAGCGGCGAGTCATGCCGCCTGCCCTCGAACACCCTGCGCAGGAGGGACAGCAAGGTCCTGCGCTCCTCGTCATCGAGCATCGACGTCGCCTCGCGCTCGGCACGCAGCACGTCGTCGCGCACGCCCTTGGCAAGCTTTCGGCCACTGGCGGTCAGATACAGGCCCAGCGAGCGCCGGTCTTCCGGATGTACGCGCCGCTCGATCAGGCCGCGCGCTTCGAACGCGGAGACGAGTGCGACGAAGTTCGGAGGCTTGACGCCGAGGACCTGGCACATCTGACGACTGCTCAGCCCGGGATTGCGGACCAGCAGGGACAGCACGGTGAACCACCCCGGAGGAAGATCGTAGGTGGCCAGCGCGTCCGCGGCGTAGCCGAGCACATGCGTATGGGCCCGGCGACAGCTGTAGCCGACGAGCTCGTAGAGGTCGCTCTGGTCGACGAGCACCACGCCACGGGACGACTGGACCTCGGTCAGGTCCGCCGGCGCGGGGGTCGCCCTTCCTCGCTCGCCGATTCTTGCCACGTTCGACGATTTCGCTGACCGCCCCGGAACGGGGTCACCTTGGGTTCTCTGCTTGGGCATTTCGCACTTTTCCGGTCGAGTTTCTAACACATCGGGCGGCTTCGCCCGCGACGGCCTCGATCGGCCAGCCGCGTCCTGAAGCTACGACTCATGACGGCTGGTCCGCATCGGCGGCGGCGGGTGTTCCGGGGATGCGGGCTCGTCGCGGTGCCGATGCGCTGCGCCGTCCCCATGTTCGATCTACGTGATAACCATGAGACCTCGAGTCCGTCACCCCGCTACCATTCGTTATCGATCATAATCGTGATCGAGTCGATGCTAGCGCGGTCGCTGGCACCCGCGGATGGAGGCTTACCCTTGAGGCTCTTGGTGACATTCGGTGGGATCCAGCGCTGACCGGCCGGAGATCAAGCTTCCTGGCGCCAGAGCTACAGTGAGGCCTTCAACGCGACCGTCGAGGGCCAAGATGAAGGACACGCAACTCTACGAGCAACTTCTTG
>JACPVA010000189.1 GCA_016191995.1 Burkholderiales bacterium | reverse complement strand
TCGGTCGCCTGGCCCGTCGCCTAACTCGCTACGCTCACTTCGTTCGCTGCGCTCGGACAAAGGCGACGAGTCAGTTTACGAGGCGCGCTGCGCGCGCGGCCAGGCGCCCTGCGCTTCTCGGCGCCTCCCACGCGCGCCCCGGCCGGCCCGCTCCCGGCTTCGTGGCTGCCAAGGTGGTGTTCGACCGCCGAAAACCGCCACGGTAGCCGGCCAAGGGCGCCGGGCCCCCTCTCCCGTAAGTAAAGGAGGAGGGTCGGGCGCAGCCCGGCCCGGGGGACATGGAGGGAGAGGGGGCCCGGCGACCTTGGCACGCCGGCACGTGGCAGCCCAAGGAGGCCCTTGGCTGAGCGACCGCTTCGGGCCGAGCGCAGTCGTTCGACCGCGGGCGCCAGTTGAAGGCTTCGACGCGATCCCGCATCAGCCTTCGCGCAACCTGAATCGCTGCAGCTTGCCGGTCTCGGTGCGCGGCAGGCTCGCGCGGAAGGCGACCGCGCGCGGGTACTTGTACGGCGCGATCGTCCGTTTGACGAAGTCCTGCAGCTCGCGCGCCATCGCCTCGTCGCCCTCGTGGCCCGGGCGCAGGACGACGAAGGCCTTGACGATCTGCCCGCGCTCGGGGTCCGGCACGCCGACGACACCGCACTCGGCGACCGCCGGGTGCGCGAGCAGCGCACCCTCGACCTCGGGCCCGGCGATGTTGTAGCCGCCGCTGATGATCATGTCGTCGGTGCGCGCCTGGAAGACATACTGGCCGTCGGCATCGACGAGGTAGGCGTCGCCGGTGAGGTTCCAGCCATGCTGCACATACTGGCGCTGGCGTTCGTCGGCGAGATACTTGCACCCGGTCGGCCCCTTGACCGCGAGCCGCCCGACCTGCCCCGGCGGCAGCTCGCGACCGTCGTCGTCGAGGATCGCGGCGCGGTAGCCGGGCACCGGCACGCCGGTCGCGCCGCCCCGCGCATGCGCCTCGTCGGCCGAGATGAAGATGTGCAGCATCTCGGTCGACCCGATGCCGTCGATGATCTCGATCCCGGTGGCGTCCTTCCAGAGTTGGCGCGTCGCCGCCGGCAGCGCCTCGCCGGCGGAAACGCACTTGCGCAGCGAGCGCAGGTCGTGCGCGCCGACCTGCTGCGCCATCGCGCGGTAGCTGGTCGGCGCGGTGACGCAGACGGTGGCGCGGTGGCGCTCGATCGCCGGCAGCAGCGCGTCGGGCGTGGCCTTCTCGATCAGCACCGTGCTCGCGCCGGCGGCGAGCGGGAACAGGAGCAGCCCGCCGAGCCCGAAGGTGAAGGCCAGCGGCGGGCTGCCGATGAAGACATCGTCGCGCGTCGGCCGCAGCACATGCGGCGGCCAGCAGGCGCAGGCGGCCATCAGGTCGCGGTGGAAGTGCATCGTGCCCTTCGGCACGCCGGTGGTGCCCGAGGTGAAGGCGATCAGCGCGACGTCGTCGGCCGCGGTGTCGACATCGTCGAAGTGCGCCGGCTTGGCCGCCGCGCGCGCCTCCAGCTCGCCGCCGTGGAAGCTCAGCCGGTGCTGCAGCGTCGGGCAGTCGGGCGCGGCGGCGTCGAGTTCGTCCAGCAGCCGCGAGTCGCACAGCGCGTGCGTGACCTGCGCCTTGTCGACGATGGTGCGCAGCTCGCGGGCGCGCAGCAGCGGCATCGTCCCGACCGCGACCCCGCCGGCCCGCACGACGCCGAACCAGCATGCCGCCAGCGCCGGCGAATTGGCGCCGCGCAGCAGCACGCGGTTGCCGGGCACCAGCCCCAGGTCCTCGACCAGCACGCGCGCGATCCGGCCCGCCTGCGCCAGCAGCTCCGCGTAGGTCCAGCGCACCGACTCGCCGATCACGCACGGGCGGTCGCCGTCGCCTGCGGCCACGCGCTTGCCGAGCAGCTCGGTGGCGGCATTCAGGCGCGGCGGGAACTGCAACTCGGGCAGCTCGAACAGCAGCTCGGGCAGGTCGGCGGCGGCCGGCAGGTGGTCGCGCGCGAAGGTGTCGACGTGGGCGCTCGGGGTCATGCGGCAGCTCCTCGGCGGCGGCGGGGCAGAGGCATTCTTGGCGGCGATGCTTTAGTTGTCAATCAAATCGCCCCCCGATACGATGCCGCGCATGACC
This sequence comes from Burkholderiales bacterium, assembly GCA_016191995.1. Taxonomy (GTDB): domain Bacteria; phylum Pseudomonadota; class Gammaproteobacteria; order Burkholderiales; family Burkholderiaceae_C; genus Rubrivivax. Next base: position 11,443 of record JACPVA010000189.1, on the reverse strand, counting down.
ATGCTATGGGACATCTCGCCGCCGGTGCACGCCGGCACGCCGGTCTTCCCGGGCGATACACCGTTCGAGCAGCATTGGAGCTGGACGCTCGGCGCCGACTGCCCGGTCAACGTCGCGACGCTGCGCCTGTCGCCGCACACCGGGGCGCATGCCGACGCGCCGCTGCACTACGACCCGCAGGGCGAGGCGGTCGGCGCGCTGGCGCTGGCGCCGTATCTCGGCCGCTGCCGCGTGATCCACGCCGTAGGCTGCGCGCCGCTGGTGCATTGGGAGGATCTGGCGCACGCGGTCGACGCGACGCTGCCGCCGCGCGTGCTGGTGCGGACCTATGCGCAGGCACCGGTCGATACCTGGGACCCGGCGCTGGCCGCGTTCGCACCCGAGACCGTCGAGCGGCTGGCCGACCTGGGCGTGCAGCTGGTCGGCATCGACACCGCCAGCATCGACCCGGCCGACAGCAAGACGCTGCCCAGCCACCAGGTCGTGCGCCGGCGCGGCCTGCGCGTGCTGGAGAACCTGCTGCTCGACGGCGTTCCCGAGGGCGACTACGAGCTGATCGCGCTGCCGCTGAAGCTGACGACGGCCGACGCCAGCCCGGTGCGCGCGGTGCTGAGGGAAATCGAATGAAGAACCGCGACCAAGCCGCCGCACTCGACGCCGCCGACCCGCTGGCGGCGCTGCGCGACCAGTTCGAGCTGCCGCCGGGGCTGATCTACCTGGACGGCAACTCGCTCGGCCCGCTGCCGCGCGCGACCGCCGCGCGCGTGCAGCAGGTCGTCGCCGACGAATGGGGCCGCGGGCTGATCGGGAGCTGGAACGACGCCGGCTGGATCGACCTGCCGCAGCGCATCGGCGACAAGATCGCGCGCCTGGTCGGTGCCGGGCCGGGCGAGCTGGTGGTGGCGGACTCGACCTCGGTCAACCTGTACAAGGTCGCCAGCGCCGCGCTGCAGGCCGCGCGCGCCGACGCCCCCGGCCGCACGCGCATCGTCAGCGAGCGCAGCAACTTCCCGACCGACCTCTATATCGCCGAGTCGCTCGCGCGCCAGCATGGCTGCGAGCTGGTGCTGGCGGCCACGGCCGACGAGCTGCCGGCGTTGCTCGACGGCCGGACCGCGCTGCTGATGCTGACCCACGTCAACTACCGCAGCGGCCGCATGCACGACATGGCGGCGCTGACGGCGGCGGCGCATGCCGCCGGCGTACGCGTGATCTGGGACCTGGCGCATAGCGCCGGCGCGCTGCCGGTCGACCTGCACGGCGCGGGCGCCGACTATGCGGTCGGCTGCGGCTACAAGTTTCTCAACGGCGGCCCGGGCGCACCGGCCTTCGTCTGGGTCCACCCGCGGCATGCCGGGCGCTTCCGGCAGCCGCTCTCGGGCTGGATGGGGCACGCGGCGCCGTTCGCGTTCACGCCCGGCTACGAGCCCGCGCCCGGCATCGCGCGCTACCTGTGCGGCACGCCGCCGGTGATCTCGATGGCCGCACTCGACTGCGGCGTCGACACCGTGCTCGCCGCCGAGCCGCTGGGCGGCATGGCGGCGCTGCGCGCCAAGTCGCTCGCGCTGACGCGCGCGTTCGCCGAGCTGGTCGAGTCGCGCTGCGCCGGCCATGGCCTGGCGCTGGTCTCGCCGCGCGACGATGCGCGCCGCGGCAGCCAGGTCTGCTTCACGCACCCTAGCGCCGGCTACGCGCTGATCCAGGCGCTGATCGCGCGCGGCGTCGTCGGCGACTTCCGCGCCGGCGACCCCTCGCACGCGCCGAGTGCGGCCGACATCCTGCGCTTCGGCTTCGCGCCGCTGTACGTCCGCTTCGTCGACGTCTGGGATGCGGTGGAGCATCTGGTGCAGGTGCTGCAAGGCGGCCAGTGGCGCGACGAGCGCTTCGCCCGCCGCGCGGCGGTGACCTGATGGGCGACGACCGCCGCGCCGCGCCGCCGCCGGAGCACCACGGCGCGCAGCTCGACTTCGGCGCCGACATGAGCTACGGCGACTACCTGCAGCTGGACCAGCTGCTGGCGGCGCAGCACCCGCGGTCGACGGCGCACGACGAGATGCTGTTCATCGTCCAGCACCAGACCAGCGAGCTGTGGATGAAGCTGATGCTGCACGAGCTGGCGGCGGCGATCGCCCGCATCGCCGGTGACGAGCTGGCGCCGGCATTCAAGATGCTGGCACGCGTCTCGCGCATCATGGAGCAGCTCGTCCACGCCTGGGACGTGCTGGCGACGATGACGCCGCCCGAGTACAGCGCGATCCGCCCGACCCTGGGCCGCAGCAGCGGGTTCCAGAGCTGGCAGTACCGCTGCATCGAGTTCCGCATGGGCAACAAGAATGCGGCGATGCTGGCGCCGCACCGCCACGCGCCGGCGCGCCTGGCCGAGGTCGAGGCGGCGTGGCGCGCGCCGTCGCTGTACGACGAATCGCTGCGGCTGCTGGCGCGCCGCGGCCTGCCGGTGCCGGCGAGCCATGTCGATCGCGACTGGACGCAGCCGTACGAGGCGAGCGACGCGGTCGAGGCGGCGTGGCTGGCGGTCTACCGCGACCCGTCGCGCCACTGGGACCTGTACCAGCTCGGCGAGGAGCTCACCGATCTGGAGGACGCCTTCCGTCTCTGGCGCTTCCGCCACGTGACCACCGTCGAGCGCATCATCGGCTTCAAGCGCGGCACCGGCGGCACGAGCGGCGTCGGCTACCTGCGCAAGATGCTCGACACGGTGCTGTTCCCGGAGTTGTGGAAGCTGCGCACTGATCTGTAGCCCGCGGTCGCACAGCGCGCACCGGCCTCGCCGGCGCGCCGCCGCGCCCCGTCGCCGCGCCGCCGGCCAGGCGCCACGGCGGCGCAAGAGGTCAGGCGCAGGTCGCCCGCGGCCACAGACCGGTCAGCGCATCGCGTCCAGCGCGCGCCGCAGCGCGTCGACCGTCCGATCGACATCGCGCCATTTGTCGATGCCGAACAGCCCGATGCGGAAGGTCCTGAAGTCCGGCCCCTCGTCGCAGGCCAGCGGCACGCCGGCGGCGATCTGCAGCCCCTGCGCGGCGAAGGCACTGGCGTTGTGCCAGTCGGCGCGGTCGGTGTAGGCGACGACGACGCCGGGCGCCTCGAAGCCCGGCGCGGCGACGCTGGCGATGCCACGCTCGGCGAGCAGCGCGCGCACGCGCCGCCCCAGATCGGCCTGCGCATCGCGCGCGCGCTCGAAGCCGAAGTCGCGCAGCTCGTCCATCGCATCGCGCAGCCGCAGCAGGCCGTCGGTCGGCAGCGTCGCGTGGTAGGCGTGGCCGCCGCCCTCGTAGGTCTGCATGATCTGCAACCACTTCTTCAGGTCGAGCGAGAAGCTGCTGCTGGTCGTCGCGTCGATGCGCTGGCGCGCACGCTCGGACAGCATCACCAGCCCGGCGCAGGGCGTGCTGCTCCAGCCTTTCTGCGGCGCGCTGACCAGCACGTCGACGCCGAGCGCGCGCATGTCGACCCAGGCCGCGCCGCTGGCGATGCAGTCCAGCACCAGCATGCCGCCTTCCGCGTGCACGGAGTCGGCGAGCGCGCGCAGGTAGGCGTCGGGCAGCATCATCCCGGCCGAGGTCTCGACATGCGGCGCGAAGACCAGCGCCGGGCGCGTCTCGGCGATCGTCGCCACGGCCTCGCCGACCGGCACCGGCACGAACGGCGCGGTGGCGCCGGGCGCGCTGCGGCGCGCCTTCAGCACCACCGGCTCGGGCGCGATGCCGGCCATCTCGAGGATCTGCGACCAGCGGTAGCTGAACCAGCCGTTGCGCACGATCAGGCAGCGCTGGCCGGCGGCGAACTGGCGCGCGACCGCCTCCATCCCGGTGCTGCCGCTGCCCGGGACGACGACCGCCGCATGCGCGCCGTAGACCTCCTTCAGCGTCGCCGACGCCTCGCGCATGACCTGCTGGAAGCGGCGCGACATGTGGTTGAGCGAGCGGTCGGTGTAGACGACCGAGTACTCGAGCAGGCCGTCGGGGTCGACGTCGGGGCGCAGGCCGGGCATGAACATGGGCTCCTGGGAAAAGGCGGGCCAATTTAGCACCACGCCCGCGGCGCGATGGCCGCAGGGGCGTGCCGACGCGTTGCCATCGCGGCGGTGCCGCGTCCGGTGGCGCGTTCGCGCAGGCTCGGGCCGATCGTCGTCGCGCCGCCTGCGACCCCCTTCGGCCGGTGGCGACGCCCTTCAGCCGGCGGCGTCGTACGCCGCGCGCAGCCAGCCGACCAGCGCCGCGTCGACCTCCTGCGGGGTCGACAGGCGCAGCTTGTAGGTGCACATGCCGCCCGCCGGCTGCGGCTTCAGCCGCGGGTCCGCAGGCAGCTCCCTCGCGTTCAATCCGATCTCGACCTGCGTCGCGGTGGCCGGGCCGACCATCGCGAACTGCTTCCTGCGGCGCAGGCTGACGTAGCCCTTCTTCGGCGCGACCTCGTACGGGCCGAAGCGGTCGATCGCCTCGACGATGCGCGCGTGCAGCGGACGCAGCGCCGCCTTCGGCCCGGTGTAGATCGCGTCCAGCGGGTCCTCGGCACCCATCGCCGCGGGCGCCTCGGCCTGGCGCGCGACGTGGGCCAGCGTATTCGCGTCGCCATAGCCCAGGGCCAGGGTCTGCTGCAGCCAGGCGCGGATCTCGCCGTGCTTGGCCAGGCCGCTCGCGGCCACCATCGCGCGCAGCTCGGCCAGCGTCTTGCCGGTGCGGGCTTCGATATTTCTCAGCTGGGTCGCCAGCGCAGCCTGCGGATCGGCCATGGTCTTCGCCTCCTGCTTCGATCGCCGCGCCGCGGCGGGCGTGCGCGGCAGCGCGGCCGCCGCACCCCGGCAGCATGCCCGATCGACCCCCGCGGTCAAGCGGGGCAAGCCCCGACGCGGGCGCCGGTGCGGCTCCTAGAATCCGTCATGGACACCCGCATCACCCCCGTGCGAGCACGCATCCAGGCGGTCCAGGCGGCGCTGGCCGCGCGCGGCTGGCACGCGCTGCTCGTCCCGAGTGCCGACCCGCACCTGAGCGAATACCTGCCCGAGCGCTGGATGGCGCGCGAGTGGCTGTCGGGCTTCACCGGGTCGATGGGGACGCTGGTCGTCAGCGTCGACCGCGCGCTGCTGTTTGCCGACAGCCGCTACTGGGTGCAGGCCGAGGCCGAGCTCGCCGGCAGTGGCATCGAGCTCGAGCGCGTCGCCACCGGCGGCAGCACCGCGCATGTCGACTGGCTGGCGGCGCATACGCCGCGCGGCGGCACGGTCGCGGTCGACGGCCGCGTGCTGGCGCTGTCCACCGCGCGCGCCCTGCGCGAGGCGCTGGAGCGCAGCGGCGCCACGCTGCGCAGCGAGGTCGACCTGGTCGACGAGGTCTGGAGCGGCCGCCCCGCGCTGCCCGGCGCGCCGGTCTACGAGCACGCCGCACCGCATGCGAGCACGCCGCGCGCCGACAAGCTCGCCGCGGTGCGCGCCGCGATGCGCGAGCGCGGCGCGACGCATCACTTCGTCTCCAGCGTCGACGATATCGCCTGGATCACCAACCTGCGCGGCAGCGACGTCGACTACAACCCGGTCTTCCTCGCCCACCTGCTGGTCGATGCCGAGCGCGCGACGCTGTTCGTCGACGCCGGCAAGGTCGACGCCGCACTGACCGCGCGGCTGGCCGCCGACGGCATCGCGATCGCCCCCTACGCCGGCGCCGGCGACGCGCTGGCCGCGCTCGGCGCGGGCGACACGCTGCTCGTCGACCCCAAGCGCATCACGCTCGGCCTGCGCGAGCGTGCCGCCTGCCGCGTCGTCGAGGCGACCAACCCGAGCACGCTGGCCAAGAGCCGCAAGACCGACGCCGAGGCGGCGCAGGTGCGCGAGGCGATGATCGAGGACGGCGTGGCGATGTGCGCCTTCTACGCCTGGTTCGAGCAGGCGCAGGCGCGCGGCGAGCGCATCACCGAGATCACGGTCGACGACAAGCTCTCGGCCGAGCGCGCCAAGCGCGCCGGATTCGTCGGCCTGAGCTTCCCGGTCATCGCCGGCTTCAACGCCAACGGCGCGATGCCGCACTACCGCGCCACGCCGGCCACCGACGCCGCGATCCGGGGCAACGGCCTGCTGCTGATCGACTCCGGCGGCCAGTATCTCGGCGGCACGACCGACATCACGCGCGTGTGGCCGATCGGCAGCGTCGGCCCGGCGATCCGGCGCGACGCCACGCTGGTCCTGCGCGGCCTGATCGCGCTGACGCGTGCGCGCTTCCCGCGCGGCACGCTCGCGCCGATGCTCGACGCGCTGGCGCGCGCACCGCTGTGGGAGCATGGCCTGGACTACGGCCACGGCACCGGCCATGGCGTCGGCTACTTCCTCAACGTGCACGAGGGGCCGCAGAGCTTCAGCAAGGCGATCCCGACCGCCGACATGGCAATGCAGCCGGGCATGATCACCTCGATCGAGCCCGGGCTGTACCGCACCGGGCGCTGGGGGGTGCGGATCGAGAACCTGGTGCTCGCGGTCCCGGCGCCGGCCAGCGACGCCGCCGACGGCGACGACTTCGGCGAGTTTCTCGCCTTCGAGACCCTGACGCTGTGCCCGATCGACACCCGCTGCCTCGAGCGCGGGCTGCTGCGCGCCGACGAGATCGCCTGGCTCGACGCCTACCACGCAATGGTGCGCGAGCGTCTGGCGCCGCGCTGCAGCGGCGACGCGCGCGCCTGGCTCGAGGCACGAACGCAGCCGGTCTGAGCGCGCCGCGCGCGCAACCCGGCCGCGGCCCGCCCCGACGATGAACGCGCCGCTCGCGCTCGGCATCGACGTCGGCGGGACGAAGATCGAGGCCGCGCTGCTCGACGCCACCGGCCGGCTGCGCTGGCGCGAGCGCGTCGTCACGCCCGCCGGCGACTACCGGGCGACGCTGCGCGAGATCGCCGCGCTGGTGCGGCGCGCCGAAGCGCTGTGCTGCGCGCCGCCGACGGTCGGCATCGGCCACCCCGGATCGGCCACGCCCGCGGGGCTGATCCGCAACGCCAACTCGACCTGTCTGAACGGCCGGCCGCTGCAGCGCGACCTGGAGGATGCGCTCGGCCGGCCGCTGCGCCTGGCCAACGACGCCAACTGCCTCGCGCTGTCGGAGGCCACCGACGGCGCGGCGGCCGGCGCGGCGATGGTCTTCGCGGTCATCCTGGGCACCGGAGTCGGCGGCGGCATCGCGGTGCACGGGCGCGTGTGGTCAGGCGCGAATGCGCTGGCCGGCGAATGGGGGCACAACCCGCTGCCGTGGGCGGCCGCCGGCGCGGACCCGGCACCGCCCTGCTACTGCGGCCGTGCCGGATGCATCGAGACGCTGGTCAGCGGCCCGGCGCTGGCGGCCGACCACCGCCGCCACGGCGGCGCCGCGCTGGACGCCGAGCAGATCGCCGCCGCAGCCGCCGCCGGCGACCCGGCCGCGGAGGCGACGCTGGGCCGCCACGCCGACCGGCTGGCGCGCGCGCTGGCGGCGGTGATCAATCTGCTCGACCCGGACGTGATCGTCGTCGGCGGCGGGCTGTCGCGTCTGCCGGGACTGTGCGACCGCGTCGTGTCGCGCTGGTCGCGCTGGGTCTTCTCGGCCGGCGCCGACGCGCCGCTGCAGACGCGGATCGTCCCGGCCGCCCATGGCGACGCCTCCGGCGTGCGCGGCGCCGCATGGCTGTGGCGCACACCGACCACCGCGCAGGGCTAGCGCGACGCCGGCGGCCGACGATCGCCCGGCGCCCTCGCGCCTGCACGAGCGGCTGCACGAGCGGCTGCACGAGCGCCTACGTGAGCGCCTACGCGAGCGCCTTGAACCGCAGCCGGTGCGGCCGCGCGCCCTCCTCGCCCAGGCGCTTCTTCTTGTCGGCCTCGTACTCCTGGTAGTTGCCGTGGAAGAAGGTCCACTGGCTGTCGCCCTCGGCGGCCAGGATGTGGGTGCAGATGCGGTCCAGGAACCAGCGGTCGTGGCTGATCACCATCACGCTGCCGGCGAACTCCAGCAGCGCATCCTCCAGCGCGCGCAGCGTCTCGACGTCCAGGTCGTTGCTCGGCTCGTCGAGCATCAGCACGTTGCCGCCCTGCGCCAGCGTCTTGGCCAGGTGCAGCCGCCCGCGCTCGCCGCCGGACAGGCTGCCGACCAGCTTCTGCTGGTCGTTGCCCTTGAAGTTGAAGCGGCCCAGATACGCCCGGCTCGGCATCACGAACTTGCCGACGACGATATTGTCCAGCCCGCCGGAGACATCCTCCCACACCGTCTTGTCCGCCGCCAGCCCCTCGCGGCTCTGGTCGACGAAGGCCAGCTTGGCGGTAGGGCCAATCCGGACCTCGCCACTGTCAGGTTTCTCGACACCCTGGACCAGCTTGAACAGCGTCGACTTGCCGGCGCCGTTCGGGCCGATGATGCCGACGATCGCACCCGGCGGCACCTTGAAGCTGAGCTTGTCGATCAGCAGCCGGTCGCCGAAGCTCTTGCTGACATCGACGAACTCGATCACCGCGTTGCCCAGGCGCTCGGCCACCGGGATGAAGATCTCGTTCGTCTCGTTGCGCTTCTGGTATTCGACGTCGGACAGCTCCTCGAAGCGCGCCAGCCGCGCCTTGCTCTTGGTCTGACGCGCCTTGGCGTTGGAGCGCACCCACTTGAGCTCCTCCTTCATCGCCTTCGTGCGCGCGTCCTCGGTCTTCTGCTCCAGCTCCAGGCGCTTCTCCTTCTGGTCCAGCCAGTCCGAGTAGTTGCCCTTGTACGGCAGGCCGCGGCCGCGGTCCAGCTCCAGGATCCACTCGGCGGCGTTGTCGAGGAAGTAGCGGTCGTGCGTGATCGCCACCACCGTGCCGGGGAAGCGCTTGAGGAAGATCTCGAGCCACTCGACGCTCTCGGCGTCGAGGTGGTTGGTCGGCTCGTCGAGCAGCAGCATGTCGGGCTTGGCCAGCAGCAGCCGGCACAGCGCGACGCGGCGCTTCTCGCCGCCGGACAGCGTGCCGATGCGGGCGTCCCAGGGCGGCAGGCGCAGCGCGTCGGCGGCGACCTCGAGCTCCATGTCGGTATTGACGCTGCCGGCGGCGGCGATCACCGATTCCAGCTCGGCCTGCTCGGCGGCCAGGGCGTCGAAATCGGCGTCCGGCTCGGCGTAGGCGGCATAGACCCGCTCGAGCCGCGCCTTGGCCGCCAGCACGCCGCCGATGCCCTCCTCGACCGCCTCGCGCACGGTCTGGTCGGGGTTCATCTGCGGCTCCTGCGGCAGGAAGCCGATCTTCAGCCCGGGCATCGCCTGCGCCTCGCCCTCGATATCCTTGTCCAGCCCGGCCATGATCTTAAGCAGGGTGGACTTGCCCGAGCCGTTCAGCCCGAGCACGCCGATCTTGGCGCCGGGGAAGAAGGACAGGCTGATGTCCTTCAGGATCTGCCGCTTCGGCGGCACGATCTTGCCGACGCGGTTCATGGTGTAGACGTACTGGGCCATGGCTTGTCGATTTGGGCGGCTCGCGAGAGCCACGTGGTGGTACAGGACCGGGTCGCGTAGCCATGCAGGCGCCAGCGACGCGGCGAACCCTGCATTGTCGCCCGGCGCCGCATGGCCGCGACACCCACCCCGGGCGTTCGGGCCCGCGGCTACCCGGAAGCGCCCGGCTAACGTGGCACGCCACTTGCATGCATTTCGGCCGACCTCGGCCACTCCGGTCGAAGTGTCAAGAAGATCGACAGTTTCGTTCCGAAGGAGTGTCCATGCGTTCCATTCTCTCGACCCTCATGCTGATGTCGCTCTCGGTGCCCGCGTTCGCGCGGGATCTTCCCGAGCCGGAGACCTTCGCCCTGGTCGCCGCGGGTCTGATCGCCGCGATCGCGGTCTCGCGCATCAAGCGCAAGTAAAGGCTCTCGCCAGATCTGCCAGACAGAGACTGGTTAGTCCCTGGGGCCGGGCGCGAGGAGGCGGGACCTGCGCGCCCGGCCCGGTCATGTCACTGCATTCACTGCAGATTGCCCGCGCCTTGATTCGCCTGAGAGCGCTCGACCGGACCTGCGAACTCGACCTGCGGGAGCAGGGTCGTGCAGTCCCGGTTTCGCCGTGTCCGTTCCCGGCCCGAAACCGCAGCCGGGACGGTCCTGACGTGGCTCACTCGTCGCCGTGCCGGCGCGGAAACCCGCGCCCGCTGCGGACGTCCCGATTCATTGAAATATGCGTTGGCTCCGGTCTGCCCCGTCGATCGCGGGCCAGCGCGTTGCCTTGCTTCATGACGCGTCCTGGCGGCCTCGCCGCCAGGACGCCTGCCCGTACGCCATCGACCCAACGGCCGCCGTGCCAGCCGTCAAGTCCAACCCGCCATCACTAGGAGTTCGTCATGTCGTCGCCGATCAACTTCGTCGTGTATTCGTATCGTTCCCGGCCGGATCCGGACAAGCTCTTCACGACGAGCTACTTCGACGTCTTCATCCCGCAGACCTCGCCGTGGTGGGATTACTGGGGCCCTGCGGCGCAGTTCACGGGGGTCAAGAACGGGACGACCAGCGGTGGCTGGTTCGAGGGCTGGTGCTTCGACCCGTTCAAGTCGATCTCGAGCGGCACCTCCTACAACTGGAACGTCTATTCGCCCTACGAGCCTGGCCTGCTTCCCGGAGGCGGCTACAACGCGGGCAATCTCGACTCGATCAACTGGCTGCTCAACCTGGACCTGTCGACCACCGGCAGGGATATCAACTACGGCGAGGTCCAGTCGGCGATCTGGAACATGCTGTGGGGCGGCGCCCTCATCACCACCGGTAGCGACATCACGCAGCGCGGGCCCGTCAGCAGCGCCGACGTCACGTACTTGATCGGGCGGTCCACGTCCGAGGGCAACGGTTTCGTCCCCGACGTCGAGCAAGGGCACATCATCACCGCGCTGCTGTACCCGTCATCCGGGTCGTCGCAGCCGGTTCTGATCGAGGTCCCGACCGCGGCCCTCGGCGACTTCGTCTGGCACGATGTCGATGCCGATGGCATCCAGGATGCCGGCGAGGCCGGCATCAACGGCGCCACCGTCGTGCTCTGGCGCGACCTCGACAACGACGGCCTGTACGACGGCGGCAGCGAGAAGCTCGCCCAGACCCTGACCTTCAACAAGGACGGCCAGGATGGCTACTATGCGTTCAAGGGTCTGCTGCCGGGGCTCGAGTACCAGGTCCTGTTCGAGACGCCCGCAGGATTCAACGCGGTCAGCCCGCGCCAGGCCGGCGGCGACCCGGCCCTCGATTCGGACGGGCCGGTCTCCGATCCCGTCATCCTCACCGCAGGCGAGTTCGACCGCACGATCGACAGCGGTTTCTACGTCCGTCCTGAAAACGCGGCCCTGGGCGACCGGGTCTGGGAGGACAAGGACGCCGACGGCGTGCAGGACGCGGGCGAACTCGGCATCGCCGGCGTGACGGTCAATCTGTACGACTGCATCACCAATGCGCTGGTGGGCAGCACCTTCACCGATATCAAC
>JACPVA010000178.1 GCA_016191995.1 Burkholderiales bacterium | reverse complement strand
TGCGCCGGACACAGCCGCGCCGCTATTGGACGCCCGTTTCATGCGTCGCGGGTCGCGCGAAGCGCGGTGGAGCAACTGAGATGAAACCCCCACGCTCACTGCGTTCGCTGCCCCCCGAGGGGGCGCTTGCTGCGGACCGGCGAAGCCGGATCCGCGCAAGGGCTTGGCGGGGCTGGTTTCATGCGTCGCGGGTGGCGCGGTCGCGCCATGGATAACTGAAGAGAGGTCTTCGCCCGCATCGCGCTGGCGGCCTGGGCGACGGTCTTCGTCGGGCTCGCACGCGACCTGGTGCGGCACGCGAAGGCGCTTCGCCTGTCGTCGCCTGGGCGGAAGGGCCCGGTGCGCACGCGAGGCGATACGAGGTCAAGTTCTTCGCTTCGCTGGCGCGCCGCCTGCAGGCGATGCCGCAGCCCAAGCCGATGGCGGGCGAGGACGCCCGCACGTTCATGCAGCGTGGCCGCCACCGACACCGAGCACTGCGGGGCCTGTCGTGCCCGGGTTCGCCGCGTCGGAATCGGCAGCCCCAAGCCCGCGCAGGCTCTGGAAGTCGGCGCCAGGCGGACGCGCAGCGGTGCGGCGCATGGGGCGGGCCAGGCAACGGTCCGCCACGCTATTGCCCAAGTGCGGCGCTGAAACGTACACTGCCCAAGCCGACTGAGAACCTGATCATGCGCTGGCTACGGAACGTCTCGCGCGGCGGCCCGCTCGCGCTCTTCCTTGCGCTGGCGGCCGTGCCTGCCGCCGCGGCCCATGTGCGGATCCTTGCACCCGCGGAAGGCGCCCGACTCGACGCGATGAACCCCACGGAGCTCATCTACGAGGTGGAACCCGGTCCTCGCGGCGAGCATGTCCATGTCTACGTCGACGGCAAGGAGGTTGGCATCCTGCGGCAGCTGAAGGGCAGCCATGCCCTGCAGCCGCTCTTGCCGGGACAGCGTACGGTTTGCATCAAGGTCGTCAACAAGGCCCACGTTCCGATCGGCGTCGAGCAGTGCGTGAGGGTCGAAGTCGAGTGACCGATGCCGGAGAATCTGGCGTACGCGCTGACCCAGGTGCTCCACAATTTCGGTGGGGTCGCGGTCGTGGGTGTCCCGGTGTTTGCGTTGCGGGCCGCGCCCTTGCCGTCCGAGCGCGAAACGCGGCTGGCGCGGCTGGGCGCGCTGGGCTGGGCCGTGCAGATCGCGAGCGGTGCCGGTCTTGGCGCGGTCAGCTATTACTACTACGGCCGGCTTCCCGACATCCACGGCGTGGCCGTCGCAGCGCTCGTCACCAAGCTTGCATGCGCCGCCGGGGGGCTCGCGCTCGCACTGCGCCTGCAGTCGCGCGCCGAGCGGTGGAACGAGGTGCAGCGCAAGCTTTCCTGGCGCGCACTCGCCGCGCTGGCGGCCACCGCGCTCGCCGCGGCGGCTTTCCTCCGCTGGTTCTCCTGAAGCAGAGCCGTCCCCTGAGCTTCGGCGCGCCGGACTCCAGCTGGTGGCGTGGATGAGCCATCAGGACCGCGCACGATGTCCCCCCGTGCTCGCCGGTTGTTCGCTCTGACCTCGGGCCGCATCGCTTGCGCAGATGCCCGCCCCCGGGTCTTTCCCAGATGCAAGTGCGATTCGCAGGGCGCTTGAAACCCGCGCGAGTCGCGCCGCGGACCTGCTGGCGGGATGGTGCAGGGTCGCCGCGGCCAGGCCCGGCATGTCCTGGTCGGCGTCGGTCGACGAAGCGCCGGCACTCGCCCCCGCTTGGCCGCGACGTTGAGACGAGGCGCTGGACGCAGCGATCAGCGCGGCTGTGGGGACACGGCCATCGCCCCGCCCCCGGCCTCCGAGCGCCCAGCCGTCTCGGCACAGCGCCGGCAGATGCACGCCGCCCCTTTCGCGTCCGCCGGGACGCGCGCGAGCAGTCCGGCATCGAAGCTCAGCTGGGTGCACCAGCAAGGCCGGTCGGCGTGGCCTGAAGCCATCGCGCAGGCGTTGTCGCCGCCGCACAGCGGGCAGCGGGTGGCGTCGATCGACGCCGGGCGGGTGTTCATCGGCAAGGGTTGCGGCGGCGCACGACGGCGCGCGGGACCCGGAGCTTACGCCCGGCCCCATGGCACGTTCCTACAATCGTGGCCCTCATGCGCGCGCAGCCCACGCCCCCCCCGAAGCGGCTCGCGCAGCGTCTTCAGGAGGCGATCGGCGAGTCCGGCGGCTGGCTGCCCTTCGACCGCTTCATGGCGATCGCGCTCTACGAGCCGGGCCTCGGGTACTACACGCGCGGCGATACGCAGATCGGGCGCTGGCCGGCGGACGGGCCGGGCGCTGCGGGCGGTGGTGCGGGCAGCGACTTCGTCACCGCGCCCGAGCTGTCGCCGCTGTTCGGGCGCGCGCTGGCGGTGCAGCTGGCGCAGGCGCTGGACGCCACCGGCACCGACGAGGTCTGGGAGTTCGGCGCCGGCACCGGCGCGCTGGCCGAGCAGCTGCTGGTGGCGCTGGGCGAGCGCGTGCGGCGCTACCTGATCGTCGACCTTTCGGGCGCGCTGGCGACGCGCCAGCGTGCACGGCTGGCGCGCTTCGGCGATCGCGTCCACTGGGTCTCGGCGCTGCCCGAGCGCATCGACGGTGTCGTCGTCGGCAACGAGCTGCTCGACGCGATGCCGGTGCAGCTGCTGCACTGGGACGGTGCGTCCTGGTTCGAGCGCGGCGTCGCGCTCGCCGCCGAGGCGGATGCGGCTGGCGCGCCGCGCTTCGCCTGGTCCGATCGCCCGACCGCGCTGCGGCCGCCGGTCGCGGGCCCGTTCGCGCCCGGCACCGTGACCGAGATCCACCCGCAGGCGCAGGCCTTCGTCCGCACCCTGGCGGCCACGCTCGGCCGCGGTGCCGCGTTCTTCGTCGACTACGGATTCCCCGAGTCCGAGTACTACCACCCGCAACGCATCGCCGGCACGCTGATGTGCCACCGCGCGCACTGCGCGGATGCCGACCCGCTGGCGGAGGTCGGCGACAAGGACATCACCGCGCATGTCGACTTCACCGCGATCGCGCTGGCTGCGCAGGACGCCGGGATGGAAGTGCTCGGCTACACCGCGCAGGCGCGCTTCCTGATCAACTGCGGCTTGCCGGGGCTGCTGGCCGAGGCCGACCTGCCGGCACGCGCCGCAGCGCGGCGGCTGATCGACGAGCACGAGATGGGCGAGCTGTTCAAGGTCATCGGCCTGGCCAAGGGCGCGGTCTTCGACGCCGTCGGCTTCTCGGCCGGCGACCGCTCGCACCGGCTGTGAGCACGCGGTCCTCTCACCTCACATCGACCGCGTCGGCGAGTTCGTTCGGGTTCGCCTGCCCCTCGGCCAACGGGTAATGCGCGACGAGCAGCGCCTCGACCTCGGCCACCGCCTGCATCAGCCCGTCCTCGAAGCGCCCGGCCGCGAAGGCCTCGCGCATGTGCGTCACGACCTCGTCCCAATGGCCGACCGCGACATGGCGCGCCACGCCGCGGTCGGCGACGACCTCGATCGCGCGCTCGGCCAGCAGCAGGTAGATCAGGACACCGTTGTTGGCCTCGGTGTCCCACACGCGCAGCTTGCCGAACAGCATGATGGCGCGGTCGCGCGCGGTCAGGCGGCGCCAGACGTAGGACAGCGGCAGCCCGCCTTCGATGCTGATGCAGATCTCGCCGGCGTGGCTGCGCTCGCTCGCGCGCACGCGCGCTTCGAGCCGGGCCAGCCCCGCGTCGCCGATTGCGCGCCGCACGTCGCGATCGTCGCTGAAGCGGTGCACGAGCAGGCGCCACCAGCGGTTCATCGCGCCATCCTCACCAGCTGCCCGAGGCGCCGCCGCCGCCGAAGCTGCCGCCGCCTCCGGACGAGAAGCCGCCGCCGCCCCCGCCGCCGCCCCCGAACCCGCCGCCGCCGAACCCGCCGCCGAATCCGCCGCCGTGCCTGCCGCCACGGCCGGCGCGCTGCAGTGCGTTGCCGAGGCCGAAGACGCCGACCAGGATCAGCGCCGCCAGCGCCGCACCGACACCGATCAGCATGCTGGCGCTGATCCACCACGCCAGGCCGCCCGCCGCCCCCGCGGTCACGACGCTGCCGAGCTTGCGCCCGAACACGCCGGTGAAGACGGCGCCGATGATCGGCACGGCGACGAAGAAGAACATCAGCAGTTCCTGGACCTGCACCCCCTGCCCGGCGTCGCCGCGGCGTTGCGGCGCCGGCAGGTCCTCGCCGCGGATGCGGGCGATCAGCTGGTCGAGCGCGGCGTCGAGGCCGCCGGCATAGTCGCCGGCGCGAAAGGCGGGGACGATCGCGCGGTCGATGATCTGGCGCGCCGCGAGGTCGGGCACCGCGCCTTCGAGCGCGCGCGCGACCTGGATATTGACGCGCCGGTCGTCCTTGGCAACGACGACGAGCAGCCCGTCGCCGACCTCGCGCCGGCCGATCTTCCAGCTGTCGGCGACACGGTTCGCGTAGCTGAAGATGTCCTCGGGCGCAGTGTTGGCGACCATCAGCACGACGATCTGCGGCCCGGCCTCGGCCTCGAAGGCGGCGAGCTTGGCCTCGAGCGCGGCGATGCGGTCGGGTGGCAGCGTGCCGGTGCGGTCGATCACGCGTGCGACGAGCTCCGGCACCGGCTGCAGCGGCTGCGCCCGCGCCGCCGGCACGGCGGGCAGCCAGGCCAGCAGCGCCAGCAGCAGCCAGACCGCCGGCCACGCCCGCGTCGCCACCCGGTCCCGCACCGCGCGCCTACTTGGTGCCGAAGTCGACCTTCGGCGGCGCCGAGATCTCGGCCTCGTTGGCGACGCTGAAGGTCGGCTTGACCTCGTAGCCGAAGACCATCGCCGTCAGGTTGGTCGGGAACTCGCGCCGCAGCACGTTGTAGGCCTGGACGGCGCCGATGTACTTGTTGCGCGCCACCGTGATCCGGTTCTCGCTGCCTTCGAGCTGCACGCGCAGGTCCTGGAAGGCCTGGTTGGCCTTCAGGTTCGGATATTGCTCGACGACCACCATCAGCCGCGACAGCGCGCTGGAGAGTTCGCCCTGCGCCGCCTGGAAGCGCTCGAAGGCCTGCGGGTCGTTGATCAGCTCGGGTGTGGCCTGGATGCTGGTCGCCTTGGCGCGCGCCTCGATCACGCGCGTCAGCGTCGTCTGCTCGAAGTCGGCCTCGCCCTTGACGGTGGCGACGATATTCGGGATCAGGTCGGCGCGGCGCTGGTACTGGTTCAGCACCTCGGCCCAGCTCGACTTGACCTGCTCGTCCAGGCGCTGGAAGTCGTTGTAGCCGCAGCCTGCCAGCAGCGCGGCCAGGCCGAGCGCCAGCAGCAGGCGCTGCCAGCGGGCGAGGGTCGGGGTCATCGTGTCCTCCTTGGGGTCGGCGCCGCCGACGCTCGGGGCGCGATCGTTGTCGACAGCGCGGACTGTATCGCGTGCGGCGCGCACCGCCGCGGCGGCCGCAACGCGTGCGGCGGGGCCGTGCCGGGCCGCGGCCGATAATCGATCGATGACCGCGCTGCCGCTTGCCAACGATTCCTTTCTGCGCGCCTGCCTGCGCCAGCCGACCGGCCACACCCCGATCTGGCTCATGCGGCAGGCCGGGCGCTACCTGCCCGAATACCGGGCCACGCGCGCGCGCGCCGGCAGCTTCATGGGGCTGGCGACCAGCCCCGACTTCGCCACCGAGGTCACGCTGCAACCGCTCGAGCTCTGGCCGCTGGACGCCGCGATCCTGTTCTCCGACATCCTGACCGTTCCCGACGCGATGGGTCTGGGGCTGAGCTTCAGCACCGGCGAGGGGCCGCGCTTCGCGCACCCGGTGCGCGACGAGGCCGCGGTGGCGGCGCTGCGCGTTCCCGACCTGGCCGCGCTGCGCTATGTCTTCGACGCCGTGGCGTCGATCCGGCGCGCGCTCGTGACGACCGACGCCGGCGGCCGGCGCGTCGCGCGCGTGCCGCTGATCGGGTTTTCCGGCAGCCCGTGGACGCTGGCCTGCTACATGGTCGAGGGCGGCGGCTCGGACGACTACCGGCTCGTCAAGACGATGCTGTACGCGCGGCCGGACCTGATGCACCGCATGCTGGACGTGGTCGCGCAGGCGGTGGCGGCCTACCTGAACGCGCAGATCGACGCCGGCGCGCAGGCGGCGATGATCTTCGACTCCTGGGGCGGCGTGCTCGCCGATGGCGCCTTCCAGAGTTTCAGCCTGGCCTATACGCGCCGTGTCGTGCAGGCGCTGCAGCGCGAGAAGGATGGCCAGCGGGTGCCGGTGATCGTCTTCACCAAGGGCGGCGGGCCGTGGCTGGACGAGATCGCCGGCTGCGGCGCCGACGTCGTCGGGCTGGACTGGACGGTCGACCTCGGCCGCGCGCGCGCTGCCGTCGGCAACCGCGTCGCGCTGCAGGGCAACCTGGATCCGGCGGTGCTGTTCGCGCCGCCCGAGGCGGTCGCGCGCGAGGCGCAGGCGGTGCTCGACCGCTTCGGGCCGCCGCAGCGTGCCGATGGCGCCTGGGACGGGCATATCTTCAACCTCGGCCACGGCATCCACCAGCTCACCCCACCCGAGCATGTGGGCGCACTCGTCGAGGCGGTGCACACCCACTCGCGCCGGCTGCGCGGCGCCGCTGCTGGGCGAGCGCGTGAGTGAGCGCTCAGGCTTGACTTATCCCCATATTTCGTGCTGCGACGCGGCATGACTCGCCGCCTCCCCCGCGGGCCCTGGCGTTGCGGTGCAAGTCGATGATTTTATTGGGATTGTCGGGCTGCTGCCGAATGAGGCAGGGGGCCCCGGGCGATGTCGAATCAAGCACTTGGCGTGCCCGCGCGCGGCTTGCCCACAAAGTTGTCCACAGCCTGGGTGGGTAACTGGAAAGTCTTTCTGAATCATCGGTTTACGGTGTCTTCTTCAGCCAGTTCGGAGATAGTTCACGCAACTGACGGGCGGCCGACGCGGCTGCAGGTGGCGGTCGAGACGCCGCAGCACAGCGCTATCGGCGGCCTGCTGGACTATCTGGCCCCACGCCCGCTGCCCGCCGGCACGCTGCTGAGGGTGCCGCTCGGGCGGCGCACCGTGACGGGCATCGTCTGGGGGCCGGGCGACGAGGCAGCGCCGGTGCAAGGTCTGCGCCCGCTGCTGCAGGTGCTGGACTCGATCCCGCCCTTGCCCGCGGCTTGGCTCGAACTGCTGAAGTTTGCGGCCACTTACTATCAGCGAGGGGTCGGCGAGCTGGCCTTGTCGGTGCTGCCACCCGAGCTGCGACGGCTCGACGCCGGGCAGCTCGCGCGCCGGCTCGGACGGCTGGCCGCCGTACCTCAGGTCGATGGCCAGGGCGCAGCCGAGCCGCCGCCGCTGACCGCCGAGCAGGACGCCGCACTCGCGGTGCTGGCCGGGCTGCGGGCGGGCACCGTGCTGCTGCACGGCGTCACCGGCTCGGGCAAGACCGAGGTCTACCTGCGCGCGGCGGAGCAGGCGCTGGCGGCCGGCCGCCAGGCTCTGGTACTGGTGCCGGAGATCAACCTGACGCCGCAGCTGGAGGCGCGCTTCGCGGCGCGATTCCCCGGCCGCATGCTGGTCAGCCTGCACAGCCGGCTGACCCCGGCGCAGCGGCTGCGTCATTGGCTGCTGGCGCTGGCCGGCCGCGCCGAGCTGGTGCTGGGGACGCGCATGGCGGTCTTCGCGCCGCTGCCCAGCCTCGGGCTGATCGTCGTCGACGAGGAGCACGACTCTTCGTTCAAGCAGCAGGAAGGGGCGCGCTACTCGGCGCGCGACCTGGCCGTCTACCGCGGCCGGCTGGAGGGCGTGCCGGTGATCCTCGGGTCGGCGACGCCGTCGCTCGAGACCTGGCAGCGCGCCGAGCAAGGGCGCTACCGGCGCCTGACGCTGGCCGCGCGCGTCGGCGGCGGTGCGCTGCCGGCGGTGCGTGTCGTCGACATGAACCGGCTGCCGCGCACGCGCGGCCAGGCCGCGCCTGCGCTGGCGCCGGCGCTGCTGGAGGCGATCGAGTCGCGCCTCGCGCGCGGCGAGCAGTCGCTGCTGCTGCTGAACCGGCGCGGCTATGCGCCGGTGCTGCACTGCGGCGCCTGCGGCTGGAAGAGCGGCTGCCCGCACTGCAGCGCGTGGCGCGTCTTCCACAAGGCCGATCGCACGCTGCGCTGCCACCACTGCGGCCTGGCCGAGCGCGTGCCGCGCGCCTGCCCGGACTGCGGCAACCCCGACATCGCGCCGATCGGCCGCGGCACCGAGAAACTCGAGGAGCAGATCGGCGCGCTGCTGCCCGGCGCCCGCATCGGCCGCATCGACGCCGACACGACGCGCGCCAAGGGGGCGCTGCAGGCGCGGCTGGCGGCGGTGCACGCGGGCGAGGTCGACGTGCTGGTCGGCACGCAGATGGTCGCCAAGGGGCACGACTTCCGCCGCATGACGCTGGTGGCGGCAGTCAACCCCGACGGCGCGCTGTTCGCGAGCGACTTCCGCGCCCCGGAGCGGCTGTTCGCGCTGCTGATGCAGGCCGCAGGCCGCGCCGGCCGCGACGCCGCGCAGTCCGCCGCCGGCGAGATGTGGATCCAGACCTGGCACCCGGCTCACCCGCTGCTGGCCGCGCTGGCGCGGCACGACTTCGCCGCCTTCGCTGCCGAGCAGCTCGCCGAGCGGCGCGCGCTCGGGCTGCCGCCCTTCGTCCACCTGGCGCTGCTGCGCGCCGAGGCGAAGTCGGCCGCGGTCGCGAAGGCCTTCCTCGACGCCGCTGCCGCGCTGCCGGCGCCGGCGGCGATCACGCGCTACGCGCCGGTGCCGACGAGCGTGGCGCGCGTGGCCGGAGTGGAGCGCATGCAGCTCCTGGTCGAGTCGCCGTCGCGCGGCGCGCTGCAGCAGTGGCTCGGCGAGTGGCTCGCGCAGCTGCACGCGCTGCGCGCCGCCGACAAGGCGTCGTTCAGCGGCCTGCTGCGCTGGGCGGTGGATGTCGATCCGCTGAGCTTCTGACCCCCGGGCCTGGGCTGCGCCCGGACCGCCCCCTTGGGAGTCGAGTCGCGTCGAGGCGGCAAGCCGACGGCGCGCGCGCGGCGTCCTCGACGCCGGCCGGCGCGCGCGGGTCAGTTGATGACGCGGTCCTCGGGGTCGACGAACAGCTCGTCGAGGATCAGCGCATCGGGCTCCTCGCCCAGGCTCCAGAAGACCATCAGCACGATGACCTTGACGTCGTCGAGCGACATCGGGCCGGTGCCGATCGCGGTCGCGCGGTCGACGACCATCTCGCGCATCGCCGGCGGCAGCACGCCGGCGGACTCGAGGAAGCGGATGAAGCCGATCGACTCGTCGCCGAGCAGCTCGCGCTCGGCGTCGGTATAGACGCGGTGGCTGCCGGGCTGCTGGCTGGCGACCGCGGCCTCGGCGCTCTCGGCCAGGCCGTCGAGCCAGCGCAGCGCCTCCTGGATCTCGTCGCGCTCGAACCCGGCCGCGCTCAGCTTGCGCGACAACTGCTTGTGGTCCGGGCAGGCGTCCGGGCGCCAGTAGTTCTCGTAGAGGTAGACGAGGACGTCGAACATCGACCCACTATACCCGAGCGGATCGCCGCCGGGGTGGGGCCCTCGCGACGCCACGCCGCCGTCGTTCACCCGGCAGCCGGACCCCCCCGGCCGCACCCTGTCAGGCCAGCGCGCGTCGCTGGTAGAGCCCGCCCGGCAGGCGCGCGACGCGGCCTTCGAGCTCGTGTTCGAGCAGCCTGGCGGCCAGCGTTGCGGCATCCCAGCCGGTGCGCGCCGACAGCGCGTCGATCGAGACCGGGTCGTGCCCCATCGCCTGCAGCAGCGGGTCGTCGCCGCCGGTCGCGGCGCCGGGTTCCGCCGCCGATGCGGGATCCGCCCCGGTCGCTGGCGGCACCTGCCGCGGGTGTGCCGGCGCCGGGCCCGCCTGGGCGCGCAGCTCCTCCAGGATGTCCTCGGCCGTCTCGACCAGCTTGGCGCCCTGGCGGATCAGCGCGTGGCAGCCGCGCGACTGCGGGGCGTGGATCGATCCGGGGATGGCGAACACCTCGCGCCCGATCTCGGCCGCCAGCCGTGCCGTGATCAGCGACCCCGACTGCAGCGCCGCCTCGACCACCAGCGTCCCCTGCGCGAGCGCGGCGATCAGCCGGTTGCGTTGCGGGAAGTTGACCGCCAGCGGCGGCGTTCCGGGCACATACTCGCTGAGGATCAGCCCCTGGCCGACGATGCGGTGCGCCAGTGCCCGGTGGCGCGCCGGGTAGACGCGGTCGGGCCCGGTGCCGACGACCGCGATCGTGCCGCCGCGGCCGGCCAGCGCGCCCTCGTGCGCGGCGCCGTCGATCCCGGCCGCCAGCCCGGAGACGATCGCGTAGCCGGCCTCGGCGAGCGCGCGCGCGAAGCCGCGCGCATGGTCCAGCCCCTGCGCCGTCGCATTGCGGCTGCCGACGATCGCGATCGCGGGCCGTGCCAGCCAGGCGGCGTCGCCCTGCGCGAAGAGGAACAGCGGCGGGTCGGGTGCGGCGAGCAGCGCGCGCGGGTAGCCGGCGTCGGCCAGCGTCCACAAGGTGCGCGGCTCGGGCCCGCCGGCCAGCCAGCGGCGCGCCAGCGCGACGCGCGCATCCAGGTCCGCCGGAGGGCGCACCAGGGCCTCGGCCGCGGTCTCGCCGACGACCTCGCGCCAGGCGCGCTTGCCGGCTGCGAGAATCGACTCCGGCGGACCGAGTGCGGCCAGCAACCGGCGCGCCGATTCGCGCCCGACACCCTCGCTCAACGCCAGCCGCAGCCAGGCGGCGAGTTCGTCGTCGCCCGCGACGCCGGCCACGCCGCTGCGCCCCGCGCCGGCCGCCGTCAGGGCTGGGTGAAGCGGTCGCCCGGGTTCACCGGCTCGGCGACTTCCAGGATCAGCGCGTAGGACACGCGATCGAAGACGCGGAAGACGAACAGCAGCCCGTGGCGTTCGTCGGGCAGCCGCAACGGCGTGCGCTGGCCTTCGGTCGTGGTGTCGAAGGCGTCGCGGCCGGCGCGCCACAGCGCCAGCACATGGCCGCGCTCGAGGCCGTCGCGCGCGCCACGGTTGAGCGCGACGATCTGGTTCTGCCCCGCCGTCAGCGCCTCGCCGTAGATCGAGACGATGCGCCCGTCGACCGGGCTGGCCGGCGCGCGCGGCACGAAGGCGGCGCTGTCCTGCTGCGTCACCGGGTGCAGCCGGTCGCCGATCCCGGCCTCGACGCGCAGGTCGCCGATGCGGAAGGTCGCCGGCACCAGCGCCGGCCGTCCGTCGGCGCCGACGCCGTCGCCGCCCGGGTGCTCCAGCTCGGCGGCACCGACGTAGCGCGCCTCGTAGCCGAGCACTTCGCGCGTCCCCGGGTCGAGCAGCGGCCTGGGCTCGCGGAACAGCCGGAATGCACGCGCGCCGCCGAGCTCGCCGCGCACGTAGGCGACCTCGCCGCGCGACAGCATCACGCGCCCCTCCTGGGTGGCGACGATGCGCGGCGCGCGCGCGAGCTCGTCGGTGTCGAACACCACCGCCTCGCTCAGGAAGGGGCCGATCAGGTGCAGCGGGATCGACGCGATCGCGCCGCCATCGAGCAGCTCGGCGCGCACCCGCGGCGAGAGCTTGACGGTGCCGGACTCGCCGCCGGCGACGCGCAGCATCGCGCGGTCGCCGACGCGGACCAGCTCCAGCACCTGCCCGGGGTAGATCAGGTGCGGGTTGCGGATCTGCTGCAGATTCATGCCCCACAGCTCGGGCCAGCGCCAGGGGCTGGCGAGGAAGAGCTTGGAGATCGCCCACAGCGTGTCGCCGCGCTGCACCGTGTGACGCTCGGGCGCATCGGGCGCCAGCGCCGACAGCGGCACACCCGCCTGCGCGACCTGCTGCGCGGTGGCGCGCCACGCGGGCGTGACGGGGAAGTTGGGCTCGCGCGCGACGGCCGAGCCGGCGACCAGGCCGAAGCCGGCCAGCAGCCATGCCGCGCGGCGCAGCGTGTGGCCGCGCACCGGGGATGCGCGCTGCGCGGCAAGGGCCTGCCGCGGCGCGGCCGCGGTCGAACTGTCAGAATGGCGCCGCATCAGGGGTCTCCCGGCCAGGAGCCGGGCCGTCGCGGCCCGGAGGGGGCGCGCGGCAGCGCTCGGCGATCTTCGAACATCGTTCAAGATTCTGCCCTAGGGCCTTGATATGGCAACGAAATCAGCGGTATGAAAGCGTGTCATATCATGTTCGGCGGTGCGACCGGCCGGCGCCGCCGTTGTGCGGTCGCGACAGCCGCCCGGCCCTGCGCCGCGAGCGCAGGTTCGACCGCCTGACGCCCAGGATCCGGGGCACCGCCCAGGAACCTGGGCGACTCCTCGATCGAGCCGCCGTCGCCAGACCCAACGCGCGTCATCCTCCACCCGGACCATGGCCCTGCTGACCATCCTGCGCTACCCCGACCCGCGGCTGCACACCGTCGCCCGGCCGGTCGAGGCGGTCGACGAGCGAATCCGCAGGCTCGTCGACGACATGCTCGAGACGATGTATGCGGCCGAGGGCGTCGGCCTGGCGGCGACCCAGGTCGATGTCCACGAGCGCGTGATCGTCATCGACACCTCCGAGACGCGCGACCGCCCCCTGGTGCTGATCAACCCCGAGATCGTCGCCCGCAGCGAGGACATGCATGTCGGCGACGAGGGCTGCCTGTCGGTGCCGCAGGTCTACGACAAGGTGCGCCGGCATGCGCGCGTCGCGGTGCGCGCGCTCGACCGCGACGGACGGGTCTTCGAGCGCGAGGCCGCCGGGCTGACCTCGGTGTGCATCCAGCACGAGATGGACCACCTCGTCGGCAAGGTCTTCGTCGAATACCTGAGCGCGTTCAAGCGCGACCGCATCCGATCGCGCATGCTCAAGCGCGCGCGCGAGGAGTCGCGCACGGCCGAGCCGGCGCGCTAGCGCGCCGGCTCGGCGCTCGCAGGCCGCATCGGGCGCCGCGGCCCGCACAATCCGGGCCCGATGACGACGATGCGCGTGGCTTTCGCCGGGACCCCCGAGTTCGCCGCCGCGGCGCTGCAGGCGATCCGCGCCGCCGGCTTCGAGCTGCCGCTGGTGCTGACCCAGCCCGACCGCCCGGCCGGGCGCGGCATGAAGCTGCAGCCGTCGGCGGTCGCGCGCTGCGCGCGCGCGCATGGCCTGGCGCTGGCGCAACCGCGCGGCCTGCGCCTGGACGGCCGCTTCGCCACCGATGCCGCCGCGGCGCGCGACGCGCTGGCCGCGGCCGCGCCCGACATCATGGTCGTGGCCGCCTACGGGCTGATCCTGCCGGCCTGGGTGCTGGGCCTGCCGCGCCTGGGCTGCCTGAACATCCACGCCTCGCTGCTGCCGCGCTGGCGCGGCGCGGCGCCGATCCAGCGTGCGATCGAAGCCGGCGATGCCTCGACCGGCATCACGATCATGCAGATGGACGAGGGGCTCGATACCGGGCCGATGCTGCTGCGCGATTCCGAGCCGATCCGCGACGACGACAGCGCCGCGACGCTGCACGACAGGCTGGCCGGGCTCGGTGCCCGGCTCGTCGTTCAGGCGCTGCACGATGCCGCCGCCGGGCGGCTGAAGCCCGAGCCGCAGCCGGCCGAGGGTGCCACCTATGCGCGCAAGATCGACAAGGCCGAGGCCGCACTCGACTGGTGCCAGCCGGCGGCGGTGCTGGCACGCCGCGTGCGCGCCTTCGACCCCTTCCCCGGCGCCAGCCTGAAGCTGGCAGGCGAGACGGTCAAGGTCTGGCGCGCCGCCGCGCTCGGCCTCGCCGGGACGCCGGGCGAGCTGCTCGACGCCGGCGCCGGCCGCATCGTCGTCGGCTGCGGCGAAGGGGCGCTGGAGCTGCTGCAGGTGCAGCGCGCGGGCGGCCGGCGCATCGCGGCGGCGGACTGGCGGCGCGCGTTGCCGCCGCACGCCGTCGCACCCGGCATGCGGCTCTCCGGGCCCGGCGCGCCCGGTTGACGGCGAGGCTCCTTTCGGCCGCGCACGCGGGAATCGGGGCGGCACGTCGCCGAAGCGCGGGCCCGAGCGCCTGTGAAGAGATGGGGATCGCGCCCGCGATGCATGCCTCCACGAGCGCTCAAGTCGGCGGCACGCGCGGCCGACAACCCGGGGACCGTCGCCGCCGCGAGCCCTGCTCCCCATGCATCCCCGCCTGCCCCTGCTGCTGACCGGCCTCGTCGCCCTGGCCGGCTGCGACTACCTCGGCATCGAGGCGGCCAGCGCAGCGCAGGCGCGGCGCGCCGCCGAAGGCAAGGCGATCGGTGCGGCCTGCCGCCACGCCGGGCGCGCGATCGAGGACTGCTTCGCGCTCAACGCGCGTGTCGACAAGGCCGCGGTCTACGCCGGCTGGCGCGAGATGAACGACTACATGACCGAGAACCGGATCGAGGTCGTCCCGCCGCAGCGCGACGGCGCCGACCTGGCCACGCACGACGACGACCCCGCCACCGACGCCGAGCCGCCGACGCAGCGCCGCGGCGGCTGAGCGCGCCCGGCGCGGCCAGCGCGCGGGGACAACACTCAGGGACAACGCGAGACCGCGCGCGTCGATCGTCACGAGGGCGCGCTGGCGCTCGTCGGCCATGCCGCCCCTGGGGCGCGCGCCGCCGGCTCGTCCGCCGCGCACCCGCGTTCGTCGGCCTTCGCCGCAGCCGGTCGCGCGCGCCTTGCGCGCTGCGCCATGGCGGCCGAGCATCGGCCGATCTGCATCCCACGGAGCCCCGCCGTGCACGCCCGCCACCCCGCACCCGCTGCATTCGCCGCCACGCCCGCGAGCCCCTTCGGCGCCCGCGGCAGCCTCGCGACCGCACTCGCGCTCGTGCTGGCCTGCGCGATCGTCGTGCTCGGCCTGGCCGAACCGGCCGCGGCGGCGACGATGACCGGCTCGGGCCGCAGCGCGACCGTGACGCGCACGCCGGGCGACTTCGACGCCATCGCGGTCTCCGGCCCGATCGAGCTGCGCATCCGCCGTGCCGATTCGCCCGCGGTGACGGTGACGGCCGACGACAACCTGGTCGAGCTCGTCGAGACCGTCGTCGAGCGCGGCGACGCCGGCGCGACCCTGCGCATCGGCGTCCGCCGCGGCGCCAGCCTGCGCACGCACTCGCCGATCCGCGTCGTCGTCGACGCCACCCAGCTGCGCGCGATCGCCGCGGCGGGCTCGGGCGACATCGTGCTCGAAGCCTTCGAGACGCCGGCGCTGGCGGTGTCGACGGCCGGCTCGGGCGAGGTCGAGCTGAGCGGCCTGCGCACTGCGTCGCTGAGCCTGCGCATGGCCGGCAGCGGCGATCTGCGCGCAGCCGGCGCGGCCGCCGAGCTCGAGCTCGCGATCACCGGCAGCGGCGACGCCGACCTGCAGGCGCTGCAGGCCGACGCCGTGCAGGTCTCGATCGCCGGCAGCGGCGACGCCAGCGTGACCGCGAACCGATCGCTGCGGGTGCGTATCGCCGGCAGCGGCGACGTCCGCTACGGCGGGGGCGTCACCGATGTGCGCAGCGCGGTCGTCGGCAGCGGTACGGTGCGGCCGCGCTGAGCCGCCCAGCGCCGAAGACCCAGGGGGTATCTGCACGGGTCTGCGACACTAGCGCTCGTCGTTGACCTCTTCGCCGCGTCGCCGGCGCCCCCGACCATGAATGTTCTGCGCTTTGCCGACCTGATCGCTCAGGGCCGCGTCGCCGGCCGCCGCGTCTTCATCCGCGCCGACCTGAACGTGCCGCTGGACGCCGGCGGCCACATCACCGAGGACACGCGGATCCGCGCCAGCCTGCCGGCGATCCGGATGGCGCTGGACGCCGGCGCCGCGGTGATGGTCACCAGCCACCTCGGCCGCCCGACCGAGGGCACGCTGCGCCCCGAGGACTCGCTGGCGCCGGTGGCGGCGCGCCTGGGCGAACTGCTCGGGCGCGAGGTGCCGCTGCGGCGCGACTGGGTCGACGGCGTGCAGCTGGCGCCGGGGCAGGTCGTGCTGCTGGAGAACTGCCGCGTCAACAAGGGCGAGAAGAAGAACGACCCCACGCTGGCGAAGAAGATGGCGGCGCTTTGCGACGTCTTCGTGCACGATGCCTTCGGCACCGCACACCGCGCCGAGGCCAGCACCTACGGCATCGCCGAGCACGCGCCGCTGGCCTGCGCCGGCCCGCTGCTGGCGGCCGAGATCGACGCCATCACGAAGGCGCTGGCGGACCCGAAGCGGCCGCTGCTGGCGATCGTCGCCGGCTCCAAGGTCAGCACCAAGCTGACGATCCTGCAGAGCCTGGCAGCCAAGGTCGACGGGCTGATCGTCGGCGGCGGCATCGCCAACACCTTCCTGCTCGCCGCCGGACTGAAGATCGGCAAGAGCCTGGCCGAGACCGACCTGGTCGGCGAAGCGAAGGCCGTGATGCAGGCGATGGCCGCGCGCGGCGCCGAGGTGCCGATCCCGACCGACGTCGTCGTCGCCAAGGCCTTCGCCGCCGACGCCGCGGCGACGGTCAAGCGCGCCGACGAGGTTGCCGACGACGACATGATCCTCGACATCGGCCCCGAGACCGCACGCGCGCTGGCATCGCGGCTCGAGGCCGCCGGCACCATCGTCTGGAACGGGCCGGTCGGCGTGTTCGAGTTCGACGCCTTCGCCCACGGTACCGAGACGATCGCGCGCGCGATCGCGCGCAGCATGGCGTTCAGCATCGCCGGCGGCGGCGACACGCTGGCGGCGATCGCCAAGTACGGGATCGAGCGCGAGATCGGCTATATCTCGACCGGCGGCGGTGCCTTTCTCGAGGTGCTGGAGGGCAAGACGCTGCCGGCGTTCGAGGTGCTGGCGCGGCGCTGCGCGGGCTGAGCGAGCCGCGGCGGCGGCCGAAAGCCGGCGCCCGAGTCGCAGGCGCGGGCGGCAGGCGCGGCGCGCGCGGTTAGCATGCAGGCATGTCGGCCGCCGCCCACGGCATGGGGCTGCTGCTGGCCTCGATCGCGCGGCTGATCACCGGGGCCCAGGGGCACTGGAAGGGCTGCCCGCCGAAGGCCGAGCAGCGCATCTACTTCGCCAACCACCGCAGCCACCTGGACTGGGTGCTGATCTGGGCCGCGCTGCCGGCCGAGCTGCGCGCCACGACGCGGCCGATCGCCGCGCGCGACTACTGGACGCGCAGCCGCTTCAGGCATTGGCTGACGCGCGAGGTCTTCAACGCCGTCTACGTCGACCGCCAGCGCAGCCAGGACCAGGATCCGCTCGAGCCGCTGGTCGAGGCGCTGGCCGCCGGCGACTCGCTCGTCATCTTCCCCGAGGGCACGCGCGGCGCCGGCGACGAGCCGCAGCCGTTCAAGAGCGGGCTGTACCACCTGGCCGAGCGCTTCCCCGAGGTGCAGCTGGTGCCGGTGTGGATCGACAACGTGCAGCGCGTGATGCCCAAGGGCGAGGTCGTGCCGGTGCCGATCCTGTGCAGCGCGATCTTCGGCGCGCCGATCCGGCTCGACGCCGGCGAGGACAAGCGCGCCTTCCTCGAGCGCGCGCGCGCCGCGGTCGTCGCGCTGCGGCCGCGCCTGCAATGAGACGGGGCCGCCCTTCATGATCGAGCGGCTGCGCGCATTGACGGTCGACCAGCAGGTCGCGCTACTGTTCGTCGCCCTGTTCGGGCTGCTGGTGACGGCGACGGCGGCGGTCGTGCTGTGGTCGCTGCGGCACGAGTCCGACCCGCGCCGGCGCGCGCTGCAGCGCGAGCTGGGGGCGCTGTGGACCGGCACCGGGCTGTTCTGGCTCGCCTGGGTCTCGGGTCCGGTCGGCGCGACGCTGCTGTTCGCGGTGCTGTCCTTCCTCGCGCTGCGCGAGTTCGTGACGCTGGTGCACACGCGGCGCGGCGACCACCGCGGGCTGATCCTGGCCTTCTTCGTCGTCCTGCCGCTGCAGTACCTGATCGTCGGCGGGCGCGGCTTCGACCTCTTCAGCGTCTTCATCCCGGTGTATGCCTTCCTCGCGATCCCGGTGGCCGCGGCGCTGGCCGGCGACCCGGGGCGATTTCTCGAGCGCAACGCCAAGCTGCAATGGGGGCTGATGGTCTGCGTCTACGGCCTGAGCCATGCGCCGGCGCTGCTGGCGCTGCCGCTGCAGGGGCGCGCCGGCGGCGGCGCCTTCCTCGTCTTCTTCCTCGTCGCCTGCGCGAGCGCCGCGCAGCTGGCGCAGGACGCCGGCAGCCGCTGGCTGCGCCGGCGCCCGGTGGCGCGCCGCATCGACCGCTTGTTCTCGTGGCGCGCCTGGGCGACCGGCGCCGCGGCCGCGGCGCTGGCCGGCGCGCTGCTGACCTGGAGCACGCCGTTTGCCATCGCCGAGGCGGCCGCGCTGGGGGCGCTCGCCGGCGCTGCGGGGACCTTGGGGGCGCTGGTGATGCAGGCGATCAAGCGCGATGCCGGCGTGCCCCACTGGGGCGCGCAGCGCTCGGTGACCGGCGCCGTCGGGCTGCTCGACCGGCTCGCGCCGCTTTGCTTCGCGGCGCCGGTCTTCTTCCACTCGGTACGCTGGTACCTCGGCGGCGCCTGACGCCGCGGTTCGCGCAACGCCCCCTGCACCATGCGCATCCTCGGCATCGATCCCGGTCTGCAGCGAACGGGTTTTGGCTGCGGCATCACGTCGGCTACGGCCGACGTGAGCCTTCGCCGAAGCCCTTGCCGCCACTGACGAGCGAGTCGGCCTGCACCATGCGCATCCTCGGCATCGATCCCGGTCTGCAGCGAACGGGCTTTGGCGTCGTCGAGGTGGAGGGGGCGCGGCTGGCGTATGTCGCCAGCGGCACCGTCAGCACGCTGGAGGTGCCGCGCGGCGACCTGCCGGCGCGGCTGAAGCTGATCTTCGACGGCGTGCGCGAGGTCGTCGCGACCTACGCGCCGGATTGCGCCGTGGCCGAGATCGTCTTCGTCAACGTCAACCCGCAGAGCACGCTGCTGCTCGGGCAGGCGCGCGGCGCGGCGCTGGCGGCGCTGGTCGCCGGCGGCCTGCCGGTGGCCGAGTACACCGCGCTGCAGATGAAGAAGTCGATCGTCGGCCACGGCCTGGCGACCAAGCCGCAGGTGCAGGAGATGGTGCGCCGGCTGCTCGCGCTGCCCGGGCTGCCGGGCAAGGATGCCGCCGATGCGCTCGGCCTGGCGATCGCGCACGCGCATGCCAGCGCGTCGCTGGCGGCGATGGCGTCCGCGACGCCGCTGGCGCGGCGCGCGCACGCGCAATACCGCCGCGGGCGGGTCTACTGACGGTGCAAGCAGGCTGCCGGAGTCGCCGCTGTCGTGAGGCGGGGTGCGGCAAGCGCCGCCGCCGCGCCGGCGGCGCGGGCGCTGCTCAGCCGCCGAAGACGCGCTTGAGCAGCGCGCTGCCGGTGCCGATCGGGTCGGCGCGGATCTTGCGCTCCTGCTCGCCGATCATCAGGTACAGGCCGTCGAGCGCCTTGCGCGTGACGTAGCCCTCGATGTTGGCGTCCTCCTTGCCGACCAGCCCGAGCCCCTGCGCCTTGGCAGCGACGCGGTTGTACTTCTTCGCCAGGTCGACGCGCGCCGTGCTCGCGCTGACGATCGGCGCGAAGCGCTCGGCCAGCGGCGCGCGCGTCTTGCGCTCGAAGAACTGCGTGACCGCGGTGTCGCCGCCGCGCACGATCTTCAGCGCGTCCTCGACCGTCAGGTCGCGCACCGCGCCGACGAGCAGCGCGCGGCCCTCGGGCACCGCGGCCTCGGCGGCGCGGTTCATCGCCGTGACGAGCTCGTCGACGCGCTTGCCCTGGCCGAGCGTTCGCAGCAGCTTGCCCGCGTCGTCCAGGTAGCCCGGCAGCGGGATGCGCACCTTCGGGTTGCCGAGGAAGCCGTCCTTGCGGCCGAGCAGCCCGATCGCGGCCTCGGCGCCGCGCATCAGCGCCTCGCGCACGCCGCCGGCGGCGTCGCTCTCGGTCAGCGCCAGCGCGTGCGCGCGGCCGGCCAGCGTGGCCGTACCGGCCAGCGCCATGGCGAGCCCAAGGTGATGGATATCGCGTCGTCTCATGGGCGTGTTCCCTTGGTCGCGCAAGCTGCGCGCATTCGCTTCGGAGATCGCCGGCCCGGTCTGCCGAGCCGGCCCCGCGCGCGCCCGCCCGCGCACGCCGCCGATCATGCCCGATATGCGCGGCCCTGCGCGGGCGACGATGCGGGGCGCGGGCTCAGCGCCCGGGCGCGGCCGGGTCGGCGGCCGTCGCCACGCCAGCGGCATGCGCCTGCTGGTCGGCGTGGTAGCTGCTGCGCACCAGCGCACCGACCGCGGCGTGGCCGAATCCCATCGCGCGCGCCTCGCGCTCGAACATCGCGAAGGTGTCGGGGTGGACATAGCGCCGCACCGGCAGGTGGTGGCCGCTCGGCGCGAGGTACTGGCCGATCGTCAGCATGTCGATGCCGTGCGCGCGCATGTCGCGCATGGCCTGCAGGATCTCGTCGTCGGTCTCGCCCAGGCCGACCATCAGCCCGCTCTTGGTCGGCACGCCGGGTACCGCCTCCTTGAAGCGTGCCAGCAGGCTCAGGCTGAAGGCGTAGTCGGCGCCCGGGCGCGCCTGCCTGTACAGCCGCGGCACGGTCTCCAGGTTGTGGTTCATGACGTCGGGCGGTGCCGCCTTCAGCGCCTCCAGCGCGCGCTCCATGCGGCCGCGGAAGTCGGGCGTGAGGATCTCGATCTGCGTGTGCGGCGCCAGCTCGCGCAGCTTGCGGATGCAGTCGGCGAAGTGGCCGGCGCCGCCGTCGCGCAGGTCGTCGCGGTCGACGCTGGTGACGACGACATAGCGCAGCTTCAGCGCCGCCACCGTGCGCGCGAGGTTGTCCGGCTCCTGTGGATCGAGCGGGTCCGGGCGGCCGTGGCCGACGTCGCAGAACGGGCATCGGCGCGTGCACTTGTCGCCCATGATCATGAAGGTCGCCGTGCCGCGGCCGAAGCACTCGCCGATGTTCGGGCAGCTCGCCTCCTCGCACACGGTGTGCAGGCGGTGCTCGCGCAGGACCTTCTTGATCTCGAAGAAGCGCGTACCCGGGCTGCCGGCACGGACGCGGATCCACGCCGGCTTCTTCAGCGTCTCGGCCGGCTCGACCTTGATCGGGATGCGCGAGGTCTTGGCCTGCGCCTTCTGCTTGGCGGTCGGGTCGTAGGCGGCGACGGCGCCGGTGGAATCGGGGTTTTCCATCGGTTCATTCTAGGCGCCGGGGGGCGGCGCGAGCAGCCGCTGCAGCCGCGTCCCCAGCCGCGCCGCGGCCTCGTGCCACGCCAGCTCGACGCCCAGGCTCCTCAGGTCGACGGTACGCAGCCCGGCGTAGCCGCAGGGGTCGATGCGGCTGAACGGCTCCAGGTCCATCGCCAGGTTGAGCGCCAGCCCGTGGTAGGCGCGGTGGCGGCTGACCTTGATGCCGAGCGCGGCGATCTTGCCCAGGCCGGCGAAGGGGTCGGCGCCCGGCGCGGCGGGTGGCAGCCTGGCGTGGCCGAAGGAATCGTCCAGCCGCACGTAGATCCCCGGCGCGCCGGCGACGCGGTGGCCGGTGACGCCGGCCGACGCCAGCACGTCGAGCACCGCCTGCTCGAGCCGGTAGACATACTCCTTGACGAAGATGCCCAGCCGCTGCAGGTCCACCAGCGGGTAGGCGACGAGCTGCCCCGGGCCGTGGTAGGTCACCTGCCCGCCGCGCGCGGTCTGCACGACCGGGATGCCGCTCGGCGCGCGCAGGTGCTCGGAGCGTCCGCCGACACCCTGCGTGAAGACCGGGTCGTGCTCGACCAGCCACAGCTCGTCGGCGGTGTCGGGCGCGCGCGAATCGGTGAAGCCGCGCATCGCGGCCTCGATGCCGTCGTAGGGGCGGCGGCCGAGCCAGACCAGCTTCATCGCCCTCAGTGTACGGGTGGCATCGGGCGCGCCCGTGCAGCGCGCGGGGCGTGCTGCTAGCCTGCGACGCGGTATGGTGCCGCTCCCGCCGCTTCGTCCCGCCGCCTGGCTGCTCGCGGCCGCCTGGCTGCTCGTCACACCCGCGGCCGCGGTCGACGGCGCGGCCTCGAGCCAGCGCGCGCTGGCCGACGCGATCGGCCTGCACGAGCGCGGCGACCTCGACGGCGCGCGCCGCGCGTTCGAGGCCCTGTCGAGCCAGGGCTTGCCGGTGGCCGACTTCAACCTGGCGGTGATGCACCTGCACGGCGAACTGCCCGGCGGCGCCGCCGCGGCCTTGCGGCTGATGACGCGGGCCGCGGACGCCGGCTTCGTGACGGCGATGTTCGGCATCGGGCAGCTCTACGAGCAGGGGCGGCTCGGTGCGCCGGACCCGGTGCGCGCCTTCGCGTGGCATCGGCGCGCCGCGCTGGCCGGCAGCGTCGAGGCCCAGGTCGAGGCAGGCACCGCGTATTACCTCGGGCGCGGCGTCGCGCAGGACCTGGCCGAGGCGGCGCGCTGGTACCGCGAGGCCGCCAAGGGCGGCGATATCGGCGCGCAGTACCTGGTCGCGTCGATGTACGAGCATGCGCAAGGGGTGGCGCGCGACCTGCGGCTGGCGCGTCATTGGTATGCCGCGGCCGCCGCGCAGGGTGATGTCGCGGCGGCGGCCAAGGTCGAGGCGATCGACCGCCTGGCCGGCGCGAGCGACGACTGAGGCCGGCCCACGATCGGCGCTGGCGCGGCCTGCGGCCCGGCCGGGCGCGACCCGCGCACACCCATCCCGGCGACGTGGATAGCTTGCCGCCAGCGGGCGCAGGTGGCGCGGCGCCCTTATGGTGCGCCGCAGCCGGCCTTGCCATGCGACCCGGCTCGGCGACGCGAGTCCGACCTGCCAAGAAACCTCGAGGAGACCGACATGCCCGTGACATTCAAGGCGGCCCGTGGCCGCAGCGCGTTCGGACTGGCTGCGCTGCTGGCCTGCAGCGCGATGATGGTGGTGAGTTGCGCCGGCCCGGCGGTCGCGCAGCTCGCCCCCGCGACTGGGGTCGATCTGCCGGCGCAGGCCAAGGGCCAGCCGCCGGCCTGGACCGGCCCCGCCTACCGCCAGGGGGTCGTCTCGGTGGCCAACCCCCATGCCGCGGAGGCCGGTGCGCGCATCCTCGAGCAGGGCGGCAATGCGGTCGACGCGGCGGTGGCGATCGCCTACGCGCTCAACGTCGTCGAGCCGCAGTCGGCCGGGATCGGCGGCGGCGGCTTCATGATGATCCACCTGGCCCGCAGCGGCGAGACCTTCGCGATCGACTCGCGCGAGCGTGCGCCGGCGCAGGCCACCCCCGAGATGTTCAAGGACAAGAGCTTCGCGGCGGCGTCGACCTCGGGGCTGGCGGTCGGCGTGCCGGGCATGGTGCGCGGCACCGCGATGGCGCTGCAGGGTTGGGGCGAGCTCGACCTCGCGCGCGTGCTGCAGCCGGCGATCGATCTCGCCGACCAGGGCTTCGCCGCGACGCCGCGTTATGTCTCGGCGAGCTGCAACGCGCGCGCCCTCAACTACCCCGAGACCGAGGCCTTCTTCTGCCCCGGCGGCCTGTCGCGCGTGGCGGTCGGCGAGACCGTGCGCAACCCGGCGCTGGCCGAGACGCTGCGCACGATCGCACGCGACGGTGCGGACGCCTTCTACCGCGGCGAGATCGCGCGCGGCATCCTCGAAGGCCAGGCGCGCTTCCGTGCCGGCGTGGCCGGGGCCGAGCCGGGCCGCATGACGCAGGCCGACCTCGACGCCTACCTGCCGGCGCTGCGCGAGCCGGTGGTCGGCCAGTACCGCGGCTACACGATCAAGGCGATGAGCCCGCCGTCCTCGGGCGGGCTGACCGTGCTGCAGATGCTCGGCATGGTCGAGCGCTTCCCGCTCGGCGACGCGATGCAGGGCTTCGGCTTCGGCAGCACGCGCACCCTCAACGTGATGGCCGAGGCGATGCGGCTGGCCTTCGCCGACCGCGCGGTCTGGATGGGCGATGCCGACTTCGTCGAGCTCCCGAGCCGCGGCCTGGTCGACCCGGACTATGTCGCGCTGCGCAGCGCGCTGATCGACCCCGATGCGCGCCAGCCGGCGGCGCTGCCCGGCGACCCGCGCCCGTTCGAGCCCGGCACCGGCTCCGTCGTCGGCGCGCTCGACACGGGCGAGGTCTTCAGCGGCCCGGGTGGGTCGACGACGCATTTCTCGGTCGTCGACAAGTGGGGCAACATGGTCTCGTACACGAATACGATCGAATCCTCGCACGGGGCGGGCATGTTCGCCGGCTACTACCCCGCGGGCTGCGCCGAGGTCGCGTGCTTCCGCAGCCTCGGATTCCTGCTCAACAACGAGCTGACCGACTTCAACTTCACGCCGGCAGCCGACCCCGACCCGGCGAGCTACAACCCCGGCGCCAACGATGTCGCGGCCTTCAAGCGCCCGCGCAGCAGCATGGTGCCGACGATGGTCTTCGACGCCGCCGGGCGGCCGCTGCTGGCCTACGGCTCGCCGGGCGGCGCGACGATCATCAACTCGGTGTTCAACGTGACGCTGAACCTGATCGACCACCGCATGACGCTGCAGGATGCGATCGATGCGCCGCGCTTGTCGGTGGCCTCGGCCGGCGGGAGCGTGTCGGTCGACCCCGGCGCGCCGCTCGGGCGCTTCGACGGCTTCCCGCAGGCATCGCTGGACGGGCTGCGCGCGCTCGGCCACACGGTCGGCGCGGTGTCGGACATCGGCTCGGTGCAGGCGGTGTATGTCGAGCCGCAGACCGGCAAGCAGTATGGCGCCGCCGACTCGCGGCGCGAGGGCACGGTGATCGGGCTGCCGCGCCCGGGCGGCGGGCGCTGAAGCGCGCGCGCGGCCGGGGCCGGCAGGGACCGGCCGGGCTAGAGCACAACCTTGACCATCGGGTGCGTGCTCAGCGTGCGGTAGAGCTCGTCGAGCTGCGCGCGGCTGGTCGCCGTCACGGTGATCGTCAGGCCAAGGTAGTTGCCGCCGCGGCTCGGCCGCTGCTCGACGCTCGCCGGGTCGAAGCCGGGGTCGAAGCGCCGGGCGACATGGACGATCGCCTCGACGAAGCCCTCGACCCGCGCCCCCATCACCTTGATCGGGAAGGCGCAGGGGTATTCGATCAGGCTGGACTCGGGCGGGATGTCGGACATGGGCGAGCGGCGCTCGTGCCGGCTGGCGTCAGAGGCACTGCTCGCGCTTGGCGCGCTGGTAGGCCTCGTGCAGCCGCGCGTACACCGGCCCCGGCTTGCCGCGCAGCGCGCCGTGCCCGACCGGCTCGCCGTCGATGCGCGTGACCGGCAGCACCTCCTTCGTCGCCGAGCTCAGCAGCACCTCGTCGGCGCTGCGCAGGTCGGCCTCGGCGATCGGGCGCAGGTTGTAGGCGATGCCCTCGTCCTCGCACAGCTCGCGCAGCAGCTCGACGCGGATACCCTCCAGGACATGCTCGCTCTTCGGCGGCCCGAGCAGCGCGCCCTCGTGGACGACCCAGACGTTGCTCGCCGAGGCCTCGGTCAGGAAGCCGTCGCGCAGCATGATCGTCTCGGCCGCGCCCTGGTCGGCCGAGATCTGGCGCGCCAGCACGTTGCCCAGCAGGCTGGTGCTCTTGATGTCGCCGCGCTGCCAGCGGAAGTCGCGCGCGGTCACGCAGGCCACGCCATGATGGCGCTGCTCGGCCGTCGGCGGCTTCATCGCGCTGACCATCATGAAGACGGTCGGCTCGATGTCCGGCGGCATGACGTGGTCGCGCAGCGCGACGCCGCGCGTGACCTGGATGTAGACGAGCTGGTCGTCGACACCGGTCTGCGCCTGCATCGCCTGCACGAGGCGGCGCGCGGCGGCCAGCCACTGCTCGCGCGAGCGCGGCGCCGCGATGCGGATCTGGGACAGCCCGCGCGCCAGCCGCGCCATATGCTGATCGAAGCGGAACAGCCGGCCGCCATAGACCGGAAGCACCTCGTACACGCCGTCGCCGAAGATGAAGCCGCGGTCGAGCACGCTGACGCGGGCCTGGTTCAGCGGCAGCAGCTCGCCGTGCAGCTCGCACGGCGTGTCGGGCAGGGGGTTCATGCGTCGCGCTCGGCAGGCCCGGTTCGGGCGGTCGCCCAGCTTAGCGGATCCACAGCCGCAGCGCATCCCAGGCGCGGCCGAAGAGGCCGGCCAGCGGCACCGGCTCGAGCACCTCCAGCGGCAGGCGGC
This sequence comes from Burkholderiales bacterium, assembly GCA_016191995.1. Taxonomy (GTDB): domain Bacteria; phylum Pseudomonadota; class Gammaproteobacteria; order Burkholderiales; family Burkholderiaceae_C; genus Rubrivivax. The sequence goes on along the minus strand of JACPVA010000178.1, from coordinate 28,992 downwards.
GGATCTCGTCACCGCCGGCGGTGCGCACGCGCAGCGTGCCCACCGCCTGCCCGGCCTGCAGCGGCGCGACCAGCGGGTCGGTGCGCTCGACGCTGGTCGCCAGCCCCGCGCCGGCGCCGCGCGGCACGGTCACCGTCAGGCCGCCGCGCACGCCGAGGCCGACCTCGCTGCGGGCCCCCTTCCACACCGGGACCTTGGTCGCCGGCTGGCCGGGCTCGAACAGGCGCACCATGTCCCAGGCCTGCCAGCCCCAGTTGAGCAGCTTCTCGCTCTCGCTGGCGCGCGCGTTGCGCGAGTCGGTCCCGAGCACGACGCTGAGCAGGCGCCGCTCGCCGCCGGGCAGCTCGCGCCGTGCGCTGGCCACCAGGCAGTAGCCGGCGGCCTCGGTGAAGCCGGTCTTCATGCCGTCGACCGTCGGGTCGCGGCCGAGCAGCATGTTGCGGTTGTCCTGCCGGATGCCGTTGAAGGTGTACTCGCGCAGCGAGTAGTTGCGGTAGCCGGCGGGGAAGTCGCGGATCAGCCGCGCCGCGATCGTCGCGATGTCGCGCGCGCTGCTGTAGTGGCCCGACTCGGTCAGCCCGGTGACGTTGCGGAACTGCGTATTCCTCAGCCCCCAGGCCTGGGCCTGCCGGTTCATCGCCTCGACGAAGGACTCGACGCTGCCGGCCACACCCTCGGCGAGCGCGACCGAGGCGTCGTTGCCGCTTTGCACGATCATGCCGCGCAGCAGCTCGTCGACCTTGGGCTTCATGCGCGGCTCGATGAACATCATCGAGCCGCCGCCCTTGCGTTCGCTCCATGCGCGCTCGGAGACCGGCAGCGTCTGCTCGAGCGTCAGCTTGCCGTCCCCGAGCGCCTGGAAGACGAGGTAGGCGGTCATGATCTTGGTCAGCGACGCCGGGTCGGCACGCGCGTCGGCGTCGCGCTCGGCGAGCACCTGATCGCTCGTCACGTCGACCAGCAGGTACTGGCGCGCGGCCAGCGCCGGCGGCTGCGGCAGCTCGGCGGCGGCGGGGGCGGCGGCGGCGAAGGCGGCGATCGAAAGCGCGAGCGCGGCGAGGCGGCGCGCGCGCGCGGCCAGGGACAGGATCGGCAGTCTGGGGTGCATGAGTCAGGGATGGGATGCAGGCAATGGGGACGGCCGTTCGCGCGCTCGCGCGAGCGCCCGCGGCCCGGATCAGCGGCAGGCCTGGACGACGATGCGCTTGAGCACGCCGAGCTGGCCGTGGAAGAAATGGCCGACGCCGGGGACGACGACCACCGGCAGGGTTTGCGGCCGGGCCCAGTCCAGCACCGACGACAGCGGCACGACCTCGTCGGCCTCGCCGTGCACGACCAGCGCATGCTGCGGCACCGGCGGCGCGGGGAAGTTCGCCACCGCCGGGCCGACCAGGACCAGCCGTGCCGGGACCGCGCCGCCGGAATCGGCCAGCCTCAGCGCGGCGCGCGCGGCCATCGCGCCGCCGAAGCTGAAGCCGCCGAGCGCGAGCGGCAGCCCGGACTCGGCGGCGTGGTCGACGACGGCGAGCAGGTCCTCGACCTCGCCGCGCCCCTCGTCCCACGCACCGGCCGACCCGCCGACGCCGCGGAAGTTGAAGCGCAACGCGCGCCAGCCGAGCTGGACGAAAGCGCGCGCCAGCGTCTGCACGACCTTGTTGTCCATCGTGCCGCCGTGCAGCGGGTGCGGGTGCGCCAGCACCGCGGTGCCGGCCGCGCCGGCGCCGGCCGGCTCGTCGAGCGCGCAGGCGAGCGCCCCGGCCGGGCCCGCCAGCTCGAAGCGCCGCGTGCCGGCGTTCATCGGCCGATGTCGGGCGCCAGCAGCAGCCGCGGCACGGGCTCGCCGTGCTGCAGGTGGCGCTCGACGATCTCGTCGATGTCGCTCGGGTCGACGTAGGTGTACCAGGTGCCCTCGGGGTAGACCACCGCGACCGGGCCGCCGGCGCAACGGTCCAGGCAGCCGGCCTTGTTGACGCGCACCTTGCCCGGGCCGGCCAGGCCGAGCGCCTTGACGCGCTGCTTGCAGTGGTCGAAGGCGCCGATCGCATCGTGCTGCGCGCACGCGGCCTCGCCGTTCTCGCGCTGGTTGAGGCAGAAGAAGATATGACGCTGGTAGTAGGGCGTGGGCATCGGGCGATTGTAGGCAGCGGCGATCGCCGCGAGGCGCGCCGCGGTGCGCGCAAAGGGTGCCTGCGGCCCGCGGCGCGTCGTGTCAGTTGTCCATGGCGCCACCACGTCACCCGCGACGCATGAAACCGGCCCAGTGAAGCCCTTGCGCGGATCCGGCTCTGCCGGTCCGCAGCAAGCGCCCCTTCGGGGGGCAGCGAACGCAGTGAGCGTGGGGGTCCTATTTCAAAACGGCTTGACGACCACCAGCACGACGATGGCGGCGAACAGCAGCACCGTCAGCTCGTTGAACACGCGGTACCAGCGGTGGCCGTGGCGGTTGCCGAGCGCCTCGAAGCGCCGCAGCAGCCGCCGGCAGGCCTCGTGGTAGCCGATCACGACGAGCACCAGCGCGAGCTTGGCATGCATCCAGCCGCCACCTATCCCGTAGCCCAGCCACAGCCACAGCCCGAGCGCGACCGCCGGCAGCATCAGCAGGTTCATGAAGCGGTACAGCTTGCGCGCCATCAGCAGCAGCCGCTCGCGCTCGGCGTGGCTGTCGGCGGGTACCAGCGCCAGGTTGATGAACAGCCGCGGCAGGTAGAACAGCCCCGCGAACCAGGCGGCGACGAAGACGATGTGGAAGGCCTTGACCCACAGGTAGCCGGTGCTCATGCGGGCATTATGGGCGGCGAAAAAAGAGGCCCCGGCGGGAGCCGGGGCCTGCAAGCCTCATCGCTGTCGTGCAACAAGGCACCTGCTCAGGGAGGAAAAGCAGGGGGCTCGGGCCTCGCGGCCGTCACCCGCTGATCACTGTATCAGAATGTGAGCCAGTTGGGGTGGTTTGCGCGCTGCGCTTATCGTCCGTCCCTTGCCGCGCCGCACGGCGCCGACGTGCTGCCTTCGGCAGCCCGCGCGCGCCGCGCCGGCCCGGCGGCATGCCTCCAGACCCACCGGCCCGATCGGGGCCCGGGAGCCGCCCTTGATCCAGCCGCCGCCCTTCCCTGCCAGCCGCCCGCGCCGACTGCGGCGCGATGCCTTCACGCGTGCGCTCGTGCGCGAGCACCGGCTCGCGCCCGAGGACCTGATCCTGCCGGTCTTCCTGCTCGACGGGCAGGGCCGCGCGCAGGATGTCGCGAGCATGCCCGGCGTGCAGCGGCGCAGCGTCGACGGCCTGTTCGCGACCGCCGAGGCCTGCGTCGAGCTCGGCGTGCCGGTGATGGCGCTGTTCCCGGTCATCGACCCCGCGCTCAAGACCCCCGACGGCCGCGAGGCGACCAACCCCGACGGCCTGGTGCCGCGCGCGGTGCGCGAGCTCAAGCGGCGCTTCCCGGGCCTGGGGCTGCTGACCGACGTCGCGCTGGACCCCTACACCAGCCATGGCCAGGACGGGCTGCTCGACGAGACCGGGTATATCCTCAACGACGAGACGGTCCAGGTGCTGGCGCGCCAGGCGCTGGTGCAGGCCGAGGCCGGGGTCGACATCGTCGCGCCGAGCGACATGATGGACGGCCGGATCGGCGCGATCCGCAGCGCGCTGGAGGGCGCCGGCCACGTTCACACCCGCATCATGGCCTACAGCGCCAAGTACGCCAGCGCCTTCTACGGCCCGTTTCGCGATGCGGTCGGCAGCGCCGCCAACCTCGGCAAGGCCGACAAGAAGGTCTACCAGATGGACCCCGGCAACAGCGACGAGGCGCTGCGCGAGGTCGCGCTGGACATCGCCGAGGGCGCCGACATGGTGATGGTCAAGCCCGGCATGCCCTACCTGGATATCGTGCGCCGGGTCAAGGAGGCGTTCCGCATGCCGACCTTCGCCTACCAGGTCAGCGGCGAGTACTCGATGCTGAAGGCCGCGGCGGCGCAGGGCTGGCTGGACCACGACGCGGTGATGATGGAGGCGCTGCTGGCCTTCCGGCGCGCCGGCGCCGACGGCGTGCTGAGCTACTTCGCGCTCGACGCGGCACGACTGCTGCGCCGCGGCTGAAGCGACGCCCGCCTGCCCGATGCGCGTCTTCCACCTCGGTGCGGAGCGCTTCGCCGAGCTGCCCGGGCTGCCGGACGAGCTGCCTGCGGCCGGATTCGTCTGGATCGGCGTGGCGCGCAGCGTGCTCGACGCGCATCTCGTGCAGGTCCAGGCCGTGCTGCAGCGCTGGTGCGGCGCGACGGTCGTCGACCTGCATGTCTCGGACCTGCTCAACCAGCAGTTGCCGAGCCACTACGACTACACGTCGAGCTACGACATGATGGTCTTTCGCCGCCTGGCGGCGGCCGGCGGTGCGCGCGGCGGCGCCGACGAGCTCGCGCTGCCGGCCTCCGGCGCCGGCGCGGCGGAGGCGATCGACACCAGCCCGGTGGGCTTCGTCGTCTTCGACCGCGTGCTGCTGACGGTGCACTCGGCCGAGTGCGCAGTGCGCGACCACTTCGCCCAGCGGTTGCAGGCGCTGGCCGCCAGCGCCGACGGGCGCGGCACTGCGCGGCTGCCGGCCAGCCCCGCGGACCTGATGCTGCGCATGGTCAACCACATGGTCGACAGCTACCTCGACCTGCGCCGGCTGCTGACGCGCCAGCTCGGTCGGCAGCAGCACGAGCTGCTCGACCCGCGCAGCCGCTTCCGCGACTGGCACGCGCTGCTGGCCTCGCGCGACCTGCTGCACCTGCTGGAGGACATCTGCGAGGACCAGCGCAGCGCGGTGCAGGAGTGGATCGACGCCCTGGACGAGTGGCCGCAGGAGCCCGACGCCGCGGCCCGGCGCGAGCGCGAGCTGCTGCGCGTGCGCTCGCGCGACGTGCTCGAGCATATCGGCCGCGTGCTGGCGCATGTGCGCCGCCTGGAGGAGTCGGCCGAGGTCGCGGTGCAGATGCACTTCTCGGCGCTCGGCCACCGCACGAACGGCATCATGCGCACGCTCACCGTGCTGACCGCGGTCTTCCTGCCGCTGAACCTGATCACGGGCTTCTTCGGCATGAATTTCGAGGCCTTGCCGTGGATCCACTCGGCCACCGGCGTGTGGGCCACGGTGGGGCTGATGGCGGCGGTCGTCGTCGCGCTGGTGCTGCTGTTCCGGCGCAAGCGCTACCTGGGCGAAGAACGCTGAGCATGCGGCGCGACCCGCGTCAGCGGCTACGATGCGCGCCGGTCCCGGCGGCGTGCCGGGGCCAGGACAGGAGCGGGCCATGCCGGTGATCGTGATCGCCAACCCGAAGGGTGGCGTCGGCAAGAGCACGCTGGCGACCAACATCGCCGGCGCGCTGGCGGCGGCCGGCCGCGCGCCGATGCTCGGCGACGTCGACCGCCAGCAGTCGTCGCGCCAATGGCTGGCGCTGCGGCCGCCGCAGCTGGCGACGATCCGCGGCTGGGAGGTGGCACCCGGCGATATCGTGCGCCCGCCCCGGGGCACGACGGACATCGTGCTCGATACCCCGGCCGGGCTGCATGGCAAGCGGCTGGACGCCGTGCTGCGCATCGCCGACCGGATCCTGGTGCCGCTGCAGGCCAGCCTGTTCGACATCCAGGCCACGCATGGCTTCGTGCGCGCGCTGGCCGAGCACAAGCGTGCTGGCGCCATCCGTGTCGCGCTGGTCGCGATGCGCGTGCGCGAGCACACGATCGCGCTCGAGCAGCTGCGCCACTGGACGGCGACGCTGGCGCCGCCGCTGGTCGCGGCGCTGCGCGACACGCAGAATTACGTCCACCTGGCCGCGCGCGGGCTGACGCTGTGGGACGTCGCCGCCGGCCGCGTCGAGCGCGACCTCGCGCAGTGGGCGCCGCTGCTGGAGTGGCTGGGCGTCGACGCGGGACACGCGCCGCTGCCCGGCCCGGCGGCCGGCGCCCCGAACCCCAACCCCTCCAAGGAACCCCACGCATGAAGCGATACGCGCATCTGTCCGATCTGCAGCCGCTGGTCGGCCAGGAGATCGGTGTGAGCGACTGGTTCGTGATCGACCAGGCGCGCATCGATCGCTTCGCCGAGGCCACCGGCGACGACCAGTGGATCCACGTCGACCCGGTGCGCGCCGCCGCCGGGCCGTTCGGCGCGACGATCGCGCATGGCTTCCTGACGCTGTCGATGCTGCCGGCGATGGGCATGGCGGCGTTCGAGATCGGTGGCCTGCGCATGAGTGTCAACTACGGCCTGGACCGGGTGCGCTTCCCGGCCCCGGTGCGCGCCGGCAGCCGGCTGCGCGGGCGCTTCGTGCTGCGCGAGTTCCAGCCGATCGAAGGCGGCGCGCAGCTCGTCGTCGAGTGCACGATGGAGCTCGACGGCAGCAGCAAGCCGGCCTGCGTCGCGCTCGCGGTGTCGCGCCGATTCGTCTGAACGGGCGCCCCCGAGCGAGGGCATGCCGGCGCCTTCCCACCAACGGGGGGCGAGCGCCCGCGCGCGCCACGGCGTAGCATGCGCAGCCCAGCCGATGCGGCGGCCGCGCGGCGCGGCCGCGACCGCCGGGGAGATGCTGCGATGAAGGTGCTGCTCGTCGACGACCATCCGTTGATCCTCGCCGCCCTGGAGCGCGTGATCCAGGGCATCGGCGACGACGTCACCGTCGTCGGCGTGGCCACCGCCGAGGCGGCGCGGCAGGCGCTGCGCGAGGACGACAGCTTCGACCTCGTGCTGCTCGATCTGGCGCTCGGCGAGGTCGACGGCTTCGAGGTCCTGGCCGAGCTGCGCGCGACCTGGCCGGCCGTCCCGGTGGTCATCGTCTCGGCCTCCGAGCGCACGAGCGACGTCATCCGCGCGCTCGACCTCGGCGCGATGGGCTTCGTGCCCAAGCGCACGTCCAACGATGCGCTCGTCGAGGCGCTGCGGCTGGTGATGTCGGGCGGGCTGTACGTGCCGCCGTCGATGCTCGGGCTCGAGCGCGCGCCGCGCAGCGACGAGGTCGATACCGAGCCGCAGGTCATGCGGCCGCTGGCCGAACACGCGCAGGCGGCGCCGCACCAGCGCGTGGCCACGCTCGAATCGATCGGGCTGACGCCGCGCCAGACCGAGGTGCTGGCGCTGCTGCTGCAGGGCCTGCCGAACAAGCTGATCGCGCGCCAGCTCGGCGTTTCGGTCGAGACCGTCAAGGATCACGTCGCGGCGGTGCTGCGTGCACTCGGGGTCAGCACGCGCACCCAGGCGGTGCTCGCCGTCAGCCAGATGACGCAGGCGCAAGGCGGCTTCAGCGCGCGGCGGCCGGCGCCGCGCTGACGCCGTGCCGAGCGCGGGCTCCGCGGCCGGGTCGGCTGCCGCAGCCGCCGCGGACCGCGTCGTGCCGGCGGCCGAAGGACGACCGGACGTCGCCACGCTGAAGCTCGGCGCGGCCGCCGGCGCGCGCGGCGGCGCGCCACCCGCATCGGGCGAAGAGGCTCTTGCTGCAGCCGGCGGTGACGCGGCCGCCGCAGTCGGCGAGACGATGAAGGCTGGCGCGCCCGATCGGCGGCGCGTCCCGCGCGAGGTCGACCACCTGCGCGCGCTGGCGGTGCAGACGCCGGCCTCGCTGGCCGGCAATGCGGTCGGGCTGGTGCTGCTGGGCGCGATCTTCTGGCCCTGGGCCGACCGCCGCGCGATGCTCGCCTGGCTGGGATGCGGCGGCTCGCTGTGGCTGCTGCGGCTGGCGCATCACTGGCGCTACCGGAACGCCGCCGAGCACGACGACGACGCCGCGCTGCACGGCTGGCGCAAGGGCTGGCGCGCCCTCGTCGTCGCGCAGGGCGCGATGTGGGGCGTGGCGGTGTGGCTGTTCTGGGGGCTGGGCGAGCCCTACCACCGGCTCGCGCTGCTGCTGGTCGTGTACAGCTACTGTCTGGGCGCGGTGCAACTGCTGGCCGGGCAGTGGCGGTTGTTCCTCGCGCTGGCCGGCATCGTCCTGCTGCCGGCGATCGTGCGCGTGGCCAGCGACGCCTCGCAGCCCTGGCACTGGCAGATGGCCGGCGTCATGCTGCTGCTGTTCGTGCTCGCGCTGGTGATGGGGCGCACCGCCGGCACCGCGCTGCGGCAGGCGATCGAACTGAAGACGCGCACCGACGAGATCGCGATGCAGCTTCGGATCGGCAAGGCCGAGGCCGAGGCGGCGCGCCGCGCCGCCGAGGCGGCGAGCCAGGCCAAGACGCAGTTCTTCGCCGCCGCCAGCCACGACCTGCGCCAGCCGCTGCACGCGATGGGCCTGTTCGCCGAGGCGCTGCGCCAGCGCTCGCGCGACCCCGAGGTGGCCTCGCTGGTGCACAGCATCAACGAGTCGGTCGACGCGCTGGAGGGCTTGTTCGGCGAGCTGCTCGACATCACGCGCATCGACACCGGCGCGGTCGAGGTGCGCGCCGAGCCGCTGCGCCTGCGCGAGCTGTTCGCCCGCCTGCGGCTGCACTTCGAGCCGCTGGCGTTCGAGAAGGGGCTGCAGCTGACCCTGCGCGGCGGCGACCGCGTCGTGCGCGCCGACCCGGTGCTGCTGGAGCGCATCCTGCGCAACCTGGTCAGCAACGCGCTGCGCTATACCGACGACGGCGGCGTGCTGGTCGGGGCACGCGCGCGCGGCGAGCGCGTGCTGCTGCAGGTCTGGGACAGCGGCATCGGCATCGCCGAGGCCAGCCTACCGCATATCTTCGACGAGTTCTACCAGGTCCAGGGGCCGCGCCCGCTGGCACCGCAGCAGCGCAAGGGCCTCGGGCTGGGGCTGGCGATCGTCAAGCGGCTGGCGGCGCTGATGGAGGCGCCGCTGGCGGTGCGTTCGCGCGTCGGCCACGGCAGCGTGTTAGAGCTCGAACTGCCCGCGGGCAAGGTGACGCGCAGCCTCGACGCGCCGGCGGCCGGGATCCGGGCCCCGATCGGGCTGGCGCTGGACGGCCGGCTGGTGCTCGTCGTCGAGGACGAGGCCGCGGTGCGCGAGGGGCTGGTCGTGCTGCTGCAGGCCTGGGGGGCCGACGTGCTGGCGTTCGAGGCGGTCGACGCCGTCCAGGCCTGGCTCGCCGAGCCGCCGCCGCGCGCGCCGGATCTGCTGCTGGTCGACTACCGGCTGCCCGACGGCCACACCGGCATCGACGCGCTGGCGCTGGTGCGCGCGCACTGGAGCGGGTCGACGCTGCCGGCGGTCGTGATCACCGGCAGCACCATGGGTGGCCACGAAGCCCAGGCCGAGCAGCACGATTACCACCTGCTGACGAAACCGGTGCTGCCGGCGCGACTGCGCGCGATGATCGCCTACAAGCTCGGGTTGCGGCAGGGGTCGCAGGCCGCCGATTGAGCGTCGGCGCCAGCGTGGCGGCGGCAACCCCGGGATGCGGGCCGCGGCGACGCTCAGGCGGTCGCCGAGACGAAGGCCCCGCTGCGCTGCAGCAGCCGCAGCGTCAGCAGCCGCGCGTGCAGCAGCCAGCGGCCGCCCTCGGCGCGGCAGCGAACGACCTCGACGACGGCGTCCAGCGCCTCGGTGCGGACGCGCGCGACGGCGCCTTCGGCGGCCGGCAGCGCGCTGGCCACGCGCAGCCCGCTGAACGACAGGTCGAGCAGCTGCACCGCCTGCGGGCGCGCGGCACCCGCAGGCAGCCACAACGCGGCCTCGTCGCGGTCGACGCGCGGGCTGCCGCGGCGGCCGACCCAGGCCTCCAGCCCGTCGTCGAAATGCGGCGGCGGCGCCAGCGGCGCGCCGCAGCCGGCGCAACTCGCCCCGCCGCCAGTCCGCCCGCACATCGGGCAGTTGCCGCCACGCGGCGGCGCCGCCGGCAGCACCGAGACGGCATAGGCGTCGTGCGCTTGCTGGTTCATCGCCGGTCCCGGTCCCGCATCGTCGTCTTGTCGGCCGATCGCGCGAGGACTTGAGGGAACCGGGTGCGGCCGGCGCGGCATGACGAGCTGCGGCCTCAGCGCCGCGCCGGCGCCAGCGAGCTGGCGATGCACCACTGCGCCGCCCAGTAGGTCGTCAGCACCCACAGCGAGGCCATCGGCAGCGGCTCGGCAAAGCGGTCCGCCGCCAGCAGCGCGTCCGAGGCGAGGAATTGCGCGCCGCCCGCGGCGAGCCACGGCCCCGCCAGCCCGGCGCGCCAGCGCACCGCCGCCTGCGCCGCCATCGCCGCCAGCGCGACGACATAGGCGACGACCGGCAGGCGCAGCGGCGCCGGGATCCCGGGCCACAGCCAGGCCAGCACCGCGCCGGCGACCGCCGCGTAGATGACGAAGGGCAGCGGCCGCGCCGCCAGCCGCAGCCCGCGCGTGAAGGCGACCAGGTAGCATAGGTGGGCGACGAGAAAGCCGACCAGCCCGGGCAGGAAGCCGCGCTCGGGCCAGAGCAACGCGATGTCGCCAGCGAGCGACGCGACCAGCCCCGCCAGCACCCAGCGGCGCAGCACCGGCGTATCCAGACCACGCCCGGCGGCGTAGGCGATGATGCCGATCGTCGCCAGCGGCTTGAAGACCATGTTCATCCAGGGCTGGCCGAGCGCCCAGGGGGCGGAGACGATCGCCAGCAGCGCGGCCACCGCGGTCAGCGCCGCGAGCGTGGCGGTGCGCGCATCCGGTCGCGACCCGGAAACGGCCGGCGCGCCGGGCATCCCGGTCACGGCGTCGCCTCCAGCGGCTGCGCACGCGCGGCGAGCTCGGCGCGCAGCCGCTTGAGGCGCTCGCGCGGGTCGTCCTTGACCGCGGCGGCATCGAGCTTCATCTCGGCGACGAAGCGGCTCGGCTGCGCCGGCACCGTCTCGCGCCCGCGCTTGCGCCGGCGCAGCGTGCTGACGAGCAGCGTGCGCTGCGCGCGCGTGATACCGACATACATCAGCCGCCGCTCCTCGTGCAGCCGCTCGGCGCTCAGCGCCTCGCCGTCGGCGCGAAACGGCAGCAACCCCTCGACGACACCGGCGAGCACGACATGCGGCCATTCCAGCCCCTTGGCCGCGTGCAGCGTCGACAGCGTGACGACGTCGGCGTCGTCGCCGCGCTCGGCCAGGCTGAGGATGACGTTGATCGTCTGCGCCACCTGCAGCACGTTGCCGCGCCCGCGCCCGGCGTCGTCGTCGGCCTCGCAGCGGCGCGCGATCCAGTCGACGAAGTCGAGCACGTTGGCCCAGCGCGCGGCGGCCAGCGCCTCGCTGTCGGCGCCGTCGTGCAGGTGCTGCTCGTAGCCGATCTCGGCCAGCCACGCCAGCAGCAGCGCGCGTGCCGCCTCGGCGCCCTCGGCCTGGCGCGCCCGTTCGGCCAGATCGCCGAGCTCGCGGCCGAAGGCGTGCAGGCTGGCGATCGCGCGCGGCGCGAGCACCGACGGCAGGCTGTGGGCGGCGAGGGCCGCGAACAGGCTGCAGCGGCGCCGGGCGGCGAACTCGCCGAGCGTGGCCAGGGTCTGGTGGCCGATGCCGCGCCGCGGCGTCGTCGCCGCGCGCAGAAATGCCGGGTCGTCGTCCTCGTTGACGAGCAGCCGCAGCCAGGCGACCAGGTCCTTGATCTCGGCGCGGTCGAAGAAGCTCTGCCCGCCCGAGACCTTGTACGGGATCTGCGCCGCGCGCAGCTTGTGCTCGAAGGCGCGCGACTGGTGGTTGGCGCGGTACAGGATCGCGAAGTCCGCGAGCCTCGCGGCCGCGCCGGCGGCGCGCAGCGCCTGGATGCGCGCCACCGCGCGCTCGGCCTCGTGCTCCTCGCCGTCGCACTCGACGACGCGCACCGGCTCGCCGTCGCCGAGCTCGCTCCACAGCGTCTTGTCGAACAGCTTGGGGTTGTTCGCGATGACGGCGTTGGCGGCGCGCAGGATATGCCCGGTCGAGCGGTAGTTCTGCTCCAGCGGGATGACCTGCAGGGCCGGGAAGTCCTCGCCCAGGCGCTTCAGGTTGTCCAGCGTCGCGCCGCGCCAGCCGTAGATGCTCTGGTCGTCGTCGCCGACGGCGGTGAACATCGCGCGCTCGCCGACGAGCTCGCGCAGCAGCGCGTACTGCACCGCGTTGGTATCCTGGACCTCGTCGACGAGGACGTGGTGCAGGCGCTGGCGCCACTTCGCGCGCGCGACGGCGTCGCGCCGCAGCAGCGCCAGCGGCAGCGTGATCAGGTCGTCGAAGTCGACCGCCTGGTAGGCCGCGAGCCGATCCTGGTATTGCCGCATCAGCCGCGCGGCCTGCTGCTCGTCGGCGTCGGTCGCGGCGGCCGCAGCGCCGTCGGCATCCAGCCCCTGGTTCTTCCAGCGGCTGATCGCCCACTGCCAGCGCCGCGCGCGCGCGTTGTCGCTGCAGCCGCCGGCCTCGCGCAGCAGCCCGAGCACGTCGTCGGCGTCGAGGATCGAGAAGCTGGGCTTCAGGCCGATGCGCTCGCCGTCCTCGCGCAGCATGCGCACGCCGAGCGCGTGGAAGGTCGCCACGAGCAGCTCGCGCGCCGACTTCGGCCCGGCCAGCGCGCGCGCGCGTTCGCGCATCTCCTGTGCTGCCTTGTTGGTGAAGGTGATGGCCGCGATCTGCGACGGTTCGAGCCCATGCTGCAGCAGCCGGACGATCTTGTGCGCGATCACGCGCGTCTTGCCCGACCCGGCGCCGGCCAGCACGAGGCAGGGCCCGCGCAGGTGGTGCACGGCGCGCAGCTGGGCGGGGTTGAGCGTTTCGGCCATCGGGGCGTCGGTGGCGAGTCGGGCGCGTGCGGCAGGCGGCGGGACGGCGGCGCGGGCGCGACGCCGGGCCTGCCCGGCGGGGCGTTCAGGGCTGCCCGGACCAGCCCGGGCGAAGAGCCGCCAGCGCGCGCCCGCTGACCTGCACCGGGCCGTCGAAGGCGATGCGCCAGCGGCCGCGGCGTTGCACCCAGTACTGGCGGTAGACGTCCGGATCGGCCCCGGCCACCGGCGCGGCGCGGCGCGTCGTGACGACCATGATCGGCACGGACTCGCCGTGCCAGGCGACGAAGCTCGCGTCCAGCGTCGGCCGAGTGTCGATCGCGTCGGCCGGCGGGCGCGTCGAATCGGCAAGGTACCAGCGCGCGAGGTCGCGCTGGTCGGCATGCCGGCGCGCATCGTCCCAGGCCTCGAAGGCGGGGCGGAACTCGGCCGCGGCCTGCGCGATCTCGGCCGGCGTCGACCAGCGCAGCTGCTCGGCGATGACGACCGGGGTGGCGTCGACATCGAGCGTCGCCAGCAGCTGCGCGATATCGTCGTTGGCCATCGCGACGCAGCCGTCGGTCTCCAGCGGCGGGCGCGACAGCGTGCGCCGAGGCACGCCGTGCAGGTAAAGCCCGCTGCCGGTGCGGCCGGCCATGCGATCCCACGCGTTCGGGTAGTTGATGCGCAGCGCCGCCGCACCGAAGCGGTCGTCGAGCCGCGTCGCGTCGAGCGCCGAGGTGATCCAGTACACGCCCAGCGGCGTGCGCTGGTCGCCCTCGATGCGCTTGGCCACACCCGCCTTGCCGACCGAGATGTAGCTGTCCGACACCAGCCTCGGCCCCTCGGGCCCGTTGGCGAACAGATACAGCCGCGAGCGCGACGCGTCGACGGCGACCGCGTGCCGGATCCACGGCGCGAGCTGGAGCATCCCGGAAGGAATCCTGTCCTGCGGCGGGCGATCGAGCAGCGCCGCCAGCCGCTGCCTGGCCTCGCCGCGCAGCGCCAGCCGGGCCGGGTCGTCGACCTCGATCGCGCTGGTGTCGAGCTGCAGCTCGGCGCCGAATGCGCTCGGCAGGCCGGCGCGGGCCGCCAGCAGGTCGCTCTTGAGCATCTGCGCGAGCGCGAAATGCGGCTCGTCGCGCACCAGCGCCTCGGCCTGCGCCAGCGCGCTGCGACCCAGGCCGCGCGCCAGGGCGGCATAGGCCGCGACGAGCCGCTCCTCGGGCGATCGCGCGCTGCGCGGGTCGGTGAACGGCAGCCCGTCGTCGGCTGCGCCTGCCGCCGGCGCGGAGGCGATGACCGGCGCCACGTCGCCGTCGCCCCGGGCCGCGGGGGGCGCCACGGCGCCGTCGCGCAGCGGCACCAGCGCCGCACTGCACGCGGTGACGACGACGACGACCCCGACCCAGAACCAGCGCGAAGGCCGCAGTGGGCCGTTCGCCACGGCGTCCGGGGGCTGCAGCGTCAGGTTCACCGCCCGGGCTCGTCGCTGATCAGCCAGCGACCGTCGACGCGGCGCAGCGAGATCGTCTTGCGCGAGACGATCGAGCGGCCGTCGGACTGGTAGGACTGCCGGAAACTGGCCTCGGCGCGGTCGCCGTCGATCGCGACGGCGATATCCGACAGGTCGACCTGGATGCTGCGCCGCGGCTCGATCACCGAACGCCGCTGCGCGACCCAGGCCGCACGTGTCGGCTGGCTGCCCTTGAATGCGGGCGTATAGGCGGCGACATAGCCCTTCATATCGCGCGCGGACCAGGCACGGGCCCAGGACTGCAGCGCGCTGCGAACTTCGGCGGCGGCGTTCGCCGGTGGCGTCGGCGCGGGCGAGGCGGCCGCGGCCGGCGGTTGCGCCGGGGTGGCCGCGGGCTTGGGCGCAGGTTCCGGCTCGGGCCTGGACGCGCTCGGCGGCGTCGGCGCAGGCTTGGCCGCCGGGGCGGGCGACGGTGTCGCGGATGGCGCCGGCGCTGCGGCGGCCGGGGCTGCGGTTGCAGGCGCGGGTTTCGGCGCCGTGGCGCCGGACTGCGCCACCTGCGCCGGCGTGGCGCCAGCCTGGGCGACCTGGGCCGGCGCCGTCGCCTTGGCCGCCGACGCGTCGGCGGCCAGCCCGCTACCCGCCGGCGCCGCGCTGACGAGCGCGGTCAGCTCGCTGATCATCGCCAGCTTCGGGCGTGCGGTCTTGCCCTCGGTGTCGAACTGCAGCGCGCGCTTGTAGGCCTCGCCGGCCAGGTGCGTATACAGGTCGCCGAGGTTCTCGTGCGCAGTGGAATACGCCGGGTGCGTGCGCAGGGCCTTCTCCAGCGCCTCGCGCGCCTCGTCGTAGCGGCCGCTGGCGGCCAGGATGACGGCCATGTTGTTGTGCGCCGCGGGCTGGTCCGGGTGCTTTTCGGCGACGCGCCGGAATACCGCCAGCGCCTCGTTGCTGCGGTTCAGCGTCGCCAGCAGCGCGCCAGCCTGCATCTGCAGTTCGACGTCGTCGGGCTTGTCGCGCAACCGGCGCTCGACCAGCGCCAGCGCCTCGGCCCAGCGCTTGTCCTTCAGGTGCGCCTCGAGCTGGGGATCGACGCCGCGTTGCGCGGCGGCGCAGGTCATCGCGCCGACGAGCGCGGCCGCGATCGCGACGGCGCGCAGGAGGTTTCGCGCGGGCGGCGGGAACTTGCTTGGCATGGATCCAGTCGTCTCGGATGGTGGCTGCACCGCCCGCAGGGTCGACGGCGGGCACGGTCGCCGTGGAAACGGCGCCCGAGTATATCGACCCACCCCATTCAGGGGGGTCGAGATTTGCACGCGCCGCGCTCTTGCGTGCGGCCGGCCGCGCCCCCAAAGTACGAGCGGTGGGCCCGATGGTGGACGAGGATCGCTGCGGCCGCGCCGCGCGGAGTGCCCGTCGGGCCTGGGCGCGCGGGGCGCTGCGTGGCTGGATCGCTCGGCCTTGCCGCGGCCGGCCGCGCGGCCGGATTCCGGCCCGACCTTGCGAGGAGGAACGATGACGATGCATGCGACAGCGACGGCGCGCCCGGCCGCGGTGGCCGGGATGTTCTACCCGCGCGACGCCAAGGCGCTGCGCGCCGAGGTGGACGCCTGCCTGCGTGCCGGCCCGGTCGGCGCTGGCGAGGTCGCGGGCGCTCCGATCCCGGCGCGGCCCAAGTTGCTCGTCGTGCCGCACGCGGGTTATGTCTATTCGGGCGCGGTCGCCGGGCAGGCCTATGCCCGGCTGCGCCCGCACGCCGCGGCGATCCGGCGCGTCGTCGTGCTCGGCCCGGCCCATCGCCTGGCCCTGCGCGGGCTCGCATTGCCGGCCCACGAGACCTTCGAGACCCCGCTCGGCCGCATCGCCGTCGATGCGCCGGCGCGCGCGGCGCTGGCCGACCTGCCGCAGGTGACGACCAGCGCCGCGGCGCACGCCGAGGAGCACTCGATCGAGGTCCAGCTGCCCTTCCTGCAGCAGGTGCTCGGCGCGGGCTTCACGATCGTCCCGCTGGTCGTCGGCCAGGCCGGTGCCGACGAGGTCGCCGAGGTGCTGGAGCGGCTGTGGGGCGGCGACGAGACGCTCGTCGTCATCAGCAGCGACCTGTCGCACTATCTGCCATATGCCGGGGCGCAGGCGCAGGATGCGCGCACCGCCGGGCGCATCGCCGCCGGCGCGACCGACCTGCAGCCCGACGAGGCCTGCGGTGCGCGCGCGCTCAACGGCGCGCTTCTCGCCGTGCGCCGGCACGCGCTGGCGCTGCGGCGCATCGACCTGTGCAACTCGGGCGATACCGCGGGCGACCGGCGGCGCGTCGTCGGCTATGCCGCCTTCGTCGCCGGGCAGGCTGCAGGCGATCCGGCGCGCGCCGGCGGCCAGGGTCACGCATCGGCCGGGCGCGACGCGCTCGGCGGCGCGCTGCTGGCGCGCGCGCACAACGCGATCGCCGGCCGGCTCGGCCTGGGGGCGGTCGACGAACCCGCGCACCCGGCGCTGGCTGCTCCTGGAGCGACCTTCGTGACGCTGAAGGATGTGCGCGGCGGGTTGCGCGGTTGTATCGGCCGGCTCGAACCGGATGCAGCGCTGGAAGTCGACGTGCGCCGCAACGCGCAGGCGGCGGCCTTCGCCGACCCGCGCTTCGCACCGCTGGCGGCGCACGAGTGGCCGGGGCTCGCGCTGTCGGTCTCGCTGCTCGGCGCGCACGAGCCGCTGCCGCGGCAGCCGGACGCGCGCACGGCGGCGCGCGCGCTGCGCCCGGGGCGCGACGGCATCGTGCTCGCCTGGCGCGGGCGCAGGGCGACCTTCCTGCCGCAGGTCTGGGCGCAACTGCCCGAGGCCGAGGACTTCCTCGCCGCGCTGCTGCGCAAGGCCGGGCTGGCGCCGGGCTTCTGGGCCGAGGACCTGACGCTGGCGCGCTACGAGGTGAGCTATTTCGACAGCGTCGTCGGCGTGGGAGCGCGCACATGAAGCTGCTACGAACCCCCGCCGCGCCGCCGCTGCGCGCCGACGCGGCCGACCCGGTCGACGCACAGGCCGACGGTTCGCGCCCGGCGCAGTGGTGGCACGCGCTGCCCGACGGCCGCGTGCAGTGCGACCTGTGCCCGCGCGACTGCAAGCTCCACCCCGGCCAGCGCGGGCTGTGCTTCGTCCGCGCGCGCGCGCCGGCCGGGCAAGGCGGCGGCATGCTGCTGACGACCTACGGGCGCAGCTCGGGCTTCTGCATCGACCCGATCGAGAAGAAGCCGCTGAACCACTTCCTGCCCGGCAGCAGCGTGCTGAGCTTCGGCACCGCGGGCTGCAACCTGGCGTGCAAGTTCTGCCAGAACTGGGACATCTCCAAGAGCCGCGAGATGGACCGGCTGATGGACCGCGCCAGCCCCGGGCGCATCGCCGAGGCGGCGCTGGCCACCGGCAGCGCGAGCGTGGCCTTCACCTACAACGACCCGGTGATCTTCGCCGAGTATGCGATCGACGCCGCCGAGGAATGTCGCGCGCACGGCGTGCGCACGGTCGCGGTGACCGCGGGTTATATCCACGCCGAGCCGCGGCGCGCGTTCTTCCGCGGCATGGACGCCGCCAATGTCGACCTCAAGGGATTCAGCGAGGACTTCTACTTCCGCCACACCGGGGCGCACCTGGCACCGGTGCTCGACACGCTGCAGTTCATCGTGCACGAGACCGACTGCTGGCTCGAGCTGACGACACTGCTGATCCCGGGCGCGAACGACGGCGATGCCGAGCTGCAGGCGATGACGCGCTGGATCGCCGAAAACCTTGGCGCCGACGTGCCGCTGCACTTCACCGCCTTCCACCCCGACTACCGCATGACCGAGGTGCCGCCGACGCCGGCGGCGACGCTGCGGCGCGCGCGCCGGATCGCGCTGGACAACGGCCTGCACCATGTCTACACCGGCAACGTGCACGATACCGAGGGCGGGACGACCTCCTGCCACGGTTGCGGGCAGGCGCTGATCGTGCGCGACTGGCACACGATCCGGCGCTACGCGCTCGATGCGCGAGGCGCCTGCCCGCAGTGCGGCACCCAGCTTGCCGGCCGCTTCGCCGATCGCGTCGGCCCCGGCGTGCCGCGGCGCATCCCGGTGCGGCTGGCGGCGCTGTGAACGGCGCGCCGGCGGCAGGCGCGGCGCAACGCCAGGCGCGCGGGGCTGTCTCACCGGTCGGCATCCGTTAGCAAGGACTCGAGGTCGCGCCGGCAGCGCGCCGCCAGTGCCGCCGCGCGAGCGGCGTCGGCGGCGCGCCGCAGCGGCGTGTCGCGCGCGAGCAGACCGTCCAGCGCGGGGGCGAGCGCGCCCACGCCGACCACGCCCGGCATCGGGGCGCCGGGCAGCGGCGCGGCATCCCAGGCGCCGATCACCGCGCGCTGCTTGAGCGCGCCCTCGCGCGCCGGCGGCGCCAGCGTGATGCGTGGCCGCGCATGTGCGGCGGCGACCAGCCGCGCGTGCAGGCTGCTCGCGACGCAGGCGCGCGCCCCGGCGACGACCGCGCACAGGTCCCAGAGCTGCCGCGACTCGACGAGGTGCACGCCACGCGTTGCCAGGCGCGCGGCCAGGCGCCGCAGCACGCCGGCATCGTCGTGCCACGGTGCCGTGCCGGCCAGGAACGGCACGATGCCCAGCCCGTGCGCGGCGGCCGCGGGCGCGAGCGCGGCGGCGAGCGTATCCAGCGTCGCGTCGTCGCCGAAGTCCGCGCTGCACTGCAGCACGATCCAGCCGCGCGGAAAGGCCGCGCGCAGCCGCGCCGGCTCGCCGCGCGCCGCATGCCAGGCGATGCGGCGGCCGAACAGCTCGCCGACCAGCACGGCGGGGTCGGGGACGAGCCGCGCCGCAATCCGCTGCGACTGCATCCACGCCAGCGTCCTCTCATCGCGCACCGCCACCGCGTCGGCGCTGCCCAGCGTCGCGCGCAGCTCGGCCTGCACCGGCTGCGGCGCGCGCGCCAACGCGACGCCGCCGACGCCGGCGTGGACGATGCGCACCGCCGCCGGGAAGCGCTCGCGCGCGACCGCATACGGCGTGCGCGCGCCGGTGCCGAGCATGCGCCGCGCCCAGGCTGTGCGCGCGACCGCGCGCCGCTGCCAGTAGGCGGCGGCCGCGGGGGCCTCGGCCGGGTCCATCAGCATCAGCGCCGCCTGCCAGGCGCGGCAGCCCAGCAGCTCGCCGCCGGCGTGCCAGAGCAGCGCCGGGCCATGCCGCCAGCGTGCGGCCAGCGCCGCCAGCGCGTGCACGCGATGGCCGCCGAGCGGCCGCAGGTCGCGGTCCGCGAGGCCGGCGAAGACGAGCTCGCGATCGCCGAGCAGCGCCTGGGCGACATGCGCGAGCAGCAGGTCGCCGAGGTTGTGGCGGTCGAAGGCGCCGAAAACGACCGCCGGCAGCGGCGCGTCGGCGGCGACAATGCGCCGCTTCGCGGACACGACGGGGGCCTCGCGCATGATCGGTTTCGAAGAGTACGCCCGCCACGACGGCCTGGGCCTGGCCGAGCTGGTGCGCCGGCGCGAGCTGGGTGCGGCCGAGCTGCTCGACGCCGTGCTGGCGCGCCTGCAGGCGGTGGATCCGGCGATCGGTGCCATCGTGCGCCGGCGCGATGCCGCCGCGCGCGCCGAGGCCGCGCGCATCGACGCCGATCTGGCGCGCGGCGACGGGCAGGCCGCGGCCGCGCCCTTCGTCGGCGTACCCTACCTTCTGAAGGATCTGATCGCGACGATCGCCGGCGAGCCGACCGGGCATGGCAACCGGCTGCTGGCCAACCTGCCGATGCCGCAGGACAGCGAGCTGGTGCGCCGGCTGCGCGCCGCCGGGCTCGTGATCGCCGCGCGCACCAACACGCCCGAATTCGGGCTCACGCCGGTGACCGAGCCGGCGCTGTACGGGCCGACGCGCAACCCCTGGGCGCTGGACCGCAGCGCGGGCGGCTCCAGCGGCGGCTCGGCGGCGGCGGTGGCCGCGCGCATCGTGCCGATGGCCAGCGGCGGCGACGGCGGCGGGTCGATCCGGATCCCGGCATCGTGCTGCGGCCTGTTCGGGCTCAAGCCGAGCCGCGGCCGCGTGCCGACCGGGCCGGCCTTCGGCGAGCTGTGGTCCGGCTTCGTGATCGAGCATGCGATCACGCGCAGCGTGCGCGACAGCGCGGCACTGCTCGACGCCGTGGCCGGCGCCGACGCCGGCGCCCCCTACGCCGCGCCGCCGCAGGCACGGCGCTTCGTCGACGAGGTGACGGCCGAGCCCGGGCGGCTGCGTATCGCCTTCAGCGCGCAGCCGCACTTCGGCCGCAACGTGCACCCGGACTGCATCGCGGCGATGCGCGATGCGGCCGAGCTGCTCGCCGCGCTCGGCCACGAGGTCGAGGAGACGGCGCTGCCGGTCGATCGCGAGGCCTGGTCGCAGGCCTTCGTGACGATGCTGGCGGCGCAGACGCGGGCGCAGATCGAGGTCGTCGCCGCCGCCGCCGGCACGCGGCCGCGCGCGGCGGACTTCGAGCCCGCGACCTATGCGCTCGGGCTGCTCGGGCGGTCGATCAGCGCGCCGCGTTATATCGCCGCGATCGAGACCCTGCAGCTCGCGTCGCGCAAGCTGGCGCCGTTCTTCGCCCGCCACGACCTGCTGCTGACGCCGACGCTGGGCGGCCCGCCGCCGGCGATCGGGGCGCTGCAGCCGAAGGCGGCCGAGCTGCGCGCGATGCGCGCGGTCAACATGCTCGGCGCTGGCTGGCTGCTCGACCGGCTCGGGGTGGTCGGCCCGCTGGCCGAGCGCAGCTTCGACTTCATCCCGTTCACGCCGCTGTTCAACGTCACCGGGCAGCCGGCGATGTCGGTCCCGCTGCACTGGAATGCGCAGGGGCTGCCGATCGGCGTGCAGCTGGTCGGCCGCTTCGGCGACGAGGCGACCTTGTTCCGGGTCGCCGGCCAGCTCGAGCGCGCGCGGCCCTGGGCCGACCGCGTGCCGCCGGGGGTCTGACGGGCGGCAAGGCCGGGGCCGGCCGGCCCCGGCGCCGCGTCACTCGCAGGGCAGCGGCGTCAGGCAGCCCGGGCAGGCGGCGTCGAACCACTTGCCGCCGGCGCCGCCGGTGCCACCCTGGTTGGCCAGCATCTGGCCCAGCCAGCCGGCAAACGGCACGCCGGCCGAGGCCTCGTCGTAGTAGTGGTCGTCGCGCAGCAACGTGTGGTAGCTGCCGGCGGCCAGATAGTGGCGGTAGTTCGGCAGCCCGGCATCGGCGGAGAGCGCGGCGAGCATCTGCTGGTTCCAGTCGACGGCCGGGTTCGGGCAGCTGCCGCCGGGGCCGTAGAACTGCTTCATCACCCCGTAGAAACCGATCTGGACCTCGTCCAGCGCGGTCGTGAACTGCGCGACCTTGCTGCGCGGGTGGGCGAGCGCGACCGCGCGCATCAGCTGGTTGCCGGGCAGCATCGTCGGCGCGGCGCCGAAGACCCAGGGGGCGAGCTGCGGGTTCCAGCTGTTGCGGCCGACCGGGCCGTTGTCGAAGGCCTCGGTCGTCACGCCCTGGCTCGCGTCGGCCAGCAGCGAGACGCGCGCCGAGCCGTAGCTGCGCTCGACCCACGGGAAATTGGCCGTCGCGCCGTAACCGCCGGCGCTCACTCCGGTGACGAGGATCTGGTTCGGCTTGGGCAGTTCGCTCTTCATCCACGCGAGCACCGCCATGAAGTTGTCGAAGCCGCGGTGCCGGATCTCGTACTGCGCGGGCAGGTAGGGGTTGCCGGCGTTGAAGTAGTTCTTCGTCGTCGACCCAGTGTGGATATCGCCGCTGCAGTACGGGATGTAGACCAGGTTCCAGTCGCGCACCGGGTTGTCGGCGCGCGTGGTGTCGAACATCCCGCCGATGCCCGCCGGCGTCGAGCCGGGCGGGATCGCCGGCGCGTAGAACTGAGGCGCCGGCGACGGCAGGCCGGATCCGATCGGGAAGCTGCAGGTCAGGTCGTCCCAGCACGCGCCGCCGCCTTCGAAGTAGACGACGAGCTTGTCGCTGCGCCCGGGCCGGTGCCAGAAGCGGAAGCTCGGGTCGGTGCCGGGCAGCGCCGAGCAGCTCGGGCTGTAGCTCTGCCCGTCGACGCCGGTGACGCTGGCCGCCGGCGTGACCTCCTGCCAGTCGCGCGGTGGCAGCGGCTTGCCGGCCATCGCCGGCAGGGTGGCCAGCGAGATCGCGATCGCGAGCACGGCCGCACGCTTGGTGGTTCGCACGATGGGTCTCCTTCTTTCGTCGGTGGCCGCACCCGGGCGGCGACCGGCGGATGCTAGCCGCGCCGCGCGCGCTGCGCAGACCGGGTGGACCCGCATCCGAGGGGGTCGAGGGCCTTCAGGGCGCGGTCGCGCGTGTGCTGACGATCTGGATCCGGCTGCCCGACCCGTCGGCACTGATGTGCACCTGCACCGCACGCCGCGCCGCCGGGTCGCCGAGCACGAGCGTGGTCGCGCCGTCGTCCGCGCTGCCGATCTCGGCCAGCTCCTTGCCTTCGGCGAGCACGCGCATCGCCTCGCGGTAGAAGAGGGCGACATCGCGCGCCGGGTCGGGCGAGCGCTGCGACAGCAGCAGCGTCGTGCTGCCGGCGGATGCGACGTGCGACGCGCCTTCGCCCTCGATCGACGCGCGCGGGTAAAGCGGCACGCCGAGCGCGGCCTCGTCGGCGGCGACGCTGTCGACGCGGACGGCCGGGTTGGCCTGGGCCAGCGGCGGCAGCGGGGCGCCGGGCGCGCCGATCGGCGCCGGCGCCTCCTTGCCGCAGCCCGCGGCCAGCAAGGCCGCGAGCATCGGCGCGAGCGCCCGGGCGTATGCCGCGCCGCGGCGGGGCGCGGCGCGCGCGACGACCCGGGCCGCGGGCCGCAGGGGCAGGCGCAACGAATCCATGACCGCGATGGTAGCCGCGGCGCGCCCCGGGCGAGTGCTGGCTGTGAGGCGATACTGCGCGCCGCGATGCAGGCCATCCTCGCCGTCACGGTCCCGTTCTTCGCCCTCGTGCTGGCGGGCTACCTGGCAGCGCACCGGCATGTGCTGCCCGAGAGCGCGATCCCGGGGCTCAACGCCTTCGTGCTGTACTTCGCGCTGCCGGCGCTGCTGTTCCGCTTCGGCGCCGGCACGCCGATCCTGCAGCTGTTCGACCCGGTCGTGCTCGGCGTCTATCTCGCCAGCGCGCTGCTGATCGTCTTCTTCACCATCGCGCTGACCTGGCGCGAGCCGGTCGGGCTCAAGGATGCCGCCTTCGGCGCGCTGGTGGCGGCATTCCCGAATACCGGTTTCATGGGCGTGCCGCTGCTGGTGGCGCTGCTCGGCCCGGCGGCGGCCGGGCCGGTGATCAGCGTCGTGCTGGCGGACCTGTTCGTGACGAGTTCGATCTGCATCGCGCTGGCGCAGGCCGGCGATGCGGTCGGCCATGGCGCGCGCGCCGGCGCGGTGCGCGCGTTGCGCGGCGCGCTCGCCAACCCGCTGCCGTGGGCGATCGCGCTCGGCGCACTGTTCTCGGTCGGGGGCTGGAAGCTGCCCGGGCCGGTCGACACGGTGGTTCGCATGCTCGCCGATGCCGCCACGCCGGTGGCGTTGTTCACGATCGGCGCCGTGCTGCACCGAGGCGGCCAGCATGCGCATACGCGCACGCCGCCGTCGCGCTACCTGCCGGTGGCCGCGGTCAAGCTGTTCGTGCATCCGCTGCTGATCTTCGTGCTCGCCGGCACCGCGATGAGGCTCGGGCTGCCGATCTCGACCTTCCAGGCGACCGTGATCACGCTCGCCGCGGCGCTGCCGAGCGCGAGCAACGTCTCGCTGCTGGCCGAGCGCTACGGCGCCGACAACGGCCGCATCGCGCGCATCATCATGAGCAGCACCGCGGCCGCCTTCGTCAGCTTCTCGCTGCTGGCCTGGGGGTTCGGGGCGCGGCCTTGAGCGGCCGTTGGCCGCTCAAGGCCCTCGGGCCTTTGCGTACCGCTCCCCGCGCCCCCTCCGAGAGGGGGCTCCAGCATGTCGGACAGCCCCCCCAGCCCCCCCCCCCCCCGGAAGGGGCTCCAGCGTGAATGACGAGTCGGCCGAGGTCCGGCTCGCGGCCCGTGCGACCGCTCTCAAATCGCGCCGGCAGCGCGCAGCGCAGCGGTCTCGTCGGCGCCGAGTCCGAACTCGGCCAGCACCTCGTCGGTATGCTGGCCGAGCAGCGGCGGCGCGCGGCGCAGCGTCGGCGGGGTGGCGGACATCCGGATCGGGCTGGCGACGACCTCGACCGCGTCGGCCAGCGGGTGCGGCAGCGTCGCGGTCATGCCGCGCGCGCGCACCTGCGCGTCGGCGAAGACCTCGGCCAGGTCGTTGATCGGCCCGCAAGGCACCTTCGCCGCCTCCAGCGCGGCCAGCCAGTCGGCGCGCTTGCGCGTTCGCATCAGCCCGGCGACGATCGGCACCAGCTGCTCGCGGTGCCGGACGCGGCCGGCGTTGGTCGCGAAGCGCGCATCGGCGGCCAGCTCCGGCCTCCCGGCGAGGGCGCAGAACTTCGCGAACTGGGCGTCGTTGCCGACGGCCAGGATCATGTGCCCGTCGGCGGCCTCGAACACCTGGTAGGGCACGATATTCTGGTGTGCGTTGCCGAGCCGCCGCGGCGGCCGGCGCGTGACGAGGTAGCTCGCGCCGAGGTTGGCGAGCATCGCGACCTGGCAGTCGAGCAGCGCCATGTCGATCGCCTGCCCGCAGCCGGTCGCGTCGCGGTGACGCAGCGCGGCCAGGATCGCCACCGTCGCGTACATCCCGGTGAACAGGTCGGCGACCGCGACGCCGACCTTCTGCGGCCCGCCGCCGGGCAGCTCGTCGCGCTCGCCGGTCACGCTCATCAGCCCGCCCAGGCCCTGGATCGCATAGTCGTAGCCGGCGCGGTCGCGGTACGGGCCGGTCTGGCCGAAGCCGGTGATCGAGCAGTAGACGAGCCGCGGCTGCAGCGCCAGCAGCGACGCCGCATCCAGCCCGTAGCGTGCCATGTCGCCGACCTTGAAATTCTCGACCACGATGTCGCAGTCGCGCGCGAGGCGCCGGATCAGCGCCTGCCCGTCGGGGTGCGCGAGGTCGACCGTGATCGAGCGCTTGTTGCGGTTGGTGCCGAGGTAGTACGTTGCCTCGGCGGTGTCGCGGCCGTCGCGGTCCTGCAGGAAGGGCGGGCCCCAGCCGCGCGTATCGTCGCCGCCCGGATGGCCGCCGCCGGGTGCGGGCGGCCGCTCGACCTTGATCACGTCGGCGCCGAGGTCGGCCAGCGTCTGCGTGCACCAGGGGCCGGCGAGCACGCGCGACAGGTCGAGCACGCGCACCCCTTCGAGCGCGCCGGGCGTGGGGTCGGCAGGGGTCGGGCGCGGCGGGTTCATCGTGGGGCGATTGTCGCCGCAGCGCCGACCGTGGCGCCGACCGCCGCGAGGGCGCGGCGACCCCCGGCGGGCGGTCCGCCCGGGATAATCGCGGTATGCCGCTTGCCTCGCGTCGGTCACCTGCCACCCCTGCCGGCGCGCCGGCCTGCACCGCGGCCGTCGCGCTGGCCAGCGCCCCCGTCGGGCGGCCGGCGGCGGCGCTGGCCTGCCTCGTGCTGCTCGCCGCGCTGCATGCGTGCAGCCCGGCGCTGGACTGGCGCGAGGTCCGGCCCGACGGCAGCGGTGCGCTGGTGCTGATGCCGTGCAAGCCGGCGAGCCACGCGCGCCGGGTCGAGCTCGGCGGGGCCGAAGTCACCTGGACGCTGCATGCCTGCCAGGCCATGGGCATGACCTGGGGCTTCGGCTTTGCCGCCCTGGACGACCCCACGCGCGTCGACGCCGTGCTGCGCGAGCTGCGCCGCAGCGCGCTGTCGAACATCGGCGCCAGCGATGGCGAGGCGCTGCCGCTGAAGGTCGACGGCGCGACGCCGGATTCGCCGCGCGCGCGGCTCGCTTCGCGCGGCCGGCTGCCCGATGGGCGCGCGGTGCAGCAGCAGGTCGCGTTCTTCGTCGAGGGCGCGCGCGTCTACCAGGCGAGCGTGGTCGGCAGCGTGGTGCTGGCCGAGGAGGCGCAGACCTTCTTCGACAGCCTGAGCCTGCGCCGGCGTCCATGAGGGGGGCGCGGCCCCGGAGGGACGCCGCGCCGATCGGCCCGGCGATGCGGCGATGACGCCGATCACCGGCGCGGCAGCGGCGCGCGTCTTCCTCGTCTTCGCCTTCGCCTATTTCCTGTCGGCGCTGCTGCGCGCCATCACCGCGACGCTGGCGCCGGTCTTCAGCCGCGAGCTGGCGCTCGGGGCGGGCGACCTGGGGCTGCTGGCGGGCGCCTACTTCCTCGGTTTCGCGCTGATGCAGCTTCCGCTCGGCCAGGCGCTGGACCGCTGGGGCCCGCGGCGGACGCAGGCAGTGCTGATGACGCTGGCGGTGGCGGGCTGCATCGCCTTCGCGCGCGCGCAAACGCTCGCCGCGCTGCTCGCCTCGCGCGTGCTGATCGGCATGGGGGTGGCGGCCTGCCTGATGGCGCCGCTGACCTGCTACCGGCTGCGCTTCTCGGCCCCGATGCAGCTGCGCGCGAACGCCTGGATGCTGATGACGGGCTCGCTCGGGATGGTCGCGTCGACGCTGCCGGTGCAGTGGGCGCTGCCGCTGCTCGGCTGGCGCGGGCTGTTCGTGGCGCTGGCCCTGATGCTGGCGGCGGCGATCGTCCTCGTGGCCTGGCTCGCGCCGCCGGATCGCGCCGCGCGCGGCACGGCCAGCAAGGTCGGCGCGGGGGCCGGCGCCGGCTATGCGGAGATCGCGCGCCACCCGCTCTTCCTGCGCCTGGCGCCGCTGGCGGTGCTGCAGTATGGCGGGCTGATCGCGGTGCAGGCGCTGTGGGCCGGGCCCTGGCTGACCGAGGTCGCCGGCTGGACCGCCGCGCAGGCCGCCGGCGGGCTGTTCGCGATCAACCTGGCGATGCTGCTGGCCTTCCTCGCCTGGGGCGCGCTGATGCCACGCCTGGCCTCGCGCGGGCTGGACCCGATGCGCGTCGTCGCGCTCGGCATGCCGGTGGTTCTGGGGCTGCTGGCGTGGACGGTCGCCGGCGGGGCGTCCAGCGCGGCCGCGCACTGGGCCGCCTGGTGCGTCGCGAGCACCTGCATCTCGCTGACGCAGCCGGCGCTGGCGCAGGTCTTCCCCGACACGCTGGCCGGGCGCGCGCTGTCGGCCTACAACCTGCTGATCTTCGCCGGCGTGTTTGCGGTCCAGTGGGCGCTCGGGTTGGCGATCGACGGGCTGCGCGCGGCCGGCTGGGAGACGGCCGCGGCGTTCCAGGGGGCGCTCGGCGGCTTCGGGCTGCTATGCCTGCTGGCCTACCTGTGGTTTCTGCGCCGCGCATAATGCACTGCAACATGACGGCCGTGCTGATCGTCGCCCACGCCCCTCTGGCCACCGCGTTGCAGGCCGTGGCGCGGCATGTCTATGCCGACTGCGGGCATCCGGTGCTGGCGCTGGACGTGCCGCCGGCGGCCACGGCCGAGGCGGTGCGGGCGCAGGCGCGCGCGCTGATGGACGCGGGCAGCGAGGCCGACTGGCTGGTGCTGACCGATGTCTTCGGGGCCACGCCGTGCAATGCGGTGCAGGCGCTGGCCGACGACGCGCATGTGCGCGTCGTCTGCGGCGTCAACGTGCCGATGCTGTGGCGCGCGCTGTGCTATGCCGGCGAGTCGCTCGAGGCGCTCGCCGAGCGCGCCGTCGTCGGCGCGACCCAGGGGGTGATGCCGGCGGCGTCGACGCGGCCGCAGAACCAGAAACCGTCCGCCACCGGCCGTGATCCGAACGACGATCACCATCAGCAATAGGTTGGGCCTGCACGCGCGCGCGTCCGCCAAGCTGACCAAGCTGGCCGCCGGCTTCGCGTGCGAGGTTCACATGAGCCGCAACGGCCGGCGCATCAACGCCAAGAGCATCATGGGCGTGATGATGCTGGCCGCCGGCCAGGGCAGCGAGGTCGAGATCGAGACCGACGGCGCCGACGAGCAGCAGGCGATGGCCGCGCTGCGGGCGCTGATCGACGACAAGTTCGGCGAGGGCGAGTAGCGTGCGCCAGGTTGGGTGGCGCGCGCCGGCGCGCGCGTCGAGGCGGCGCCGGCCGCGTCGGCCACGCCGAACGCTTCAGCCGCCGTGCGCGCCGAGGAAGTGCCGCCGGTGGCGTGGCGGCAGGTCGGCCAGGCGCAACAGCAGCGGCAGGTCGGCGGTGCCGAAGTCCGGGTCCCAGGCCGGCGCGCCGAGCAGCCTGGCGCCGCAACGCAGGTAGCCGGCGAGCAGCGGCGGCGGCTCGACCGAGCGTCCGCTGCCGAGCTCGTCGACCGGCAGCGGCAGCCGCGCGCGCACCCGGTGCTCGACCGGCGCCAGATGCGTCGCGGCGAGCTGCCGCCACAGGTCGGCGGCGGCGTGGCCGCCGTCGCGCATCGGCACGCTGGCGCAGCCGACCATCGCGTCCAGCGCGTTGCGCGCCATGAAGTCGGCCAGCGCCGCCCACAGCAGCAGGATCGTGCCGCCGCGGCGCCAGTCGGGGTGGACGCAGGAGCGGCCGAGCTCGGCCAGGCGCGGCCGCAGCGGGCGCAGCCGGGTGAGGTCGAACTCGGTCTCGCTGTACAGGCCGCCGGCACGCCGCGCGGCGTCCGGGGTCAGCACGCGGTAGGTGCCGACGACCTCGGCCGCGTCGCCCTCGCCGGCGACGACGAGCAGGTGCTCGCAGAACGGGTCGAACAGGTCGGCGTCGTGCCCGGGCGGCGTGCCGCGCGGCGGCGCGATGCGCGCGCCCATCTCCTGCACGAAGACAAGGTGGCGCAGCCGCTGGGCGGCGCGCAGTTCGGCCTCGTCGCGCGCCCAGCGCACCGCCAGCGGCGCGCGCGCCGCATCGGGCGCGGACCCGCCGGCGCGCGCGGCGGCCCGGGCGTCGAG
>JACPVA010000176.1 GCA_016191995.1 Burkholderiales bacterium | reverse complement strand
GGCGCTGGCCGGCGCGCTGCGCGAGTCCGGGCTGACGCTGGCCGGCGGCGGCGTCTTCGATCCCGCGCGCGACAGCGGCGCGCCAGGCGGCGAGGGCCGGCGCGGCGGCGCCGGCGCGCAGGACGGGGACACCGCGGCGCGGTTCGCGACCGCCGGCCCGGACCCGGGGCCTGCGCCCGAGGCGGCGCGAATCCCCGCCGCGGAGCCCGCGCGCGGCCTGGTCGACCTCTACGCCTGAACCCCCGCCGCTGTAACGGCCTTGCCGCCACCGCAGGCCGGACGCGGCGTCGCTGCGGTCACAGTGACGCAGCGCCCGAGCGGCGGTCGGCGACGGTCGGCGGCGCATCGGCGATGCACGGCTCCGGCGCATCGTCGCCAGGGCCGGCGGTGGCGGCCTGACCCCCCGTCCATGGGGAAGCATGGGGCACCCATCACGGCCGCGGGGGCCTCCAGCAGGTCGGCAAAGCCGCCCCTTTTCGCGCCATCGCCGCGCGCAGCGCTTCGAATAATGGTCCGCAGCAGCCCCGAAGGGTGGCGCCGCGCGCGCGGCTGGCGCCGGCGCGTCCTGCGCCACCGGCCGGGCTTCGTCCACGAGGAGAACGCATGTCCACCGTCGTCGCCGATGCCGGCGCCGCCCCGCCGGCCAAGGGCAGGAAGAAGCTGATCCTCGTCGTCGCCGCGCTGCTGGTGCTGCTCGCGCTGGCGGCGGCCGCGGCGCTGCTGCTGCTGAAGTCGCGCGCCAGCGCCGAGGACGACGCCGACGCCGATGCGGCGCAGGCGCACGCCCCCTCGCGCGCTCCGCTGGACGCCGCCCAGGCGCCGGCCTACGTGCCGCTGGACGCCTTCACCGTCAACCTCGCCGACCGCGATGCCGACCGCTACGCCCAGGTCGCCGTCGTGCTGGAGCTCGCCGACCCGGGGCACGCCGAGGCGATCAAGGCCTTCATGCCGGCGGTGCGCAACAACATCCTGATGGTGCTGGCGCACAAGACGGCGCGCGAGCTGATGGAGCGCGACGGCAAGCAGCGGCTGGCCGAGGAGATCCGGCGCGAGACCGCGCGCGCACTCGGCATGGAGGTCGGCGACGCGGCGGACGAGGATGCGGGCGGCGCCGAGCGCCCCGCGAAGCGCCGCGCGCGCGCGCCGGTGCTGCCGGTGCGCGCGGTGCACTTCGCGACCTTCATCGTGCAGTGAGATCGACCTCGGGCACGGCATGAGCCAGCAGATCCTGTCGCAGGACGAGGTCGATGCGCTGCTGCAGGGCATCACCGGCGAGGCGCAGGCCGCCGACGAGCCGGCGGCCGACCCGGGGGGCGTGCGCGGCTACGACCTGGCGAGCCAGGAGCGCATCGTGCGCGGGCGCATGCCGACGCTGGAGGTCGTGCACGAGCGCTTCGCGCGCAACATCCGGCTCGGGCTGTTCAACCTGATCCGCAAGTCGCCCGAGGTCGCCACCGGCGGCATCAAGGTGCACAAGTTCAGCGCCTTCCTGCGCGAGATCGTGGTGCCGACCAACTTCAACATCGTCGCCGTCAAGCCGCTGCGCGGCTGCGGCCTGGTCGTTTGCGACCCGAACCTGGTGTTCGCCGTCATCGACTGCCTGTTCGGCGGCGCCGGCAAGTTCCACACCCGCATCGAGGGGCGCGACTTCTCGCCGACCGAGCAGCGCGTGATCCAGCGCCTGGTGGCGGCAATCGTCGAGGAGTACCGCAAGGCCTGGGCCGGCACCTATCCGCTGGAACTCGAATACCAGCGCTCGGAGATGCAGCCGCAGTTCGCCAGCATCGCCACGCCGTCCGAGGTCGTCGTCTCGACCAGCTTCACGTTCGAGATCGGCGACAGCAGCGGCCAGATGCACCTGTGCATCCCGTACTCGACGCTGGAGCCGATCCGCGACATCCTGTACTCGAACCTGCAGGGCGACCACGGCGGCCCTGACCGGCGCTGGCTGCAGCTGTTGCAGACGCAGATCCAGTCGGCCGAGGTCGATCTGGTGGCCGAGCTGGCGCAGGCGCCGGCCACCGTCGAGCAGCTGCTGGCGTTCAAGCCCGGCGACTTCGTCGAGCTCGACCTGCCGCAGCGGGTGCAGGCCAAGGTCGACGGCGTGCCGGTCTTCGACTGCCATTACGGCACCTCGGGCGGGCGCTACGCGATCCGCATCGAGCAGGCGCTGACCGCCGGCCGGCAATCCGGCTGGCTCGGGGAGAAGGCCGGTGAACCCTGAAACCGAGGACCACAAGCTCATGAGCGACGAGGACCGCATGGCCGCCGAGTGGGCCGCCGCCCTGGCCGACAGCAAGGGCGCCGACGCCGGCGCCGCCACCGAGCTCGCCGCGCCGGCGCCGACGATCGCGCCGGCGTCGTTCGCCAAGCTGGCGCCGGGCGCCACCGGCACCGGCGGCAACGATATCCAGATGATCCTGGACATCCCGGTGCAGCTCACCGTCGAGCTCGGCCGCACGCGCATCCCGATCAAGAATATCCTGCAGCTCGCGCAGGGCTCGGTGGTCGAGCTCGACACGCTGGCCGGCGAGCCGATGGACGTGCTCGTCAACGGCTTCCTGATCGCGCAGGGCGAGGTCGTCGTCGTCAACGACAAGTTCGGCATCCGGCTGACCGACATCGTCACGCCGAGCGAGCGCATGCGCCGGCTCGCGCGGACCTGATGCGCGGCCGCGCCCGCCCCGCCCGGAGGCCGCGATGAGCGAGATGCCGCTGGCGCCGCTGCTGTGGTTCGGCGCCGTCGTCGCGCTGATCCCGCTCGCGCTGTGGCTGCTGCGGCGCAGCCCGGTCGGCACGTCGATGGCCGCCGCCGGCATGCGCACCGTCGGCCAGCTGCCGCTGTCGGCGTCGCAGCGCATCGTCACGGTCGAGGTCGGCAGTGGCGAGGAGCGGACCTGGCTCGTGCTGGGCATCACGCCGCAGCAGATCCGCACCCTGCACACGATGCGGCCGCAGCCTGGCGCAGCGGCCGCGGCACCTGGTGCCGGCACCGGCTTCGCGCAGATGCTCGGCCGGCTGCGCGACGGTGGCGGGCAGGCGCATGGCCGCTGAGCGGCCGGCGTCGCCGCGTTCGCGGTCCGCCTCCGCTTACGCCGGGGCCGCTGCCGCGGCGCGGCTGGCCTGCGCGGGCCTCGCCCTCGGCGCTGGCGGCGCCTGGGCCCAGGCGGCCGGCGGCAGCCTGCCGCTGGTGGTCGCCGAGACGGCCGCCGGCACCAGCTACTCGGTGCCGATCCAGACCCTGCTGGTCTTCACCGCGCTGTCCTTCCTGCCGGCGCTGCTGCTGCTGATGACCGGCTTCACGCGCATCGTCATCGTGCTGTCGCTGCTGCGCCAGGCGCTGGGCACGCCGACCGCGCCGCCGAACCAGGTCGTGATCGGGCTGAGCCTGTTCCTGACCTTCTTCGTCATGTCGCCGACGCTGGACCGCGTCTACGAGCAGGCCTACGCGCCGCTGGCAGCCAACCAGATCGGCTTCCAGGAGGCGCTGGCGCGCGGCGAGGGGCCGATGCGCGAGTTCATGCTGCGCCAGACGCGCCAGGCCGACGTGCAGCTGTTCGCGCGCATGGCCAGGCTGCCGGAGGGCAGCGCCGGCGCCGAGGTGCCGCTGCGCGTGCTGGTGCCGGCCTTCGTGACGAGCGAGCTCAAGAGTGCCTTCCAGATCGGCTTCCTGGTCTTCGTGCCGTTCCTGATCATCGACCTCGTCGTCGCCAGCGTGCTGATGAGCCTGGGCATGATGATGCTGTCGCCGGTGCTGGTGGCGCTGCCGTTCAAGCTGATGCTGTTCGTGCTCGCCGACGGCTGGAACCTGCTGCTGGGGTCGCTGGCGGCATCCTTCGGCGGCTAGGCCACGACCGCCGAGACCCGGGAGCCGAGCGCAGATGGACGCCGACCAGATCTTCACCACCGGCCAGCAGGCCCTGATGCTGCTGCTGCTGGTCTCCGCGCCGGTGCTCGTGACGGTGCTCGTGATCGGGCTCGTCGTCAGCGTCTTCCAGGCCGCGACCCAGCTCAGCGAGGCGACGCTGAGCTTCGTGCCGAAGATCGTCGGCGCCGTCGCCGCGCTCGCGCTGGCCGGGCCGTGGATGCTGTCGACGCTGGTCGAGTTCCTGCGCGAGACGCTGATGGCGATCCCGGGCGCGGTCGGCTAGACGCCGCCGCGCCGTCGCCCCAGCCCGCGCCGCGCGCCGCCCGCTGCCCCGCCCCGCCGCGCCGTGATCGAGTTCAGCGAAGCGCAGCTGCTGGGATGGATCGTCCCGCTGCTGTGGCCGTTCCTGCGCATGCTCGCGCTGCTGTCGGCGCTGCCGGTGCTCGGCACGCGCACGGTCCCGATGCGCGTGCGGGTCGCGCTGGCGGCGTTCATCGCGCTGGCCGCGCAGCCGGCGCTGCCGCCGATGCCGGTGGTCGCGCTCGACACGCCGCTCGCGTTCGCGCTCGTGCTGCAGCAGGTGCTCGTCGGCTTGGCGATCGGGTTCGCGGCGCGCGTCGTCTTCGCCGCCGTCGAGTATGCGGGCGAGTTCGTCGGCCTGCAGATGGGGCTGAACTTCGCCGGCTTCTTCGACCCCGTGTCGGCCGCCGCCGGCACCGCCACCGGGCGCCTGTACGGAACCATGGTCGCCTGGCTGTTCGTCGTCGTCGACGGCCACCTGCTCGTCATCGCCGCGCTGGCGCAGAGCTTCGAGACCTTCGCCGTCGGCCCGCAGCCGCTGGACTTCCTGCGCCACGCCCGGCCGCACGAGTGGGGCGCCGAGCTGTTCCGGGTCGGGTTGTGGGTCGCGCTGCCGGTGCTGACGATGCTGCTGTTCGTCAACCTGGTGCTGGGCCTGATCTCGCGCATCGCGCCGCAGATCAATATCTTCGCGGTCGGCTTCCCGGTCACGCTGGCGGTCGGACTGCTCGGCATGCTGGCCACGCTGCCGCTGCTCGCGCAGCCGTTCACGCTGACACTGCAGCGGCTGCTCGAGCAGCTCCGCTAGCGGCTCCTTCCCGGGCTGCCGTATCGGGGTTTCCCGCCCCCGCTGTCAGGTGATGCCCCGGTCCGGGGCGACGGGCCCAGGCGGTATCATCGCCGGCTTTCGCGGCAGCCCACCCGGACTGCCGTCAGACGCAACCCACCGGCGCCAGGGGCGCGCTCCAGCGCCGCGGGCGCGGGGTCGTCTGGAGGGACGGACTTGAACTACGCCGAGCAACAACGAAGGCCGGGCAAGCACGCGGTCGGATTCGGGATCGTCGTGCTGATGCACCTGCTGATCGGCTGGGCGCTGGTCAGCGGGCTGGCGCGCAAGGTGGTCGAGGTCATCAAGGCACCGATCGAGACCAAGATCATCGAGGAGGTCAAGCCGCCGCCGCCGCCGCCGCCCGAGAACCTGCCGCCGCCGCCGAAGTTCGCGCCGCCGCCGCCGTCGTTCGTGCCGCCGCCGGAGATCGTCGTGCGCAACCCGCCGCCGGCGCCGGCGATCACGGTCACGCGCGACGTGCCGCCGCCAGCGCCTCCGGTGTCGATCGCACCGCCGCCCGGCCCGGTGGCGCCGCCGGCGCCGGCCGCCGCACCGGCGCCTCCGCGCGTCGCGCGGCCGGCGATCGCCAACGTCGCCGCCTGCGCGCCGACCGCGGCCGACTACCCGGCCGCCGCGCTGCGCGCCGAGGCGACCGGCACGACGCGCATCCGCTTCACCGTCGGTGCCGACGGCAAGCTCGCCAACGCCGAGGTGATCGGCCGCTCGGGCAGCTCGCGCGAACACCGCGCGCTGGACCGCGTCGCGCAGGACAAGCTCAGCGAGTGCACGTTCCGCCCGGGCGTCGACGCCGAGGGCCGCCCGACCGGCGGCACCTTCGAGGTCGAGTACGTCTGGAAGATCCAGTAGCCCGGAGTCCCCCCCGCGGCCGCAGCGCACCACGCCCGGCGGCCGCCCGCCCCCCGAACCGCAGCACCCCCGCGAACGCCGCGCCGCCACCCGCCGCGCATTCCCTCGGAGCCCCGCCCCATGTCCCTGACCCGCACCCTGCGCGCCGCCCTGGGCGCCGCCCTG
>JACPVA010000191.1 GCA_016191995.1 Burkholderiales bacterium | reverse complement strand
GGCGGCCAGCCTGCTGCCCGCCGCCCACGCCGACGAGGCCCTGTGGGCAAAGCTGAAGGCCGGCGGCAACGTCGTGCTGATGCGCCACGCCTCGGCCGAGGCTGGCCAGGGCGAGCCGCCCGGCTTCAGGCTCGGCGACTGCGCGACGCAGCGCAACCTCGGCGAGCGCGGCCGCGCGCAGGCGGCGCGCATCGGCCAGTGGTTCCGCGAACGCGGCCTGGCGCCGGCGCGCGTTCGCTCCAGCCCCTGGTGCCGCTGCCTGGATACCGCGCGGCTCGCCTTCGCTGACGCCGAGGCCCGGGACCTGCTCGGCTCACCGCGCGGCAGCCCGCCCGAGGTCAACGCCGCGCGGCTGCCGGCGCTGCGCGCCGCGCTGGCCGCGGTGCCGGCGGGACGCTTCGAGGTCTGGGTCACGCACATGTTCGTGCTCGCCGACTTCGTCGGCGAGAGTGCGGCCAGCGGCGAGGCGCTGGTGCTGCGGGCGCGCGCCGGCGGCGGCGTCGAGGTCGTCGCGCGCGTGCCGCCGCCTTGAGGCCGCGGCGACGGCGCCGCGCTTGCCTATCATCGGCGCCATGCGCGCCGAACACGAGATCCCGCCGTCGCAGTACATCCGCGATCACATCCGCACCGTGCCCGACTGGCCGGCGCCGGGCGTGCAGTTCCGCGACATCACGACGCTGCTGGCCAACCCGCGCGTCTTCCGCGTCCTGGTCGACCAGTTCGTGCACCGCTACTTCGATGCGCGGCCGGCCGCGGTCGCCGGGCTGGACGCGCGCGGCTTCATCCTCGGCTCGGTCGTCGCCTACGAGCTCGGCGTCGGCTTCGTGCCGATCCGCAAGAAGGGCAAGCTGCCGTATACGACGGTGCAGGAGAGCTACGAGCTCGAATACGGCAGCGCGACGGTCGAGGTCCACACCGACGCCGTCGGCCGCGGCGACCGCGTGCTGTTGATCGACGACCTGATCGCCACCGGCGGCACCATGCTCGCCGGCGCGCGGCTGCTGCAGCGCCTGGGGGCCGAGGTCGTCGAGGCGGCGGCGATCGTCGACCTGCCCGAGCTCGGCGGGTCGGCACGCCTGCGCGCAGCGGGGATCGCGGTCTTCTCGCTCGTGGCGTTCGAGGGGCACTGAGCGCGCCCTGGGCCGGCACGCTGCCTGGGGCGTGCCGGCCCAGGCAGCGTGCCGCGACCCGCTTCAGCGCGGCGGCCGCCCCGGCCCCAGCGCGCCCTGCGCGCGCGCCGAAAGATAGGCCCACAGATCCATCACATGCGCGCTGACGACCGGCTCGCCCTGCCACTCGGGCATGCGCAGGCCACCTTGCCGGCGCGCGACGATATCGTCGATCAGCGTCTCGCGCGGCGCGCTCGCGCTGCCCGGCGGCAGGCCCCAGTCGTAGCGCCGCAGCACCAGGTCGACGAAGCGGTGCGGCCCGATATCGCGCAGCTTCTCGGTCAAGTCCGGCGCGCGATCGCCGCCGCCGGCCGACGGGCCATGGCAGTCCGCGCAGCGCTGCTGGTAGACGCGCCAGCCGGTCGCGATCGAGCCGGGCGGCGCGGACTCGCGCGCCAGCGCCTGCGCCGGCTGGCGGTTCTGCCACTCCACCGACGTCGGCCCGGCGCAGCCGGCCAGGCCGAGCGCCAGGGCCAGCGCCGACGCCGACGCCGCGGCCGGCGCCCATGCCCCGCGCCGGCGCCGCGGCGCCGACGTTCGTGTCTGTCTCATCGCGGATTCCCTTCTCGCGGCCGGCGCGCCGGTCGCAGCGCCACGGCGCCGCAGTCTGATGCCCCATCCCATGCGCCGATCCTAATCGGCCCGCGCCCGCGCCGGCGCCGGGCGGTGGCGCATCGGTGCTACTTTCCGCTGCGAAAGGAAGGCACGCCGAGAAGGAACCCGCCGGACTTCGTGGTCCGGCTGACCAGCGGCAACGGCCTGGTCGTGGAGATCAAGGGACAGGTCGGGGGCGCGTTGATCGAGAAGGCGGCGGCGGCGCGGTGGTACTGGGCCGTGACGAACGATGGACGGTTCGGGCGCCTGGGCCATCGGCTGTGCTTCGGCGAATAGGGTCTCGAGGGCGAGCTTGACTCCAAGCCTTCACAGACCGGGAAGATGGAGCCATGATCGTAAGTGTGCGCTCACTGTGTTTTAGTAAGTGTGCGCACACATTTTCCGTTTTTTACCGGCGGTAAATTTGCTCGGGTAAATTCGCTCTCGGCACATCGCAGCCAAGCGCGCCCCTTGCCATGCCGCAAAGGCTTGTTAGAGGGCTTTCTAACATCGACGCCGCAGCCGGTACCCGCCACGCTGTGCTCGCTGCCATTCTTTCGGGAACATTGGTACAAAGCCCGGGCTGTGCTTTTCACCAGTGGTGGGGGAGTGCCCGGCCAGCCCAAATCTGCTTTATTTAGACACTCTAAATTCGGCCGGCCGATCGACACCCGTTCCGCGCCGCCGTGCGTGGAGGCAATGTTATAGAGGTCTATGGCATTCTTTTGTGCTGCAAATCCCGCCGCGTTTGCGCCCGCGTGGGCTGGCGTAGCGTAGTGCGACCCCAGGCTAGTAGCGAACATCGTCGTCTAGGGCGCGACGTTAGTTGCCGCCAACGCAACGATCAAAGCCACGCCGGCAACGAACCAGGTTCAGGTTCTTAGCGCGCTAAGACGTCAGCCGGTGGTGAGTTCTGACGAACCTCCACAGACCTCGAGCGCATTTCGAATCGCTGCCTCTACGGCAACCTTCGTTGTCTGCGGCATGACAGTTGTTACGG
The DNA here is from genome assembly GCA_016191995.1 of Burkholderiales bacterium. Lineage (GTDB taxonomy): Bacteria > Pseudomonadota > Gammaproteobacteria > Burkholderiales > Burkholderiaceae_C > Rubrivivax. The sequence continues at coordinate 47,278 of JACPVA010000191.1, read as the reverse complement.
CGCGAGCAACGATCGAAGCATTCCCGGCAACGATCCCGCACTTGTCATCGCCTGATGACACCGCCGATGGCTGTCGCGCCGACCAACAGACCATCGCCTGCAAGAACGACATACGCTGCTCGTAGAGCTACACTCGTTGCCATGACGGCAACGAGCAATGGCCTCTCCGATCTCCTCTTCCCGGCGCATACGCGACGAAAGGCGCTGTCGATCCTTCTGTTGCACCCGGAGCGTCGCCTGCACGTGCGCGAGATCGCTCGCCTCGCAGGGAGCCCCGCCGGCACGATGGTCAAGGAGCTCGACCGCCTCCACCGTGCCGGCCTGCTGCTCAAGACGCCGGTCGGCAACCAGGTTCACTTCGCGGCCAATCCGGACAGCCCCGTGTTCACCGAGCTGGCGGCGCTGCTCAAGAAGACGGTTGGCCTGGTCGACGTCTTGGTCGACGCGCTGTCGTCGCTGAAATCCCGGATCACGTTCGCCTTCGTATTCGGCTCGGTGGCCCGCGGCACCGAGAACGAGCGGAGCGACGTGGACGTGATCGTCGTCGGCGACGTCGACTTCCAGTCGGTGATCCACGCGTTGTACCCGGCGCAGAACGAGCTCCAGCGCGAAATCAACCCGAAGGTCTTCACGATCGCGGAGTGGCACGAGCGAACCCGAGCCAGGTCTTCGTTCATCACCGACATCGTCGCCAAACCCAAGATCTTCCTCATCGGGAACGAAGATGCCCTCCACGCCCCTGGCTAACCTGGCCCGCATCGGGCAGCTCGATCAGGTCCCGCCCTCGAAGGAGCTCGGGCTGCGAATGCTCGAGGCTGCCCGGGGGAGGCTGAAGGACGCCTCGTTTCAGCAGAACAGCACAGAGACGCGCTTCGATTGCGCATACACCACGATCCGCATGGTCGCGGACGTCGCCCTGCTGCTGAACGGCTACCGGACCTCGACGAGCAAGCCAGGTCACCACCAGCTCGCGATCCAGACCCTGGTGCATACGCTCGGCGTCGCGGCACCCACCGTCCACCTTCTCGACGGCCTGCGCAAGCAGCGCAACCTGGCAGATTACGACGGCGACTTCGTCACGAGCGCCGCCCTCGTCGAGTGCGTTCGGCAAGCAGCCGCGATGCTCGCCACGCTGGAAAGCAGGCTTCGCCAGGAGGGCTGGCTTCCTCCGTAATGGGGGACAAGGGACTCGCACCCCAGTCAGTCGCGACGTCGCGGCGCCGCCCTGATACCGAGGTGGCGCCTCCCAGAGTCCTTCTCGCCTTCGGCAACGACCTTCGGTCACGGCGCTATCCCGATGCCGGCATGCGCATCGCTCCTCCACGCGGCGCGAGTCGATCGCCCCGGGCCTTCCACGACGTCCGGCCTACTTGCCGATGCGCAAGCGGGCAAATCGCGGCGGCGCCTCGCGAATCAAGCCTCTTCCGATTCGTCGCGGTGAATGTGGACTCATGCGTGTACTCGAGGGCCGTCTGTCACAGCTGCCGCGGCCCAGGTTCGCCGCGATCCGCCGTAGACCATCGCCAGCGAGTGCGTCGCGGGAGATCCTGCTACGCCGGCTTCCAATTCGAGCCCGGGCCCTGGATCGGCTGCTATCGCGCCGAGGCAGCACACCGGGCTGGCTAAGGCAACCTCCGATATTGATTTATCTTGATGCTTGAGCCTAAAATAAGAAGAGTTTCTGTTTTAGGTTCCCGGTCCCATGCGCCGCCCCTCGACCGGCCGCTACGTCACCGTCACGACGGCCGGCGAGCCGTTCCTGGCCTTCGTGCCTGCGCCGCTGCCGCCGGAACCCCCGGTCGTGTGGTCGGCCGCCCTGCGCCGGCGCTTCGACGCGGCGCTGCTTGCACTCGGGCGCCTGGACGCGGTCACGTCGCTGCTGCCCAACGCGGCGCTGCTGCTCTACAGCTTCGTGCGCAAGGAGGCGGTGCTGTCCTCGCAGATCGAGGGCACGCAGTCCTCGCTCGCGGACCTGCTGCTGTACGAGATCGACCTACAGCCCGGCGTGCCGGTGGACGATGCACGCGAGGTGAGCCGCTGCGTGGCGGCGCTCGAACGCGGGCTGAAGAGGTTGCGGGGCGGGCTGCCGCTGTGCACCCGCCTGCTGTGCGAGATGCACAAGGTGCTGCTCACGCATCCCGGAGGCCGCGGCAAGACGCCCGGTGAAGTGCGCCGCTCGCAGGTCTGGATCGGCGGCACCCGGCCCGGCAACGCGGCCTTCGTTCCGCCGCCGGCCGATGCGGTCCCGGAGTGCATGACGTCGCTCGAGCGCTTCCTCAACGACGACCCCGAGCCCGTGCCGCCGCTGATCAAGGCAGCGCTCGCCCATGTCCAGTTCGAGACCATCCATCCGTTTCTCGACGGTAACGGGCGCCTCGGGCGTCTGCTGATCGTGCTGCAGCTGGTGGCCGACGGCGTACTGCGCGAGCCGATGCTGTACCCCAGTCTGTTCTTCAAGACCCATCGGGCGCTGTACTACGAGCTGCTCAACGAGGTGCGCCTGCGCGGGGACTGGGAGCGCTGGCTCGACTTCTTCGCCGAGGGCATCGAGGCGAGCGCGACGCAGGCCGTGGCGACGGCAAATGCATTGCTCGCGCTGGTCAATGCGGATCGTGACCGCATCGCCAGGCTGGGGCGCGCGGCGGCCTCCGCGCTCGAAGTGCACCAGGCGCTGCAGCGCCAGCCCCTTGCAACGTCTGCTGCCCTGGTCAAGGCCACCGGACTGACGCCGGCCACGGTCAACAAGTCGCTTGCGCACTTGGAACGCATCGGCATCGTGGCCGAACTGACGAACCGGCGGCGTGGCCGCGTGTTCAGCTATCGCAGCTACGTCGAGGAGCTGGCGGCCGAGCTGGAGACGCGCGGATAAGAGTCCGCAGCCGGCGCTTCTGCCCCGGGTGCGCCTTGCGCAGTTCGCGGACGGGCAACGGGCCGGCCCTCGGCCGATGTCGAAATCGGCACATGGACGGCCATGCCCGAATCCGTGCCCGGCCGCTTCGTCCTCACTCCCTCGGCCGACCTGCTGCTCGTGCCCGGGCTCGGCGATTCGCTGGACGGCCTCATTGCGACGGACTGGAGCGCGCCACGCGAACGCTCCAAGCACTGCATGCTGAACCTTGCCCGGCGATTCCGGGTTTGCCAATCCGCGGCATGAATGAATGTCATCCATGCCGTGAAGACCCTGCCCCGCCTGGTCGATGCCGCGCTCGCCGCGCGCTTGCGCGTGATGCCGGCCGTGGTGTGGCTGCGGCGCAGCGTCGCGGCGCGTCAGATAAACGCTATTCGTTAGATCGCTCTTTCGGACTCCGCTGGACGACTTAAGACACCCGATGCAGGATGTAGAGAACGGCCGGAAACCCGCATGGATGCTCGGTTTCAGAACTTCGCTTGACGCACTTGGACACGAACTTGGACACACGGCCGCCACGTCACCCGCCGTCGAGTCCGTTGATCCGCTCGCCCAGCAGTCCCAGCCGCGCCGCCATGCCGGCCAGTGACAGCGCGACGTGGGCGTCGTGTTCGGCTTGCAGCCGCTCGAACGTGCGCCAGTGCATGCCCTTGGGTTTCAAGCCGCTGCCGTTCAGGATGCCGGGCTCCCAACCCAGACGGCGCCGGATGGTACCTGCCCGCCGCGCCGACCGGTCGTCGTCAGTCTCGCGCTGGCAGCGGTAGGCCAGGCGGTGGCAGTGTCGGCACGCGAACACCGCGCCGCCGTACAGCACGGCCACACGCCGGCCGCAGCCCACAGCCGGGCACAGCCACCACGCGCGACGGCCGCCGTAGTTGCAGGCGGTCCAGGCCAGCGGCACCGGGTAGTTCATCGGGCGCCAGTCGCCGCCGCGCTCGCGCGTCCGGTAGTTCAGCGTCACCCGGTCGGCGCCCACCAGCAGGTTGATGGTGGCGCAGGTGTTGTCGTTGACTGACCAGCTCCACGTCAGCGAGTTGCCGGGCGTCAGCAGCCGCTGCCGTTGCAGCTTGCGCACGTCCAGTGCCTGCATGTCGTCAGTGCAGTCCTTGCCGAATCGTCGGCCGCTGCCGAAGCCGCCCATGTGCCACCCCTCAGAGATTTTCCGAAACCATCAGGCAAGTGCAGCAGCAGGTCAGCCGCCCGATTCGTCGGAAAGCCGCGCCATTGCTGGGTTTTCGATGGTTTCCGCTGCTCGCACCTTGTCCGCCAGTTCAGCGGCCACCAGCGCCCGAATCTGGGCTTCCCAGCCGTCGTTCGCGTGCATGCTGGGGTACTTTTCGCGGTCGATCAGCGGCTTCGCCAGTCTTTCCACCAGCGGATCGGAGCCGTTCAGTTGCTGCACCACGATGTTCAGCGGGGTGGGCGCCTTCCCTTCAGGGCGGCCCATCAGGTACTGCGCCAGCCAGGCCCGCGCCTGGGGGTCGCCGGCCTTCGCCGCCGTCTTGGCGCCGTTCACCACGTCGCGCCAGTCTTCCAGCGTCACGGCGCCCAACAGCACGCCCATGTAGTCGCCTTCGGTGCGACGGTGCGCCACGCGGCCACGGATCAGCTCGGCGTCTTTCCTCTTGCGTGCCATGTCTCACCTCGCGGTTGATCGGATCAGGTCAGGCCCGGCGCCAGGGTGAAGCCCTCGCACCGCTGAAGGATGGTCGACACCGGCTCAAGCCGCCGTGACGCGCCAGGCAGGCGGCCGCGCGCCGCCACTAGGCAGCGCCCGTTGTCGGCCAGCGCCACGCATTCGAGGCACAGCCGCCGGTCATCGTGCTGGCGGTCGCGCAGCGTCAGCCGCTCGGCCAGGTGTTCGGCGTCGGCCACCCGGCCGAGCCGGGTGAACCGCGCTTCGCGCGCCAGGTAGGCGTCGATCTCGGCATCGTCCCAGCCGCCCGCGTGGCATTCGTCGCCCTGCTCGGGCGTCATCAGCGGGTTGCCGCTGCGCCCGGGCGGTGCAGGTGGTGGCGGGTCGGCCTCGGCTTGCAGCGCCAGCATCAGCGCATCCCGCTCGGCCCGAATTGCGGCACGGTGGTCGTCGGTCAGTGCGCTGCGCGGCGCGACGTGCAGGGCGCCGGCCGGCGTCAACGTCAGCACCAGGCCAGCGCCGCGCAGGTGGTGCAGCAGCTCGGGGGCGCCCATCAGAAGACCTCGCCATCGTCGGCCGCCGATTCATCGTGAGAAGACGGCATACCCTTTCCAGGGGCCTGACTCCCGACACCACGTCCTGCATGTCCTGCATGTCCTGCTGCCGCGTCCGATCCTGCCGGCCTGGGCGTCGTCGCCGCCGGCCGGGCAGGACTTGCAGGACTTGCAGGACATGGTTCAGCCGGCTGGGGCTTGGAAAAGATGTGCCACCGGATCACGCCGCCGATCTTGGGCAGGCTCTTGCACTCGAACCCGATCAGCCGCAGCGCGGGTGCCAGCCGCCGCAGCGCGTCGCCCAGCCCCTTCGGGGATCGCGGCCACGCTTCGCCGTGCGGCCGGTAGCGGTCCAGGCGGTCGAGTAGTTCGGACAGCGTGCCGTTGAAGCCGCAGGGCACGTCGGCCAGGTAGGCGGCCAGCGCGGCGCCAATGGGTGACGCATCGATGGTGCGCCGCACGCCGTCTTCGCGCATGTCGCTGTACCGGGCCAGGAATGCGCCGGCCGGCTTGCCGTGAACCCTGAACACCGCTTCGCCCAGCGCCGCGAAGTCCGCCATGCGCGGCCGCTGCTCGGGCGCAATCACCACGCTGGGCAGTGCCGCCAGCACCTTGACGAACAGGTCTAGCAGGGCGCCCAGCAGCGCCGGCTGTGCGGCCTCGAACCGCGCTTCCATGTCGCCGGCCAGCTCGCGGTTGTGGATCGTCGGCAGGTCGATATGCAGGCAGCGGTCCAACAGGTCTTGCGCCGTCACGATCACGCTGATTCCGTTCAGCACGATGGGCTTGCGCAGTTCGAGGATGGTTTCCTCGGCGTTGGTGTAGAGCGTGCGCGCCGAGTAGCCGCCGCCGGTCGCCAGCACGCACAGCGCGTCCTGATACTGCGGGTGCAGGTGGCTCAGGTTTTCCAGGCTCACCATGTGCGAGTTGCGCGCCGCGATCCACACGTCTTCCACGGACTTCGGCGCGGCCCGCAGGTCGGCCTGATTCGGGTCGATCAGCCGCCGCAGCGCCCGCTGTGTCGAACTCTTGGCGCTGCCCTGCTCGCCCACCAGTTCCAGCACCACATGCGGGGTGTCGGCGCGCAGGCACTCCAACATCCAGGCCAGCACCAGCAGGCGGTCGGCCTCGGGGATGTTCACCAGCGGCCACAGCGCATCCAGCGTGCCGCCGCGCTCGGGCACCGGCAGCGGCCGCATGGATGCGCTGCGCGTGAACAGCGGGGCGCCGTCGCCCGTCACCACGGCCCAGCCGGTCGCCGTCACCTGCACGCACTGCCAGCCGTCGTTGCACAGGTCTAGCCAGTAGCCCGCCTCGGTCTTGGCGATGCGCGTGAAGACCTCGCAGGCTTCGCCGTCGAACTGCGCCTGCCCGCGCAGCGTCGCCAGCGCCACCTTCAGCGACGTTTCGGTCGGCGCCCGGTCGTGCTGGGTGTAGTAGGCGTGGCTCAGGTAGTCGCTGAAGCCTTGGGACAGCACGCCATGCACCTGACGCGCGCCGGCCGCCTCGAACACGGCATAGGGTTCGCGCTGCGCGTCGTGCAGGAACCGGCACTGACTGCGGGCCAGCGCGATCAGCTTGTCGGCGACGGTTACGTCGTCGTCGGGCGGTGCGCCGTCGCCATGCCGCAGTTGCTTGTCCAGTTCGGTGACGCCCACCCCGGCCCGCTTCAGCCGCGTGCGCAGCCGCACCCAGCCGGCGAAGTCTTGCGCCTGAAGGTTGCGCAGCGTCGCCAGCGCCGCCGGCTCGAACGGTGCGCCCACGTCGCCGGCTTCGGCGGCCAGCGCCAGCGCGTCGGCGTCGGTGGTGGTCTTGTCGGCATCCTGCTGCTGCACAGCGTCCAAGACCTCGGGGTCGGCCGCCGCACCGATCAGCGCCAGGTCGTTCAGCAGGGCATTCATGATGCGGCCTCCGCTGCCGCGACGGCCACGGCGCCGCGCTGCGCCCACACGTCGCACCAGTCGGCGCCCGGCGTGCTGGGCGTCATCACGGCCACGCTCAGGCCCGCGCGCACGGCCCGCGCCTTCAGGCTCTGCGCCGCAGCAGCGCCGGCCGGGTCGGCGTCGGCGAACACCACGATGCGCCTGACGCCAGCCGGCCAGGTGTAGGCGGCCAGGTTGCCGGCGCAGTAGGCGGCCACGGTGGGCAAGCCTGACGCCCGGTGCGCGGCCTGGGCAGTCTCGATTCCCTCGGCGATGCCGATGACGCCCTGCCGCGCGTCGTGCAGCGGGATGCAGGCGCCGGCCAGCGGCCCGGCCGCGCCGGTCAGTTTCTTGATCGTGGGCACCGGGGCCTTGCAGCCGTCCGCCGTCAGGTAGGTGCGGTGCAGCGCCAGCACTCGCCCATCGGGCGACACCAGCGGCGCCACCATCGCCGGCCAGGCGCCACGGTTGCCGCCGTCCCAATAGGTCAGGTGCGGGTGCAGCCGTAGGCACTCGGGCACCTGCCCGGCCAGCCCGCGCCGCCGCAGGTACAGCGACACCGGGTCGCCGTCCGACACCGGCATGGTGTTCGCCCACAGCGCCGCGTTGCGCTGCGCGTTGCTGGCCTGCTGCTGGCGCTGGTGGGCGTCGCGCTGTGCCTTCGCCAGCGCCAGCCGCCGGGCCATGTCTGCACGCTCGGCCGGCGTCATCAGCTCGCGCCGCTGCGCGGTCCACACCGATGACATGCCGCTGCGGAAGTCGCCGAAGACCCCGGCGCGGCCATCCTCGAACAGTTGGCACCATCCGGCCTTGTCGCTGGCGCGGCCCGACGTGCTGAAGCGTTGGATGCGGCCCCGCTCGATCAGCTCGGGCGCGTGGCCCAGCGCGGCCAGGATCGCGGCGCGGAAGTTGTCGGGGGCGTCACGCATGGGCGCCCCCCACTTGTTCGAGGAACTGCCCCACGGCCGACAGGTCGCGCAGCTCGCGCACCAGGCCCCAGCGGGTGACGTAGAAGCACACCGGCCCATCCCCGGCCGCCGTGCGGTGCAGGCTGTAGCCCTTCAGCGCCAGGTGCGCCCGCAGCGTGGCGAACCGCTTGCCGTCGTCGGTGGGCTGCTCGAAAATGAGGCACTGCGTTTCCGTTCCTGCCGGGCCTCCGACGTTTGCCGCGTCGGGGGCCTTCTCACTGGTGGGCGTCACCACAGCATGCGCAGCAGCGGTGCCCAGCGGTGCCAGGTCAACAACAGCGTGGTGGGCCAGCTCAGGTGCGGCCAGGCCCGGCGCGTCGGCGCCGTGCGGGTGGGCAACCATGCCGGCCTCACGCGACAGCCCGCGCCGCACTGCGCGCCGCCTGCAGCTTCGCCACCAGGGCGCGGATGTCGGCCTCGCTCTTGCCCGCGATGCGCGCCGCGTTGATCGCCTCGACCTCGCCGGCCGGGAAGCCCACGGCGCGTGCGCCGATGCTCACCGGCCTGACGAACAGCCCTTGCGAGATGCGCAGGTAGATCGTGGACCGTGAATAGCCGGTGGCGGCCTCGACTTGCTTGCGCCGCAGGATCAGGTTCGCGGGAAGCGCCTGCTGTACTTGCTGAACCATGTTCGCCCTCTTTGGGGGTTCCCGGACCATCCGGGAACATGGCTTCGCAGTAAATCGGCGCGCTCGCGCGGGCGCACCCCAACAGGGGCAGCAGCTACCCCAGCCGGGGCGTCAGGTCGAGTTCAGCCGGCGCCGGGCCTCGGCGAACTTGGCTTCAAGCGTGGTCTTGGAAATGCCGGGCTTGTCGCTGTAGTTGTCGATCAGCTCGCGGATCACTGCCGCGTCACTGTCTCGGCCTGGGCGCGGGCTGCGCACCAGTTCCAGCAGGGCGCCGATGATCGTCAGGTAGGTGGCTTCGGCCCGCTCGCCGGGCACCGCCATCTTGTCCACCATCGCGCGCAGCGAGTCTCGTTCGCCCAACAGGGCGTCACGCTCGTTCACGATGGCGTCGCCCCACTTGCGCGCCTTCTCAAGCTCTGCACGTGCCGCGTCACGGTCAGCCTGCAAAGCCATGAAGGAATCGGCGTTGATCGCCGCATGCGCGCTGCGCTCGATTTCATCGAACAGGAATGCCGGCTTGCTGCCGGGGTGGTACTTCACCATCCACTCGCGCAGGTCGGTATGTCGGACGGTCAACCTCGCGCGGGCTACATGGTCGCCATCGGCTACTGTCTTTCCGTCCCGGCCGTGCGGAATCTCGCCGTGCAGGATCGCGTCGAGGATCTTCTCAGTGTTCGCCTGAAGGCACGGCCACTGCGGAAACTGCCCGGTCTTCGGAATGTGGTCTTCGCCCAGCGATTGCAGGATGCGGCCTTCGTGCTGGATCAGGTTGCACCAGCGAATCGCGGCTTCCACCGGCCGATAGAACGGGCGTTGCAGTGCGTTGCAGCTCTTGGCGTCGTATCCGTCGATCATCAGCGCCCCTTCGTGCGCCCCTTCATCGGGTGCCACGCCAGCCGGGGAAGGGTCACCCGGTTTTCGCCCTCGGGGATCAGCCTCGGGCTAGGCGTGGCGAACGGGTCAGGCCACTTGCTTGAAGCGCCCCAGGATCACCTTGCCGGTGGTAATCAGTTGTTCGATGTAGTCGGCCCAGAACTGCAGCATCTCGCGCCGCTGCGGCGCGTACTCGGCGCGGTTGTAGACCCCGCGCACGCCACCGATGGTGTGGTTCAGCGCCTTCTCCACCACGTCGGACGGCCAGCCGTTTTCGTGCAGCAGCGTTGACGCGGTGCGCCGCAGGTCGTGAACCGTGAAGGCGGGAATGGCTTGCCCCTTCAGTGCCACCTTCAGCGCGTTGTTGATCGCGTTGTGGGCGAAGGGCTTGGTCAGGCTGCCCCGGCCCGGCAACACCAGCTCGCTGCCGCCGGCCAGCGCTTGCAATTCCTTGAACAGCGCCACGGCCTGCCGCGACATGAACACGATGTGCGGCTTCCCGGTCTTGGAATGCTCGGCCGGGATGTGCCACTCGGCCGCCTCGAAGTCCACATGCGCCCAGCGCGCCAGCAGCAGTTCGGACTTGCGGACCATCGTCAGCAGGATCAGATGCAGCCCGATCTTGAACTGGCGCCGGATGTTGGACTCGAATGCAGCGGTCAGGAAGACCTTGACCTCATCGCCCGACAGCGCCCGCTCGCGGGCCTTCGCCTTGTGGACATGACGCATGGGCAGCGCCAGCACCGGATTCGTCTGCACCAGGCCGGCGGTCATGGCGTAGTCGAACATCCGCTTGAGCACGCCCCGCACCTGCCCGGCCGCCGCGTCGAAGCCCTCATCCTTCTTGCGCCAGATGATCGCCCGCACGTCCTCGGTCGTCACGTCGCGCACCGGCTTCGTGCCGATGGCGGGGACGATGCTCTTGTCGAAGTAGCGGCGCGGGATCGTCAGATCGGCGCGGTCCTTCGCCACGATCTCGCGGAAGAACCGTTCGCCGAACTCCGACACGGTGGTGTTGTCGGCCGCCGCTGCCTTCGCCAGTTGCTTCTGACCAGCGGGTGACGTGCCCATTGCCGCCGTCTGCGCGGCTTCGTCGCGCTTGATGCGGGCGTTCTTGAGCGTCAGGGCCGGGTACTTGCCCAGCGTCAGCTTCTCGGCCTTGCCGTTCAGCCGGTAGCGGTAGCGCCACACCACGCCGCCGGTCGGGAAGACCTCCACATACAGGCCCCGGTCGTCGGCCACCGTGTAGGGCCGATCCCTGGGTTTCAGCGCTTTCAGCGCCGTGTCGGTCAGTGCCACGTCCGCCCTCCGTGTGTCCAAGTAGAACCGGGTCCGTGTGTCCAAGCGGTCGCGTGGACACGTACTTGGACACACTAGCCCTCGGCTCTCTATGTCCCAGCTTGGACATTGTAGGAACAAAAAAGCCGCTTGTTACAGCGGCTTGTGTGCATTCTCTAGATTCCGTTGGACGGTCTAGGAACCCATGTCATTTCCCGATGCAAAACCGCCCGAAGATCTCCCCCAGCAGTTCCTCGGCGCCGAACTGCCCGGTGATCTCCCCCAGCGCCCGGTGCGCCAGCCGCAGTTCCTCGGCCAGCAGTTCCAGCCCGGCGTCGCGCTGCGCCGCCAGCGCGGCGGCGGCGGCGACATGCGCGCGCGCCGCACCGAGCGAGTGCAGGTGGCGCGCGCGGGCGATGAAGACGCCCTCCGGCCGCGCCTGCCAGCCGGCGCGCTCGAGCAACGTCCGGCGCAGCGCATCCAGCCCCTGGCCGCTGCGCGCCGACAGCACGATGGCTGCGCCCGCCGCGCCCGCTTCGCCGGCGACCGCGTCGGCCTCGGCGCCCGCCGCATCGGCCTTGTTCCAGACCTGCAGCACCGCGCCGGGCGGCCCATGCGCCGCCAGCTCGGCGGCGATCGCGGTCTCGCCGGCTTCGTAGGCCGGATCGCCGCGGCGCGTCAGGTCGTGCAGGAAGACGACCGCGTCGGCGTCGCGGATCGCCTCCCAGCTTCGCGCCATGCCCAGGCGCTCGACCTCGTCGGCCGCATGCGCGGCCTCGCGCAGCCCGGCGGTGTCGACGACGTGCAGCGGCACGCCCTCGATCTGGATCGTCTCGCCGATGCGGTCGCGCGTCGTGCCCGGGATCGGGGTGACGATCGCCAGCTCGGCGCCGGCCAGCGCATTGAGCAGGCTGCTCTTGCCGACATTCGGCTGGCCCGCCAGCACCACGCGCAGCCCCTCGCGCAGCAGCGCGCCCTGGCGCGCACCGGCGGCCATTTCGTCGAGCGCCGCCAGCACGCCGTCGATGCGCGCGCGCGCGCCGGCCGACTCCAGGAAGTCGATCTCCTCCTCCGGGAAGTCAAGCGTCGCCTCGACCAGCGCGCGCAGCTCGACGAGCCGCGCCGCCAGCGCATCGACGCGCTGCGAGAAGATGCCGGCGGCGGCGCGCGCGGCCGAGCGCGCCGCGGCCTCGGTGCTGGCATCGATCAGGTCGGCGATCGCCTCCGCCTGCGCGAGGTCGATCTTGTCGTTCAGGAACGCTCGCTCGCTGAACTCGCCCGGCCGCGCCAGCCGCAGCCCGCTCGGTACCCCGGGCGCCCCGGCCAGCGCCAGGCAGCGCGCCAGCAGCAGCTGCAGCACGACCGGGCCGCCATGCGCCTGCAGCTCGAGCACGTCCTCGCCGGTATACGAATGCGGCGCCGGGAAGTAGAGCGCCAGCCCGTGGTCGATCGCCTGCCCGTCGGCGTCGAGGAAGGCGCCGTAATGCGCATGCCGGGGCGCCAGCTCGCGCGCGCAGATCGCGCGCGCCAGCGGCGCCAGCCCGGTCCCCGAGATGCGGACGATGCCGACCGCGCCGCGGCCGGGTGCGGTCGCGATCGCCGCGATCGGCTCGCGCGGCAGCGGCTCGCGCAAGGGCACGCCGCCGGCAGCGGCGGCGGGTCGGGGCTTGGTATCGGGGCCGGGAGAGAGCGCGCGCATCCTGCCCCGATTGTCACGGCGCCGCGCGTCGGCGCACGCGCCCTTCAGCGACACCGCCCCCGCGCAGCCGGCGTCGGCAGCGGGCGCGCATCGGGGCGGAAGGATTGGATGGCGCGGGCGGAGCGGTATGCCGGCGGGTGATCGGTCCGGTCACACTCCGCTCCCGAGCCAGCCCTCACAGGCCGGGTCGACCCGCATGTGCGCATCTTCGGCCTGCACGGCCCGCATCTCAACCCCCGGTCCCGGGGGTGGCGCGCGCCGCGCGTGACGCAGTTGGCCTACTTGCCCGAGACCCCCAGCCGCTTGTTGATCCACCACTGCTGGGCGATCGACAGGATATTGTTCGTCAGCCAGTACAGCACCAGCCCGGCGGGGAAGAAGAAGAACATGACGCCGAAGGCCAGCGGCATGAACCACATCAGCTTGGCCTGCATCGGGTCCGGCGGGCGCGGGTTGAGCCAGACCTGGAACATCGACGAGGCGGTCATCAGGATCGGCAGGATGAAGTACGGGTCGATCGCCGACAGGTCCCGGATCCAGCCGATCCACGGCGCATTGCGCATCTCGACGCTGGACAGCAGCACCCAGTACAGCGCGATGAAGAACGGCATCTGCACCAGGATCGGCAGGCAGCCGCCGAGCGGGTTGACCTTCTCCTCGCGGTAGATGCGCATCATCTCCTGCTGCATCTGCTGCGGCTTGTCCTTGTAGCGCTCGCGCAGCTCGGTCAGCCGCGGGCCGACCGCCTTCATCTTCGCCATCGATCGGTAGGCGCTGGCATTGAGCCAGTAGAACGCGATCTTCAACACCACGACCAGCGCGACGATCGCCCAGCCCCAGTTGCCGATCAGCCCGTACAGCTGGGTCAGCAGCCAGAACAGCGGCTTGGCCAGGATCGTGAACCAGCCGTAGTCCTTCACCAGGTCCAGCCCCGGCGCCAGCTCCGCCAGCACATATTCCTGCTGCGGGCCGGCGTACAGCGTCGCACTGTGCTTGCGCGTCGCGCCGGGCTCGAGCAGCCCCAGCGGCGTGACCATCGCCACCGTATACAGGTCGTCGCCGACCTTGGCGCTGCGGAACTCGCGCGCCTGCCCCGCCTGCAACAGCCAGGCCGACGCGAAGTAATGCTGGACCATCGCGATCCAGCCCTCGTCGGCGTTGCGCTCGTGCTTCGCGTCGCCCTTGGCGATATCCTTGAAATCGATCTTCTGGAACTTCTTCGCCTCGGTGTAGACCGCCGGGCCGGTGAAGGTGAAGTAGAACGACGACTCGCCGGGCGGCGGGTTGCCGTCGCGCGCGAGCTGCAGGTACAGCTGCGCCTCGACCGGCGCGCTGCCGGCATTGCTCAGCTCGTGCGTGACCGTGATGTCGTAGCGGCCGCGCGGCAGGGTGTAGGTCTTGATCACCGCGATGCCGTCGCTGCCGGTCGTCTCGAAGCTGACGCTCACTTCCCTGGCATCCTTCGCCAGCTCGCGCGGCCCCGGGCGCACGCGCATCGGCGTCAGATGGTTCGGCAGGGCCGGGCCGGCGCTGGTCGTGATCAGCCCGGTCTGCGCCATGTACATGCGCGTGCCTTCCTGCGCCATCAGCCGCACCGGCCGCCCGGGCGCCTGCGCATCGTCGAAGGCCAGCAGCTCCAGCCCGACCAGCGTGCCGCCGCGGCTGTCAAAGGTCGCGCGTACGGCGTCGGTCGTCACCGTCACGCGCTCGGCTGCGGCCGCGGCCGCGGCCGATCCCTCTGCCGGGACCCCGGCTGCAGCGCCCGGCGTCTCAGCGCCGCTGATCGGCTGCGGCACGCCGGCCGCGGCCGGTGCAGCCGGTGCCGCGGAGCCCGCAGCCGGCGCCTGCGCCGCCGGCCTCGTCGCGCCGCCGAAGATCGTCGGCTGCCCGGTATGCGCATTCCACTTGTCCCACAGCAGGACGAGCGACATCGTGAAGACCACCCACAGCAGGGTGCGGCGAATGTCGGTCATGAAGGATTCCGGTCGATCGCGGTCGCGCTCGGCGCCGCGGGTGCGTCGTCGCGGGCGGCGAGCCCGAGCCGCGTGAACAGCCCCGGGGCGCGCGCCGGGACCGGGTCGATCCCGCCGTCGCACCAGGGGTGGCAGCGCAGCACGCGGCCGGCAGCCAGCGTGCTGCCCGCCAGCGCGCCGTGCCGCCGCAAGGCGTCCAGCGCATACTGCGAGCAGGTCGGCTCGAAACGGCAGGCATTGCCGAGCCAGGGCTTGAGCAGCAGCCGGTAGCCCTGCACCAGACCGATCAGGGCCAGGCGCGGCCACAGGCGTGGCGGTGCAGGGTGCATGGGGCGATTCAGGCCGGACACGGTCTTGGCGGCGTCAAGTCGATCGTGCCCTGGCGGCTGCGCGCGCCGCGCCAGCCGCCAGCAGCGCGTCGAGCTCGCCGCGCACCACCAGGCGCAGCGCCTGCGAGGCCGCGGACGGGTAGTCCGTGCGCGCGAATGTCGCGCGCAGCCGCACGACCCAAAGCCCAGGCGCGAGTTCACCCTCGTGCCGCGCCATCGCGGCGCGGATCTGGCGCCGCAGCAGGTTTCGGGTCACGGCGCGGCGCGCCAGCCGCTTCGGCAGCACGCATCCGAGCCAATGCGCGTCGGCTGACTTGTCCACAGAGGAGTCCGACTTGTGATCCAGGCTTGTGGACAAGTTTTCCGGCGCCGGGCGCCCGTCGCTGCCCCGGCGCTCGAAAGGCCGCGTCGGCAGGTGGTGGACGGCGAAGTGCTCACTGCGCGCCCAGGGCCGCGTCGCGCGCAGACGCTCGAAGTCGGCGCTGTGCACAAGTCGGGCCACCATGGCCGGCCCGCTGCACCCGCCAGGACACGGCGCTCAGGCCAGGCGCTTGCGGCCCTTGGCGCGACGCGCGTTGATCACGGCACGCCCGCCGCGCGTCTTCATCCGCACGAGAAAGCCGTGCGTGCGCGCGCGGCGGACCTTGGACGGCTGGTAGGTGCGCTTCATGTTGGCTCCTGGGAGGTTCGAATGATGGCGGATGCGGCGCTCGGCCGCGCGAGGATGGATTCGGGTCGACGATCGGGCCACGCGCCCCGGCGCCTGCGGCCACATGGCACGCCGCGCCGGTTGCGGGTTGCGAGCCGCGCGCCAGGCTCGGCAGCAGGTTCAGGCCCGACGTCTCGACGGCGCCACGGTCGCGATTCCGCTGCATCGACTGGCATTCCTGGCTGCACGACCGCCGCCTGGTGCCCGACATGCACGTTGCCACGCCACAACGCTTGGCAGCCCTGGAGCCCGACGCAGCCGCGAGCAGCCGCGACGAAGTCAAACCCGCAAGACTTCGGGAAACCGACGATTAGACCAAGAAACTCTTTTCAGGTCAAACACTTGCACGGCAACGTGCGGCTTTCGCGGGGCTTGACCCGCGGCCGCAAACTGTGGATAACCCGCTTCCTGCTGCGCCCGACGGCCCGTCCGGCGCCCCCCACACGAAGAAGATTTCCACAGCACCGATGAGCCTCGATTTGTGGCAACGAGGTTGCGAGCGCCTGGCCACCGAGCTGCCGCCGCAACAGTTCAACACCTGGATCCGCCCGCTGCCGCCAGCCGAGTCGCGCCCGGCCGATCCCGGCACGACCCGGCTCGAGCTGCGCGTGCCGAACCGATTCAAGCTCGACTGGATCCGCACCCAGTACGCCGGGCGCATCGAGTCGGTCCTCAGCGAACTCGCCGGTCAGCCGGTGCGGCTGGACCTGACGCTGGCACCACGCGACGGCCATACGCCGGCTGCGCTGGCCCCCGCGGCGCGCCCTGCCGCAGCGCCGACGCCGTCGGAGGCGACCGACGCCCCGCCCGCAGCGGCCCGCGATGCCGAGACCCCGGCCGCGATCACCCCGCCGCCCAGCTCGACGCGCCACAAGCTCAACCCGGCGCTGACCTTCGACACCCTGGTGCCTGGGCGCGCCAACCAGATGGCGCGCACCGCGGCGCTGCACGTCGCCGGCGCGCCGGGGCAGATGTACAACCCGCTCTTCATCTACGGCGGCGTCGGCCTGGGCAAGACCCACCTCGTGCACGCGGTCGGCAACGCGTTGCTGGCCGACCGGCCGGACGCCCGCGTGCTGTACCTGCACGCCGAGCAGTTCATCAGCGACGTCGTGCGCAACTACCAGCGCAAGACCTTCGACGAGCTGAAGGCCAAGTACCACCAGCTCGACCTGCTGCTGATCGACGACGTGCAGTTCTTCGCCGGCAAGGAGCGCACGCAGGAGGAGTTCTTCAACGCCTTCGAGGCGCTGCTGGCCAAGCGCGCGCACATCATCATGACCAGCGACACCTACCCGAAGGGGCTGGCCGATATCGACGAGAGGCTCAGGAGCCGCTTCGACGCCGGGCTGACGGTGGCCATCGAGCCGCCCGAGCTGGAAATGCGGGTCGCGATCCTGATCAGCAAGGCGCGCGCCGACGGCGTCGAGATGCCCGAGGACGTCGCCTTCTTCGTCGCCAAGAACGTGCGCGCCAACGTGCGCGAGCTGGAGGGCGCGCTGCGCAAGGTGCTGGCCTACGCCAAGTTCAGCCACAAGGAGATCACGATCGCGCTGGCGCGCGAGGCGCTGAAGGACCTGCTGTCGATCCACAACCGCCAGATCTCGGTCGAGAATATCCAGAAGACGGTGGCCGACTTCTACAAGATCAAGGTCGCCGACATGTACAGCAAGAAGCGCCCGGCGTCGATCGCGCGGCCGCGCCAGATCGCGATGTTCCTGGCCAAGGAGATGACGCAGAAGAGCCTGCCCGAGATCGGCGAGCTGTTCGGCGGGCGCGACCACACGACCGTGCTGCACGCGGTGCGCAAGATCGGCGGCGAGCGGCAGAAGAACGGCGAGCTGAATCAGCAGCTCCACGTGCTGGAACAGACGCTCAAGGGCTGAGCGCCGGCCTTGCCCCTTGCCCTGCCGCCATCGGCCATCCCCGCGCGGCCCCGCACCGAGCGCAACCGCCCGGCTGCGGGCAGTTCGGCACGGCGCCCGCGCGCAAGCCTGTGGAGAGAATCGGCACAACCCGGACCTTGTCCACAAGCCCGCGCCGCTCGCGCCGCTTGTTCATCCCGGCGTGCGCCGCCGTCCGGCCCTGGCGCACAGGGTTGCCGCCGTTCTAAGACCTTGACCGGACAGGCGAAAATAGCGCTTGTCCACAGTCACCGCGGCCCTCTACTACGGCTACCAGGCTTTAAAGGAACGACATGATCGTCTTGAAGGCAGCCCAGGAACAACTGCTCGCCGCCCTGCAATCCGTCGCCGGCATCGTCGAGCGGCGGCACACGCTGCCGATCCTGGCCAACGTGCTGCTGCGCAAGAACGGCCCGAAGCTCGAGTTCCTGACCAGCGACCTGGAGATCCAGGTCCGCACCCAGGCCGAGCTCGGCGGCGACGCCGGCGAGCTTGCGACCACGGTCTCGGCCAAGAAGCTGATCGACATCCTGCGCGCACTGCCGCCGGAGCAGACCGTCACGCTCAGCTCCGGGTCGAACAAGCTCGTGCTGCAGGCCGGGCGCAGCCGCTTCACGCTGCAGACCATGCCGGCGGAGGACTTCCCGCTGGTCAGCGAGTCGGTCGACTTCGGGCCGATGTTCTCGGTGCCGCAGAAGACGCTGCGCGCGCTCGTCAACCAGGTGCACTTCGCGATGGCGGTGCACGATATCCGCTACTACCTCAACGGCATCCTGTTCATCGCCGAGGGCAGCCAGCTCACGCTGGTGGCGACCGACGGCCACCGGCTGGCGCTGGCGCAGGCGACACTCGGAAACGAGATCCCGAAGCAGGAGGTCATCCTGCCGCGCAAGACGGTGCTGGAGCTGCAGCGGCTGCTCGCCGACGACGACGCGCCGATCGAGATCCGCTTCGCCGCCAACCAGGCCAAGTTCGCGTTCGGCAGCATGGAGTTCGTCAGCAAGCTCGTCGAAGGCAAGTTCCCCGACTACAACCGCGTCATCCCGCGCAACCACCCGAACCACGTCACGCTCGGCCGTGCCCCGCTGCTCGCGAGCCTGCAGCGCGCAGCGATCCTGACGAGCGAGAAGTTCAAGGGCGTGCGGCTGGGTGTGGAGCCCGGCCTGCTGAAGATCGCCGCCAGCAACGCCGAGCAGGAGGAGGCGCAGGAGGAGCTGGAGATCGACTACGGCGGGCCGACGATCGACATCGGCTTCAACGTCGGCTACCTGACCGATGCGTTGGCCAATATCGGCGCCGAGATGGTCACGGTCGAGCTGCTCGACGGCCAGGCCAGCGCGCTGTTCACGGTGCCCGAGCAGCCCGGGTTCAAGTACGTGGTGATGCCGATGCGCATCTGAGCCGCCGCCGGCGGCTCGGATGCGATCGGCATGCTGCCGTCCCTTGTGCACCCCCTGCCCCCGCCACGCGGGGGTTCCAGTCAGACAGACGCCCGGCCGCTGCGCGGCCTCGAGAACTCCATGAGCGATATCAGCGGCAACGGCGCCTCCGCCACCGACGGCGGTGCGCCCGACACCAGCTACGGCGAAGGCGCGATCCAGATCCTCGAAGGGCTGGAGGCGGTGCGCAAGCGCCCGGGCATGTATATCGGCGACACGAGCGACGGCACCGGGCTGCACCACCTGGTGTTCGAGGTCGTCGACAACTCGATCGACGAGGCGCTGGCCGGTCACTGCGACGACATCGTCGTCACGATCCACAGCGACAACAGCATCAGCGTCGTCGACAACGGCCGCGGCATCCCGACCGGGGTCAAGATGGACGACAAGCACGAGCCGCGGCGCAGCGCGGCCGAGATCGCGCTGACCGAGTTGCACGCCGGCGGCAAGTTCAACCAGAACAGCTACAAGGTCTCGGGTGGGCTGCACGGGGTGGGCGTGAGCTGCGTCAACGCCTTGAGCAAGTGGCTGCGCCTGACGGTGCGCCGAGAGGGCAGGGTGCACTTCATCGAGTTCCGCAAGGGCGTGCCGCAGGACCGCCAGATCGAGCAGCGCCAGGGCATCGACGTCAGCCCGATGAAGGTGCTCGGCGAGACCGAGAAGCGCGGCACCGAGGTCCACTTCCTGCCCGACGACGAGATCTTCCAGCACAACGCCGACTTCCACTACGACATCCTCGCCAAGCGGCTGCGCGAGCTCAGCTTCCTGAACAACGGCGTCAAGATCCGCCTCGTCGACGAGCGCAACGGCAAGGAGGACAACTTCGCCTTCATCGGCGGCGTCAAGGGCTTCGTCGAGTTCGTCAACGCGGGCAAGAAGACGCTGCACCCGACCATCTTCCACGCCACCGGCGACAAACTCAGCGATCAGGGCAGCAACATCACCACCGAGGTGGCGATGCAGTGGAACGATGGCTATAGCGAGTCGGTGCTGTGCTTCACCAACAACATCCCGCAGCGCGACGGCGGTACCCACCTGACCGGCCTGCGCGCGGCGATGACACGCGTCATCAACAAGTACATCGACGACAACGAGCTGGCCAAGAAGGCCAAGGTGGAGATCAGCGGCGACGACATGCGCGAGGGCCTGTGCTGCGTGCTGAGCGTCAAGGTGCCCGAGCCCAAGTTCAGCAGCCAGACCAAGGACAAGCTGGTCAGCTCCGAGGTGCGCGGGCCGGTGGAGGATGTCGTCGGCAAGGCGTTGAACGACTATCTGCTGGAGAACCCGGCCGACGCCAAGATCATCTGCAGCAAGATCGTCGAGGCCGCCAGGGCGCGCGAGGCGGCGCGCAAGGCGCGCGAGATGACGCGCCGCAAGGGCGTGCTCGACGGCCTCGGGCTGCCCGGCAAGCTCGCCGACTGCCAGGAGAAGGACCCGGCGCTGTGCGAGATCTACATCGTCGAGGGTGACAGCGCCGGCGGCAGCGCCAAGCAGGGGCGCGACCGCAAGTTCCAGGCGATCCTGCCGCTGCGCGGCAAGATCCTGAACGTCGAGAAGGCGCGCTACGAGAAGCTGCTGACCAGCAACGAGATCCTGACGCTGATCACCGCCTTGGGCACCGGCATCGGCAAGGGCATGGGCGGCGACGACTTCAACCCCGACAAGCTGCGCTACCACCGCATCATCATCATGACCGACGCGGATGTGGACGGCGCGCACATCCGCACCCTGCTGCTGACCTTCTTCTACCGCCAGATGCCCGATCTGGTCGAGCGCGGGCACATCTACATCGCGCAACCGCCGCTGTACAAGGTCAAGCACGGCAAGAAGGAGCAGTACCTGAAGGACGGCCACGAGCTCGACGCCTACCTGCTGCAGGTGGCGCTGGACGGCGCCGAGGCGCTGCCCGGCGCCGGCCGCGAGCCGATCCGCGGCGACGCGCTGGAGGCGCTGGCGCGCAAGTACCTGGTCGCCACCAACGTCGTCGACCGGCTCGCCAACTGGATGGACCCGGAGGCGCTGCGCGCGATCGCCGCCGGCCTGACGCTGGACCTGGACGACGCCGCCAAGGCCGAGGCCAGCGCGATCGCGCTGCAGGGCGCGCTGCACGACGCCGAGGTCGCGGCCGAGTTCGACGCCCGCAGCGACAAGCACCTGCTGCGCATCAGCCGGCGCCACCACGGCAACGTCAAGAGCAGCGTCATCACGCTGGACTTCGTGCACGGCGCCGACTACGAGGCGCTGGCCAGCGCCGGCCAGACCTTCAAGGGGCTGCTCGCCGACGACGCCATCGTCGCCCGCGGCGACGGCGAGCGGCGCAAGGAGCACAAGGTGGCCGACTTCCGCGCCGCCATGGCGTGGCTGATGCAGCAGGCCGAGAGCAGCGTCGGCCGCCAGCGCTACAAGGGCCTGGGCGAGATGAACCCCGGGCAGCTGTGGGAGACGACGATGGACCCCGCGGTGCGCCGGCTGCTGCGGGTGCAGATCGACGACGCGATCGAGGCCGACCGCGTGTTCACGATGCTGATGGGCGACGAGGTGGAGCCGCGGCGCGACTTCATCGAGAGCAACGCGCTCAGGGCGGCGAATATCGACGTGTAGCGCGGCAGCGCCTGCCCTGACCTGCCGACGCGGAGCACCTAACGCATGACGGCCCCGGAGCAGCAGGCGCGCGTGCGGATCGACCGGCTGCTGGTAGCGGCCGGCTGGGCGGTGCAGGACCTCGGGGCGGCGGACATCCACGCCGCCCGCGGTGTTGCGCTGCGTGAGTTCGAGCTGAACCAGGGCTTCGGCACCGCCGACTACCTGCTCTACGTCGACGGCAAGGCCTGCGGCGTCATCGAGGCCAAGAAGCAGGGTTCGACGCTGACAGGCGTAGAGGCACAGTCGGGCCGCTACGCCCAGGGCCTGCCGGTCAGCCTGCCCGCGTGGCGGCGCCCACTGCCCTTCGTCTACGAGTCGACCGGCATCGAGACCCATTTCACGAGCGGCCTGGACCCGGCGCCCCGTGCGCGCAGCGTATTTGCCTTCCATCGCCCCGAGACGCTGGCCGAGTGGCTGGCGCAGGCCGCGGTGGCCCCGCCGGCCACGGTGCTGACCACGGACGGCCAACCGCCGGCTGCGCAGGCCGAGCGTGCGCCGGGACCCTGGGGCGGCACCATGCTCGCCCGCCTGCAGGCCATGCCGCCGCTCGTCACCGAGTGGGGCGACTTCAAGCTCTGGCTCGCGCAGATCACCGCCATCCAGAACCTGGAAGCCAGCCTGGCGCAGAACATGCCGCGCGCGCTGATCCAGATGGCCACCGGCAGCGGCAAGACCTTCACCGCCATCAGCTTGATCTACCGCCTGCTCAAGTTCGCCGGCGCGCGGCGCGTGCTGTTCCTGGTGGACCGCGGCAACCTGGGCCGGCAGACCAAGAAGGAGTTCGACCAGTACGTCTCGCCGTACAACAACTACAAGTTCGGCGAGGAGTACATCGTCCAGCACCTCACCAGCAACCAGATCGACAAGACCGCACGCGTGTGCATCTGCACGATCCAGCGCATGTACTCGATGCTGAAGGGCCGCGAGCTGCCGGAAGAGGCGGACGAGGAGTCCACCGGGCGCGTGGAGAGCCTGTTCGACAAGGCACCGGAGCCCATCGACTACAACCCGGCGTTCCCGATCGAGACCTTCGACATCATCGTCACCGACGAGGCGCACCGCAGCATCTACAACCTGTGGCGCCAGGTGCTGGAGTACTTCGACGCCCATCTGATCGGCCTGACCGCCACGCCCAACAAGCAGACCTTCGGCTTCTTCAACCAGAACCTGGTGATGGAGTACGGCCACCCGCAGGCGGTGGCCGACGGCGTGAACGTCAACTACGACGTCTACCGGATCAGGACCGAGGTCACCGAGGCCGGCAGCAAGGTGGAGGCCGGCTACTGGCTGCAGGTGCTGGACAAACCCACCCGCGCCCGGCGCGACTGGCAGCTCGACGACGACTTCGAATACGCACCCGAGGAGCTGGACCGCAGCGTGCAGACGCCCGACCAGATCCGCACAGTAGCCCGCACGCTGCGCGACAACTGGAAGCGCGACCTCTTCCCCCAGCGGCAGGAGCTGCCCAAGACGCTGGTCTTCGCCAAGGACGACAACCACGCCGAGGCCATCGTCGGCATCCTGCGCGAGGAGTGGGGCCGCGGCAACGAGTTCGCGCAGAAGATCACCTACCGCACCACCGGTGCCAAGCCCGAGGAGCTGATCAAGGCCTTCCGCACCAGCTACTACCCGCGCATCGCCGTCACCGTGGACATGATCGCCACCGGCACCGACATCAAGCCGGTGGAGATCGTCGTCTTCATGCGCAGCGTGAAGAGCCGCAGCTTCTTCGAGCAGATGAAGGGTCGCGGCGTGCGCGTGATCAAGGACGACGACCTGCGCGGCGTGAACCCCGGCGAGCACGTGCACAAGGACCGGTTCGTCATCGTCGACTGCGTCGGCGTGTGCGAGCGCGACAAGACCGACAGCCGGCCCATGGACCAGAAGAAGAGCGTGCCGCTGGACGCGCTGCTGCAGGCCGTGAGCCTGGGCAACGTGGAGCCCGAGGTGCTCTCCAGCGTGGCCGTGCGCCTAGCAAGGCTGGACGCCCAGCTCAGCGACGCCGAGCGCGCCAAGGTGGTGACGGAAGCCGGCGGCCTGGGCCTGAAGACACTGTCGCGCGGCATCGTGCAGGCGCTGGACCCGCGCGAGGATCGCAGCCCGCAGGAGGCCGAGGCCGCGTTGCGCCAGGCCGTCAAGCCGCTGTCCAACCCCGCACTGCGCACGCTGATCCTGACGCTCAAGCAGCAGAAGGAACTGGTGATCGACACCGTCACCCAGGACCGCGTGCTCGAAGCCGGCTTCTCCGAGGCCGCACGCGAGCGCGCGCAGGGCATCGTGCAAAGCTTCGAGGCCTTCATCGCCCAGCACCGCGACGAGATCACCGCGCTGCAGATCCTCTACAACCGCCCGACCAAGGCGCCGCTGAGGTTCGAAGACCTGAAGGCGCTGGCCGACACGCTGCAGGCCCCGCCGCACCTGTGGACCGAAAGCCAGCTCTGGCAGGCCTACGCAGCGCTGGACCAGAGCAAGGTCAAGGGCGCGAGCCGCTGCCGCATCCTGACCGACCTCGTCTCACTGGTGCGCTACGCGATGCACCAGGAGAACGAGCTGGTGCCCTACCCCGAGCGCGTGGCCGCCAACTTCAGGGCGTGGATGGCGCAGCAGCAGGCGGCAGGGAAGGGCTTCACCGACGAGCAGCGCTGGTGGCTGGAGAAGATGGCCGAGCACATCGCCAGCAACCTCGGCATCGAGGCCGAGGACTTCGGCTACGCGCCGTTCGACCAGCGCGGCGGGCTGGGCCGGGTGCATCAGCTCTTCGGGGCGGAGTTGCCGAGGGTGATCGATGAGTTGAATCGGGAGTTGGTGGCGTGATGCAGCTGGGCGACATCACCGAGCCAAAGATCGATCAGGCGGGTCCGGAGCCAAACGGCGAGTTCACATACGTCGACATCAGCAGCGTCGACAACAGTGCCAAGCGCATCGTCGAACCCAAGCGGTTGCCAGCGGACAGCGCGCCCAGCCGCGCTAGGCAAAGGCTGCGAAGTGGCGACGTGCTGGTATCCATGACTCGCCCGAATCTCAACGCTGTCGCGCTGGTGCCGCCCGAACTGCACGGAGCAATCGGCTCAACCGGCTTTCATGTCCTCCGTGCCCGCGACATCGTCTTGCCGCAGTGGCTTTACTACGGGGTGCAGACGCGCCAGTTCGTCGGCACCATGTCAGAGCTGGTCCAAGGAGCGCTGTACCCGGCCGTGCGCCCAAGGGACATTCGCGCGTTCGACTTGTCGGTGCCGGAGTTGGACGAGCAGCGCCGCATCGTCGCCGAAGTCGAACAGCAGTTCTCCCGCCTCGACGAAGCCGTCGTCAACCTCAAGCGCGTCAAGGCATCGATCTCGCGGTATCAAGCGGCAGTGCTTACCGAGGCGGCGGGTCAGGATCGGCGATGGACCACCTGCACGATCACCGATCTCCTTCGCGAGCGAATCGTCAACGGGTTGTCGGTGAAGGAGAGCACGACACCGACGTCGGTTCGCGCACTTCGCCTCAGCGCTATGTCCGAGTCTGGGCTGAACTACGCAGATCACCGATTTCTGCCGGTCGGTCTATCCTCGGTCGACGACATCCTCGTCGAGGAAGGCGACTTCTTCGTATCGAGAGGAAACGGCAGTCTCGCGCTTGTCGGTCGCGGGACGACAGCTCAGGCTCCGCCGTTTCCCGTCATCTTTCCCGACACGATGATGCGCTTGCGCTTCCTAGATGCCGACGTCACGCGCTGGGTCGCCACGCTCTGGCCAAGCCGGCTTGTTCGTCGCCAGATCGAGCAGCGGGTCAAGACGACCGCTGGAATCTACAAGATCGCCCAGCCCCAAGTGGCATCGATCCGTGTGCCGCTTCCGCCCGCCTCAGAACGTGAGCGCATCGTCGCCGAAGTCGACCGCCGCCTCTCCATCGTCCGCGAGGTCGAGGCCGAGGTCGGCGCGAACCTGAAGCGCGCGCAGGCGCTGCGGCAGGCGGTGCTGGCCCGGACCTTCGCCGCATGAATACCGCCGAGCGTACGGCGCTGCTCGACCGCTTGCGCGCCGAGCCGCGCGAGACCGAGTGGCTGGAGTTCAAGGCCAACCGGTATGAGCCGCAGGTGCTGGGCGAATACCTGTCCGCCCTGGCCAACTCGGCCTGCCTGGCCGGCAAGCCGCGCGGCTACCTGGTGTTCGGCATCGAGGACGGCAGCCATGCCGTGGTCGGCACGGCGTTCGACCCGCAGGCCGAGAAGGCCAAGGGCGAGCAGCTGTTGCCTCTGTGGCTGTCGCGCGGGTTGCAGCCCAATGTGGGCTTCGAGATCCGGCCCTTCGCCTACCAGGGCAAGCCGGTGGTGCTGTTCGAGGTGCATCCGGCCTTCGACCGCCCGGTGCAGTTCTACGGCACGGCCTATGTGCGAGACGGGACGAGCAAGACCGGACTGCGGCGCTACCCGGAGAAGGAGCGCGCGATCTGGAACCGGCGGCTGGACTGGAGCGCGCAGGTCTGCGAGCAGGCGATGCTGGACGATCTTGCCCCCGACGCCATCGCCAAGGCCCGGCGGGAATTCGCAACGAAGTTCCCGCGGCAGGCCGCGGAGGCTGCCGCATGGGAGGACGCCACCTTCCTCAACAAGGCCAAGGTCACGATCCGCGGCAGAGTGACGAATGCGGCGCTGCTGCTGCTGGGCCGCCCCGAGGCGTCGACGCTGCTGGCGCCGGCGGTCGCGCGCATCAGCTGGCTGCTGAAGGGGCCGGGTGGCGAGGACCTGGACTACGAGCACTTCGGGCCGCCGTTCCTGCTCAACGTGGACAAGCTGCTGGCCCGCGTCCGCAATCTGACGGTGCGCGCCCTGGCCGACGGCACCTTGTTCCCGACCGAGATCACGCAGTACGACCCCTGGGTGATCCGCGAGGCGCTGCACAACTGCATTGCGCACCAGGACTACGGCTTGCGCGGCCGCATCCAGGTGGTCGAGACACCGGACGCGCTGCTGCTCACGAATGTCGGCAGCTTCCTGCCGGGGAGGGTGGAAACGGTCATCGAGCAGGACGCCCCGCTGGAGGTCTACCGCAACCCGTTTCTGGCGGAGGCCATGGTCAACCTGAACATGGTCGACACGCAGGGCGGCGGCATCCGGCGCATGTTCATCAAGCAGCGCGATCGCTTCTTCCCGATGCCGGACTACGATTTGACCGAGCCCGAGCGCGTGAAGGTGACGCTGCGCGGCCGCATCCTGGACGAGCGCTACACGCGATTGCTGATGAGCCGCAGCGGGCTGGACCTCGGCACGATCATTCTGCTGGACAAGTTGCAGAAGGGCGTGCGGATCGGGGCTGACGATGTGCGGCGCCTGAGATCGCAAGGCCTCGTCGAGGGGCGCCAGCCGAACTTGATCGTTGCCGGTGCCGTCGCAGCCGCCACGGGGCAGAAGGCGCAGCACATCCGCAATCGAGGCTTCGACAACCGGTACTACCGCGACATGATCGTCGCACTGGTTCGCGAGCATCAGCCCGTAACGCGCGAAGACATCGACCGCCTTCTGCTCGACAAGCTCCCCGAGGTATTGACGCACGAACAGAGGTTGAACCGCAGTCACAACCTGCTTCGGCAGCTGGCCAAGGCCGGCGACATCGTCAACACCGGTAGCCGGCGGTGGCCACGATGGGTGCCAGGCGAGGGTGCCCAAAGCCCAAAGTGATCAATCGGCAACCAATGGGCGAGATCACGCGGGCACCCCCGCCTGGAGCTACGTGCTTGATTGCTAAAGATATTTCCTTTGATTCCCGGGTGCGGCACACGCCGCCGAAATCAAAGCAACTATCAATGGGAGGGAATGGCGGTGGGGTCGACCTCCCATTCCCTTCCATACCGTCGTTCCCAAGCCTTGAACGCCTCCACCCTCGTCCAGAAACTCTGGAACTACTGCAACGTCCTGCGCGACGACGGGATGAGCTATGGCGACTACGTCGAGCAGCTCACCTACCTGCTGTTCCTGAAGATGGCGGACGAGCGCAGCCGCCCGCCGTACCACCAGCCCAGCCCCATCCGCGCCGCGTACGCCTGGCCCACGCTGCTGGCAGTGGACGGCGACGCGCTGTTTGACCACTACCGCCACACACTGGAAGAGCTGGAGTGAAGACCACCACCCTAGTCCAGCAACTCTGGAGCTACTGCAACGGTCCGCGGTTCGGCCGCAGTCGATGAACACCGAACACCTCCTCCAGCGCCTCGACCTCGGCGAAGACCAGGACGTCGAGTTCAAGCTCGCCGAGGGCGGCCTGCCCAGGTCGCTTTGGGAGACGATCTCCGCGTTCGCCAACACCGAAGGTGGCACGGTGGTGCTGGGCGTGGCCGAGCAGGGCGAGAAGCACGAGATCGTCGGCGTGCGCTCGCCCGCCAAGCTGACCAAGGCCTTCTGGGACGGGCACAACAACCCGCAGAAGTTCAGCCCGGCCCTCTGCACCGAGGGCGACGTTCAGCTGGTGCCTGTCGATGGCCGCGAGCTGCTGCTGATCCGCGTGCGCCGGGCGGCGCGCGCGCAGCGGCCGGTTTTCGTCAACGGCAATCCGCTGACCGGCACCTACAAGCGCAACTTCGAGGGCGACTACCACTGCACCGAGGCCGAGGTGCGGCAGATGCTGCGCGACGCCAGCGACGAGCCGCAGGACGGCGCAGTGCTGGAAGGCTTCGGTCTCGAAGACCTGGATGCAGAGTCTCTGAAGGCGTATCGCAACCGCTTCGCCTCGCATGAGCCCGACCACCCGTTTCTGGCGCTGGATGACCGCGCGCTGATCGAGCGGCTGGGCGGATGGCGCCGCGAGCGGGTGGGTGGGCGTGCCGGGCTCACGCTGGCCGGGCTGCTGATGTTCGGCAGCGAGCGTAGCTTGCTCGATGCGTTGCCGCACTACCACCTGGACTACCAGGAGCAGCTTTCGGCCGACCCGGAGCAGCGCTGGAGCCACCGCATCACCGTGGACGGCAAGTGGGCGCCGAACCTGTTCAACTTCTACTACCGCGTGTACCCGCGCCTGGTGGAAGGGTTGGACGTGCCGTTCAAGCTCGACCCGCAGGCCACGCGCGTCGCCGAGACGCATGTGCACGAGGCCCTGCGCGAGGCGCTGGTCAACACGCTGATCCATGCCGACCACCAGTCGTCGCGGCCGATCACGGTGATCAAGCGGCAGGACGCGTTCGTCTTCTTCAACCCGGGGCGGCTGCGCATCCCGCGCGAGGCGCTGTACCAGGGCGGGGTCAGCGACCCGCGCAACCCCAACGTGCAGAAGATGTTCCAGATGCTCGGCCTGGGCGAGAAGGCAGGCTCGGGCTTCCAGAAGATCCTGCGCGCGTGGCGCGAGCAGCACTGGATGATTCCGCTGGTGGCCGAGAACCCGGCGCTCGAGATGACGCGGGTGTGGCTGCCGCTGGCCAGCATGATTCCGGGCGACGTGGAGCAGGAGTTGCGCGCGATCGTGGGCGACGCTTACCGGGGCCTCGACGAGCTGGGCCGGGTGATCCTGATGCTGGCGCATCGCTTCGACGAGATCGGCAATGCCGACATCCAGCCGTACCGGGCGGAACACCCGCGCGAGATCGGCGTTCGGCTCAAGCAGTTCGTGGACGCCGGCTGGCTGGAGAAGGACGGGCATGGGCGCGGCACTCGCTACCGCTGGCCGAAGCAGCGCAGAGGCGATCTGTCGGTGGATGCCGGCGGGGGCCTTCCGAGCTCCCAACATAAGGAGCCGAGCTCCGAACAATTGGCTGCCGACTCCGAACATTTGAAAGCCGGGTCCGAACATTTGGGGTCCGAACAAGAGGCGCGCCTGGCAGCACTGGCTGCGCCCATGCGCGAGCTGGGCAAGATGCCCAACAGGGCGCAGGCGGAGCAAGTCATCCTGGCGCTGTGTTCGCAGCAGTGGCTGACGCTTCGAACATTGGCGCGGTTGCTCGATCGCGCCCCGGACTCTCTGCGCAACCACTACATCAACCCGATGCTGCGCGACGGTCGGCTGCGCGCCCGCGTCCCTGGCAGGCCCAACCACCCGGGGCAGGCCTACATGACGAACGAATGAACTCCTCCACCCTCGTCCAGAAGCTCTGGAACTACTGCAACGTCCTGCGCGACGACGGCATGAGCTATGGCGACTACGTCGAGCAGCTCACCTACCTGCTGTTCCTCAAGATGGCGGACGAGCACAGCCGCCCGCCGTACGACCAGCCCAGCCCCATCCCCGCCGCCTACGCCGGGCCCGCGCTGCGGGCCAAGGACGGCGATGACCAGTTCGACCACTACCGCCACACGCTGGAAGAGCTGGGCAGGCAGCCGGGCACGCTGGCGTTGATCTTCGGCAAGGCGCAGAACAAGTTCCAGGACCCGGCCGAGCTGCGGCGCGTGATCGTCGACCTGATCGACGCCGAGAACGGGTCGGCGATGGGCGCCGACGTCAAGGGCGACGCCTACGAGGGCCTGCTGAAGGTCAACGCCCAGGGGGTCGAATCCGGCGCTCTGCACGGCCGGGAGGTGGCTGCCTGATGCGCCAGCTCGATCTGTTCTCGCCGCTGCTGCCCACCGCCGAGGGTACGGACACCGAGTTCAAGTCGGCGCGCGGCGGCCTGCCGGGCAGCTTCTGGGAAACGTATAGCGCGATGGCCAACACGCAGGGCGGCACGATCGTGCTCGGCGTCGTCGAGCGGGGCGGGCAACTCGCGTGGGAAGGGGTACCGGATGCAGCTCAGCTGCGGACCGTGTTGTGGAACCAGCTAAACGACCGCCAGAAGGTCAGCCGCAATCTGCTTGGCGATGGCGATGTACGTACGGTCGCGCAGGAGGGGCGGCAGTATGTGGTGGTGCAGGTGCCTCGTGCGTCCCGCCGTGATCGCCCGGTGTACGTGGGGACGAATCCGCTCGCCGGCACCTACCGCCGCGCCGAGGAGGGTGACTATCGCTGTAGCGAGGACGAGGTCCGTCGCATGTTGGCAGACCAGGCCGACGCGCCCGCCGACGCGCAGATCGTCGAGCACTTCGGCATCCGTGACTTCGACCCCGAGACCGTCAAGCAGTACCGCAACCGCTTTGCCTCGCGCGACCCCGACCATCCGTGGCTTTCGGAGGACGATGCCGGCCTGCTCAGCAAGCTGGGCGCATTGCGGCGAGATCGCGCCACCGGACTCGAAGGTGCCACCGTCGCCGGCCTGCTGATGTTCGGTACCTTCACCGCGTTGCGCGAGGCGCTGCCCGCCTACCACGTGGACTACCGTGAGCGCCTGTCGAGCGATCCCGCCGTGCGCTGGACGGACCGGCTGGTACCGGACGGCACCTGGGAGAACAACCTGTTCCAGTTCTTCCAGCGCGTCGTGCAGCGCCTGTCCGCCGACCTGAAGATCCCGTTCCAGCTCGACCGGGCGCTCTACCGCAAGGACGACACCATCGTCCACGAGGCGCTGCGCGAGGCGGTGGTCAATGCCTTGATTCATGCTGACTACCGGGGCCAGGGCGGCATCGTGATCGAACGCTATCCCGACCGCATCGAGCTATCGAATCCGGGGTCGCTGCTCGTGTCGCGCGAGCAGTTGCTGAGAGGCAGCGTCAGCGAGTGCCGCAACAAGGGCCTGCAGCTGATGTTCCAGATGATCGGCGGCGGCGAGAAGGCCGGCTCCGGCATGGACAAGATCCGTGCCGGTTGGCGCTCGCAACATTGGCGCTCGCCAAAGATCGACGAGACGGTTCAGCCGGACCGGGTGCGGCTGGTGCTGCCGATGGTCAGCTTGATCCCGCCCGAGGTGGAGGCCGAGCTTCGCGAACGGTTCGGGCAGCGCTTTGCCAAGCTCGACGCGACTGCTGTGCAGGCTGTGGTGACGGCCCGTGTCGAGGGGGCGGTGACGAACGGCCGGATGCAGGAGATCACCGGAGCCCATCCCAAGGACATCACGGTGGTTCTGCAGTCGCTGGTGCGGGACGGGTTTCTGGAGCAGCAGAACCAGCGACGGTGGGCGAGCTACCGACTGGCGGGAGACTCCCCTCCAAACTTGCCCCAGGCGAGCGTGGACTCCCCTCATTCGGCTGCCGACTCCCCTCAATCCTCCAGCGACTCCCCTCATTCTGCGGAGGACTCCCCTCGGATGACCGGCGCCACCGGCCGCTGGGCACCGGCCCTGTGGGCCGCCGCGGAGCCGGCGCGCCTGAAAGGCAAGCTTCCCAAGGCGCAGATGCGTTCGCTGATCGAGGCGCTGTGTGCGAAGGAGTGGCTCACCTCGCGCGACCTGGGCGAGCTGCTTGCCCGGGACCCCGACAACCTGCAGAGCCGCTTCCTGACCGGGATGGTTCGCGAGGGACGCCTGCAG
Organism: Burkholderiales bacterium; assembly: GCA_016191995.1. GTDB lineage: Bacteria > Pseudomonadota > Gammaproteobacteria > Burkholderiales > Burkholderiaceae_C > Rubrivivax. The sequence continues at coordinate 15,515 of JACPVA010000191.1, read as the reverse complement.
TTGCGCCACCCCGACGTGCCCAACAGGCCCGACCAGGCCTACCGCACCAGGATGCCGGACGAATGAACTCCTCCACCCTCGTCCAGAAGCTCTGGAACTACTGCAACGTCCTGCGCGACGACGGCATGAGCTATGGCGACTACGTCGAGCAACTCACCTACCTGCTATTCCTCAAGATGGCGGACGAGCGCAGCCGCCCGCCGTACCACCAGCCCAGCCCCATTCCCGCTCCCTATGCGTGGCCCGCGCTGCTCGCCAAGGACGGCGATGCGCTGTTCGACCACTACCGCCATACGCTGGAAGAGCTGGGCAGGCAGCCGGGCACGCTGGCGCTGATCTTCGGCAAGGCGCAGAACAAGTTTCAGGACCCGGCCAAGCTGCGGCGCGTGATCGTCGCCCTGATCGACGCCGAGGACTGGTCGGCGCTGGGTGCCGACGTGAAGGGCGACGCCTACGAGGGCCTGCTGGAGAAGAACGCACAGATACGAAGAGCGGCGCCGGCCAGTACTTCACGCCGCGCGCGCTGATCCAGGCGATGGTCGACTGCATCGCGCCCAGGCCCGGCGAGCTGATCTGCGACCCGGCCTGCGGCACCGGCGGTTTTCTGTTCACCGCGCACCAGTACCTCGCGCAGCACCACCTCAACCTCACCCGCGACGAGAAGCGCCACCTCAAGGAAGGCGCCTTCCGCGGCTGGGAGCTGGTGCAGGCCACTGCGCGCGTGTGTGCGATGAATTTGATGCTGCACGGCATCGGCTCGGAGAAGAGCGTGCCCGTCAAGGTGGCCGACGCGCTGGCGGCCGACCCCGGCGAGCGCTTCGACGTGGTGCTGGCCAACCCGCCCTTCGGCAAGAAGAGCAGCACGATGATCGTCGGCGAGGACGGCAAGACCTCCACCGAGAAGGACATCGTCGAGCGCGACGACTTCTGGGCGACCACCAGCAACAAGCAGCTCAACTTCGTGCAGCACATCAAGACGCTGCTCAAGCCCCAAGGCCGAAGCGCGGTGGTGGTGCCGGACAACGTGCTGTTCGAAGGCGGCGCCGGCGAGACCATCCGCCGCAAGCTGATGCAAGAGTGCGACGTGCACACCCTGCTGCGCCTGCCCACGGGCCTCTTCTACGCCCAGGGTGTGAAGGCCAACGTGATCTTCTTCGACAAGAAGCCGGCCAGCGAGACGCCGTGGACGAAGAAGCTCTGGATCTACGACCTGCGCACCAACAAGCACTTCACGCTGAAGACCAGCCCGCTGAGGCGCGCGGACCTGGACGAGTTCGTGCGGCTCTACAACCCGGCCAACCGGCATCAGCGGCAGGCGACGTGGAGCGCCGAGCAACCGGACGGCCGCTGGCGCGTCTACGACTACGGTGAGCTGGTGGCGCGCGACAAGGCGAGCCTGGACATCTTCTGGCTCAAGGACGATTCGCTCGCCGATTCCGACAACCTGCCGCCGCCGGAGGTGATCGCGCAGGAGATCGTGGAGGACCTGGAGGCGGCATTGGAGCAATTCAGGCTGATCGCGGCGGATCTGGGAGAGCGGGCTTGACCGACCCCACCCGATCGCCGCGGGAGGATCGGCCGCCGCCCGATCCGGGGCGGGGCCTGGAGGAGGAGCGCCGGCCGTCGTAGTGCCAACCGAATCGGGCGACAGTGCGAAACGCCCGCCGCAGCAGGACGCCGGCCGCCGCACCTGACGACTATGCCCTCGCCCATGCCGCTGCCCCCCGACATCGACCCGCTCGCCTTCGACGAGCTGCACGACGACCCCGCGGCCTGGCGCGCGGCGATCGAGTCGCTCGCCGCGGCGCTGGGCGTCGACGCGGCCGACGTGCAGCAGGAAGGCGAAGGCACCGTGCTCGTCGCGCGCCTGGGCCGCGAGCGCGTGCTCAAGCTCTACCCGCCGTTCCTGCGCGACCACTTCGAGTTCGAGCGCGCGATGCTCGATCGCCTGCACGGCCGGCTGCGCGTGCCGACCCCGCAGCTGCTGGGCCGCGGTGAGCACGACGGCTGGCCGTGGCTCGTGATGACGCAGATGCGGGGCGAGCCGCTGACCGCCTCCTGGCCGGCGATGGGCGAGGCCGGGCGCTGCGCGCTGCTGCACGAGCTCGGCGCGCTCGCCTGCGAGGTGCACGCGCTGCCGGTCGGCGCGCTGGCGGCGCTGGCGCCGCCGTGGGAAGACTTCGTCGCCCGCCAGCGCGAGCGATGCGTCGAGCGCCAGCGGCGCACCGGGCTGCCGCCGCACCTGCTCGAGCAGTTGCCGGCCTTCGTCGCCGGCCCGCTGCCGCAAGGCCCCGACGTGCTGCTCACCGGCGAGTACACCCCGTTCAACCTGTTCACGCGCGCGAATCGGCTGGGCGCGATGTTCGACTTCGGCGACGGCCTCGTCGGCCCGCGCGAGTACGACTGGCTCGGGCCGCAGTGCTTCCTCGTCGCCGGCGACGCGGCACGCAGCGCGGCCTTCATGCGCGGCGTGGGCGCATCGATCGATGCGGACCTGCGCCTCGCCCTGATGCGCCTGTTGCTGCTGCACCGCTACAGCAACCTGCAGGCCCAGGTCCGGATCGATGGCTGGCAGCAGGCCTGCAGATTCGAGGAGCTGGCAGCGCGGATATGGCCTCTTGCGTAGCGACAGCGGGCCGCCGCGGCCGCCGGGCCGCGCGCCCTGGGTTCGCGCAGCCGCATGCCGGCTGGGGCCTTCGAGGCCGGCGCGCGGCGGCTGCGATGCGGGGCGCGCGCGGCGCAGCCTCAGCGCCGCTGGCGCCAGGCGTGAAGCAGCGCGCGCGTCTCGTCGTCGGCACGCGCCGGCAGCTTGCGGTACTCGGAGCAGTCGGGCTTGCGCGTGAGCAGCCGGTGGTTGACCAGTTCACGGCGCAGCGTCACGTGGTCGCCGAAAGCATTGGCGGCGCGCAGGATCGCATTGACCTCGCGCTCGGTATACGGCCGCTTGGCTTCGAAGCGGGCCCAAAGGATCCACATCGCCAGGCGCTGCACGCTGAACTTGTTCGGCCAGCGCACGAGGCGGCCCTGGTCGTCGAACTGGGCGAGCGCCTTGCGGGCGTTGGCACTCAACGCCGCCGGCGCCTCGGCGGCGGCGCGCGAGGCGGCCGGCGTGCGCAGCGCCGCACGCAGACTCTGCACATTGCGCTGGCCCAGCGCGCGGGCCACCAGGTTCAGCGTCTCGACATGTCCCGGGGTGTCGGGACGCTCGGCGTGGCGCGCGGCCAGGGCCTGGCTCAGCGATCGCGCGAACGACGAAAGGTCGGGGATCGCGACGGGCAGCGGTTCGGTCGGCATGGACGTTTCTCCATCGGACACGTGCCTGGACCGCGCGGGTCTGCCGGGGGTCGCCGACTTCCGGCCCGGCACGCACGATGGTGACGTCGCGGGGCGGGTGACATGGGCAGGTTTAGCTCGCGGCGCGGGGCCGCGCGGCAACGCCTGGGTGAACTGCCGACCAAGCGCAGTGTAGCGCGCGCGGCCATGGCACCCGCGGTAGCAGGGCTCGGCCGGCGTGCGCGAAGCCGATGCGCGGTTCGCCTCGCGACACCGATCCGCCGCAACCTGCTACGCTGGATCTGACGCCACATGCAGGGCCGCGCCATGAGCAGCCATCACGCCAAGCTTCTGCGGATGATCTTCCACGATCCGCCCAGCCACAACATCCACTTCCGCGAGGTCGAGTCCTTGCTGCGCCATGTCGGCGCCGAGGTCGAGTCGCTCTCCGGCGCACGCGTCAAGGTGACGAAGGACCGCGTCGAGGCCATCCTGCACCGGCCGCACCATCACAACAACGAGCTCGACAAGCAGGGGCTGATTCACCTGCGCGAGTTCCTGGCGCGGGCCGGGGTGACACCGTCCTCGTACGAAGCGAAGTGAGCGCGGCGCGCGGCGCGGCCGGGCACGCCGGGCGCGCACGCCCCAGGGCGCCGGGCGAGCGCGGCGACAGGCCGGGGCTGCCGCGCCGTGAACAGCTCTTGCTCGTCCGCAGCCCAGGGCCGCGCGGCGACGCCGCGCGCCCGGGTGGGGCCGACGAAACCGACGTCCTTTCTCGCCCGCTCAGCGCCCGAGAAAGGCGTTCGCGTGCTGCAGCGTATCGGCGCGGTGGGCGAAGCGCCGCACCAGGCCGGCGTCGTCGAAGTGGAACAGGTGGATCTCGTCGACCTCCACCACCTTGCGGCCGGTTTTGCGCACGGTGGCCTCGAAGTCGACCAGCCCGACGACCAGCGACCCGTCGGTGAGTTGTCGCGTCGGCTCGAAGCGGTGGAACTCGACCTGCGACAGCAGGACGTCGAAGAACCCCGCCGCCCCGGCGCGCCCTCGCCGCGGCTGCAGCCAGGGCACCGGGTTCGGCGGCTGGCCATACTCCCATTCGACATCCTCGGCCAGGCTGGCGAGGATCGCGGGTACGTCGCCGCGGCCGAATGCTGCGTAGAGGTTGCGGACGGTCTCGATCGGGCTCATCGGGTTCTCCTCGGGGTGGAACGGGTGCGACCTCGCTGCCTGCCGTGCCGCGGCCCGGCGGCACGGTGCGACGCGCAGGTGTCCGGGCATACGGCGCAGGCGCGCTGCCGGATGCACCCGGGGGCGGCTGCGCGGCCGCCACGCGCTGCCTCGGCGCTGCATCCGCGGCCGGGCCTCGCGCGCATACCCGGCATGCCCGATTCCGCGCTGACCGTCGTGCGCGCCGACGCCAAGGCCCCCGGCGTGCCGGCCTGCCCGCGCGGCCATGTCGGCGACGCTGGCCGCGGCCGGCCGGCTCTGCTAAGGTCGGCGCGACGTCCGCCGGCCCCTCCGTCCGCCATGCGCCCCACGGCCACCCCGCAGCGCGCCGCCCGTGCTGCGGCCGGGGCGCAGGCGACGGCCGAGCGCGACCGGCATCTGGCGGCACTCGTCGCCGCCGCGGCGCGCGGGGACGCCAGCGCCTTTGAGTCCTTCTACGACGCGACATATGGCTATGCGCGCTGCGTCGCCCGCCGCGTGCTCGGCGCGGGCGATCTCGACGACCTGCTGGCCGACGCTTTCTTCGAGGCCTGGCGCAAGGCCGCCGCCTTCGACGCCGCGCGCGGGTCGGCGGTCACCTGGCTGCTGACGATCGTCCGCAGCCGCGCGCTGGACCTGCTGCGCCAGCGCGCGAGCCATGCGCTCGCCGACCTGCGGCCGCAGCGCGACGTGGATGACGACGACGACGGCGCGGACGCGGTTGCGGCGCCGGGCGCCGAGTCCGATCCCGGCGAGCGGCTGTGGCAGCGCGAGTCCGGGTCGCGCCTGCACGCCGCGGTGCAGGCGCTGTCGCCGGCCGAGCGCTGGGCGCTCGGCCTGGCCTACTGGCGCGAGCTCAGCCACGCCGAGATCGCCGCCGCCACCGGCTGGCCGCTGGGCACCGTCAAGTCCCACCTTCTGCGTGCGCAGCACAAGCTGCGCGGGGCCCTGTCGCGATGAAGAAGTCCCCTGCCTCCGCCGGCCCCGACGCGCCCGGCGACGCGCTCGACGCCGGGTTCGTCGCCCGCATCGACGCAGCGCGCGGCGCCGGCGCCGACGACGCGGAAGGCCGCGAACGCGTGCGCCGGATCCTGCTGCCACGCATCGCCGCCGACAGCACCGCGCATCACCTGACGCTGCCGGCCGGCGACGCCGGCTGGAAGCCCTTCGGCCCCGGCGTCGCGATCAAGGTGCTGCACGAACAAGGCGGAGTGATGTCTTATCTGCTGCGGCTCGATCCGGGTGCGGAGCTGCCGCCGCACCGCCACCCGATCGACGAGGAATGCATCGTGCTGGAGGGCGAGGTCTGCGTCGGCGCGCTGCGCATCGGCGCGGGCGGCTACCACCGCGGGCGCCAGGACGTGCTGCACGACCGGCTGCACAGCCTGGGCGGGGCGCTGGTCTTCCTGCGCGGCGCGGCGCCGCGGCGCGCCCACCTCATCGGCTGAGGGCGCGAGCGGTCGCCCACGCGGCGCGGCGCGGGCGGCGGCAGCGCGTGGTCCGGTGTGCGCGGCCGGCAGGCCCTGGGCCCGGTCAGAACCGCGTCGTCAGGTCGATCCAGCCCTGCGGCATGACGCGGATCAGCTGCGCCTCGAGCCACTTGTCGCCGCCGAGCAGGATCGCCAGCCCGAGCCCCAGCATCAGCATGCCGAAGCCGATCTTGACGCGGTCCATGTGCGCGATGACCCAGCCGCGCACGCGGCCGAACCCGGCGCGCGACGCGTAGGCCGCGGCCACCAGCACGGTGGCCGCGCCGAGGCCGAAGACGCCCAGGATCAGCGTGCCGCGCAGCGCGCCGCCCTCGGTGGCGACGATCGTCAGCGCGCTGGCCAGCATCGGCCCCGAGCAGGGGCTCCAGACCATGCCGAGCAGCGCGCCGATCGCCGCCGCGCCGCCGAGCGAGCCGGCGTCGAAGCGCGCGCTGGCGCCGCTGGCGCGCGTGGCCAGCGGCGACATCAGGTGCGTGAATCGCTCGTTGAGCTGCGGCACCAGCATCACGATGCCGAACGCCACCAGCAGCAGCGCGCCGGCGATGCGGATATGGTCCGGATCGAGCCCGATCGCGTCGCCGGCCACCCCCACCAGCAGGCCCAGCAGCGCGAAGGCGGCGACCATGCCCGCGCCCATCGCCAGCGGCGCAAGCCGGTTCGCCTGCACCGCGCCGCCGAGCACCAGCGGCAGTAGCGGGAAGACGCAGGGGTTGAGTGTCGTCAGGCTGCCGGCCACCCAGGCCAGCCCGATCTCGGGCGCGGAGACCATGCTGCCGGCCGTGCCCGGTCAGAGCGACTTCGCCAGCGCCTGCCGGATTTCGTCGGGGCTGGTCTGCCCGGCGCTGCGCGCGACCTCGTCGGCGCCCTTGAAGACGACGAACACCGACTGCGAGCGCACCTTGAGCTGGCGCTTGAGCGCCTTCTCCTGGTCGTAGTCGGCCACCAGCACCGTCAGGCCCGACAGCTTCGGGTCGGCCTTGAGCTCGTCGAGCGCCCGGCTCTGGGCGACGCAGGTCGGGCACCAGTCGGCGTGGAAGTGCAGCGCCACCGGCTTGCCGGCGGCCTGCAAGCCGGCCAGCGTGGCCGCGTCGTAGGGGCGGATGTCGAGGGCTTGCGCGAGGCCGGCCAGGCCGGCGAGCGTGACGGCGAGCAGCGAGACGAGAAGACGGCGGATCATCGGTTGCGCTCCTGGGATAGGGGATGGGTCGGGGCCGCAAGGCCTGCGGGCGGCCTGGCGATGACTCTGTCGCTGCAGACTCGTTCCAGGTTACGCGCACCGTCGCTGGCGCTGGCGGCGCTGGCGGCGCTGCGCGGCGCTGCGCGGCGGGCGCCGCGGCCGTGGCGTGGCATTCGCACCGTTTCGGCAGGCCGCGTTCGAATCGGGTAGCGTAACGCGCGCGTCGGCAGGCAGCCGGCGCGTTGCCGGCTGGCGACCCCCCCTCGATCCCGGAAGGAGACCCCAAGCATGAAGCGCATCGCACGCCTGGCCCTCTTCGCGGCCATCGCCCTCGGTACGGCCACGGCCGCGCAGGCCCAGCTCAGCAAGGAGGAGATGATCAAGTTCCGCCAGTCGGGCTATACGTTCATGTCCTGGAACGTGGGCAAGATCAAGGCCGAGCTCGAGGGCGCCAACTTCGACGCCGCACGCGTGGCGGCGGCGGCCAACGTCGTCGCCGCGGTTGCCAACTCGGGGCTGGGCGCCCTCTTCGCCCCCGGCACCGACACCGGCAAGGGCTGGAAGGAAACCCGGCTCAAGCCCGAGTTCTTCCGCGAGCCGGACAAGGTGCGCCAGATCGGGAGCAACTTCGTGCAGCAGGCCAACCGCATGCAGCAGGTCGCCGCCGGCGGCGACAAGGCCGCGATCGCGGCCCAGTTCGAGGAGCTCGGAAAGGCCTGCAACGCTTGCCACGACAACTACCGGCGCGAGGAGTGACGCGCCCGGCCGGGGCCGGCCGTCCGGGCGAGGCCCGGCCGGGGCCGGGCGCCCGGGCGAGGCCCGGCCACCGGCGGCGGCCCTGGGGTAGGCCCGACGGCTGGCGGTGGCACGGCCGGGGCCCTGCCGGGGGCGCTCAGAAACCCAGGTCGGGCGCCGGCGGCGGCGGGGGCGGGTTGAAGACGCCGCTCGTGGCCCAGACCGCCAGCATGGCCAGCGCCAGCGCGAGCAGCAGGCGAAGCGGCCCGCCGCGCTGGTTGGCGGCGTAGCGCATGTCGCCGTCGGGCACTTCCTTGCGCCCGGTCAGCATCGGCCGCACCAGGGTCTCGCGACGCACCAGCACGTACCACAGCAACGCCGCCACGTGCAGCGCGACGACCGCGAACAGCGCCCACTGGCCCAGCCGGTGCCAGCCGCTGAGGCGGCCGACGACCGCGCTGCCGACCGCCGGCGCCATCGGCCCGCGGTAGGCGATATCGTCGTAGGCGAACAGCCCGGTGGCGGCCTGGAACCCGATCACCGCCAGCATCGCCAGCACCGACAGCGCCCCGAGCGGGTTGTGGCCGACGCCGTGCCAGCGCCCCGCCAGGTAGTCGGCGATCGCACGCGGGCCGCGCACGAAGCTGGCGAAGCGCGCGGTCCGCGACCCGACCAGCCCCCAGACGATGCGGAAGACGACCAGCCCCAGGATCGCCTGCCCGAAGCGCCCGTGCCAGACCATCGCACCGCCGCCGATCTTGGCGCTGGCCACCGACGCCACGACCAGCCCCAGCAGCAGCCAGTGGAACAGCCGTAGCGGCAGGTCCCAGACCTCGATCATCCTCGGCTTCATCGGTGTGCCCCGCCTCCGTCCGTTCGGGCGCCGAACGCCGTGGCGAGCCTAGCGCAATGGCCGCGGCCGATGGCGGGGGCGGGGAATCTCCGCCGCCCGGGACGAGGTCGCGCCGCCTGCCCCGTCCCTACAATCTCCCGATGGACGAAAAGTACATGCCCGCCGAGGTGGAAGCCGCCGCCCAGGCGCACTGGGAGGCGCGCGACGCCTACCGCGTGACCGAGGACGCCGGGCGTCCGAAGTTCTACGCCTGCTCGATGCTGCCCTACCCCAGCGGCAAGCTGCACATGGGGCATGTGCGCAACTACACCATCAACGACATGATGGCGCGCTGGCTGCGCATGAAGGGCATGAATGTCCTCATGCCGATGGGCTGGGACGCCTTCGGCCTGCCGGCCGAGAACGCCGCCATCGACAACCGCCGCCCGCCGGCCGAGTGGACGCGCTCAAACATCGCCGACATGAAGGCGCAGATGCGCCCGCTCGGGCTGGCGATCGACTGGTCGCGCGAGGTCGCCACCTGCGACCCGAGCTATTACAAGTGGAACCAGTGGTTCTTCCTCAAGCTGCTGGAAAGAGGCATCGCCTACAAGAAGACCCAGGTCGTCAACTGGGACCCGGTCGACCAGACCGTGCTGGCCAACGAGCAGGTTGTCGACGGCCGCGGCTGGCGCAGCGGCGCCATCGTCGAGAAGCGCGAGATCCCGGGCTACTACCTGGCGATCACGAAGTACGCCGATGAGCTGCTCGCAGGGGTGGCCGACCCCGCGCACCCGGACTATCTCGCCGGCTGGCCCGAGCGCGTGCGGCTGATGCAGGAGCACTGGATCGGCAAGAGCACCGGCGTGCGATTCGCCTTCCCGCACGAGATCCGCGACGCGGCTGGCGCGCTGATCCAGGATGGACGGATGTACGTCTTCACGACGCGCGCCGATACGATCATGGGGGTGACCTTCTGCGCCGTCGCGCCCGAGCACCCGCTGGCCGCGCGCGCGGCGCAGTCGGACCCGGCGCTGGCCGCCTTCATCGACGAGTGCAAGAAGGGTGGCTCGACCGAGGCCGAGCTGGCGCTGCGCGAGAAGGAGGGCCGCCCGACCGGGCTGACCGTGATGCACCCGCTGACCGGCGAGGCGGTCCCGCTGTGGGTCGGCAACTATGTGCTGATGGGCTACGGCGACGGCGCCGTGATGGGCGTGCCGGCGCACGACGAGCGCGACTTCGCGTTCGCGCGCAAGTACGGGTTGCCGATCCGGCAGGTGATCGGCGTCGACGGCGAGACCTTCGACGACACCGCCTGGCAGCACTGGTATGCCGACAAGCCGCGCGCGCGCTGCGTCAATTCCGGCGTGCTCGACGGGCTGGCGCATGCCGAGGCGGTCGACAAGGTCGCCGAGCTGGTCGCGGCCAAGGGCCTGGGCGAGACGCAGACCACCTGGCGGCTGCGCGACTGGGGCATCAGCCGCCAGCGCTACTGGGGCACGCCGATCCCGATCGTCCACTGCGACGGCAGCACCGAGCCGGGCCGCGAGCGCCCCGGTTGCGGCAGCGTGCCGGTGCCCGAGGCCGACCTGCCGGTGCGGCTGCCGGAGGACCTGGTGCCCGATGGCAGCGGCAACCCGCTGGCCAGGTGCGCGTCCTTCCTGAATGTCGCCTGCCCCCGCTGCGGCCAGCCCGCGCGGCGCGAGACCGACACCATGGACACCTTCGTCGACAGCGCCTGGTACTACATGCGCTACGCCTGCCCGGACAGCGCCGGCGCGATGGTCGACGCGCGCAACGACTACTGGATGCCGATGGACCAGTACATCGGCGGCATCGAGCACGCGGTGCTGCACCTGCTGTACGCGCGCTTCTGGACCAAGGCGATGCGCGACCTCGGCCTCGTCGAGTTCGGCGAGCCGTTCACGCGCCTGTTCACCCAGGGCATGCTGCTCAACGAGTGCTTCTACCGCGAGGATGCCAGCGGCAAGAAGCGCTGGTTCTACCCGAGCGAGGTCGATGTCCGCTACGACGAGCGCGGCGCGCCGGTCGGCGCCAGCGCCAAGAGCGACGGCCAGCCGGTGAGGCTGGGCGGCATCGAGAAGATGTCGAAGAGCAAGAACAACGTCGTCGAGCCGCGCGACATCATCGCGCGCTTCGGCGCCGATACCGCGCGCCTGTTCGTGATGTTCGCCGGCCCGCCGGACCAGAGCGCGGCCTGGTCGGACTCCGGCGCCGAGGGCGCGTACCGCTACCTGCGCCGGCTGTGGGCCTGGGCGCAGCGTCACGCCGAGCTGCTGCGCGGCGCCGGTGGCGGCGTCGACGGCTGCAGCGACGCCGCGCGCGACCTGCGCCGCACGATGCACGAGCTGCTGCGCCAGGTGAGCTCCGACTACGAGCGGCTGCAGTACAACACCGTCGTCTCCGGCGCGATGAAGATGCTCAACGCGGTCGAGGATGCCGCATTGAGCGACGCCGCCGCCGACCAGGCGGTCCGGCGCGAGGCCTTCGGCATCCTGCTGCGAACCGTCTACCCGGCGGCGCCGCATATCGCGCACGCGCTGTGGGCCGAGCTCGGCTATGCGGCCGAGCTGGGCGAGATCCTCGACGCGCCGTGGCCCGAGGTCGACCCGCAGGCGCTCGTGCGCAGCGAGATCGAGCTCGTGCTGCAGGTCGGCGGCAAGCTCAGGGGCCACCTGCGCGTGCCGGCCGACGCCGACCGCGCCGCGATCGAGTCCGCCGCGCTCGCGCACCCCGACGCGCAGCGATTCATGGACGGCAAGCCGGCGCGCAAGGTCGTCGTCGTCCCGGGGCGGCTCGTCAACGTCGTCGTCTGAGCATGGCCGGCGCACGCGCCGCCTGCGCCGCCCGCCGCGCTGCGGGCGCCACGCCGCCGGGCGCCGGCGCTGCGGGCGACGGTGGGGCGCTGCCTCGACGCCCGGTGCTCGGCATGGCCTGCGCGATCGCCGCGGCGGCCGCCCTGTCCGGCCTGCCGGGCTGCGGCTTCAGGCTGCGCGAGCCTCCGCGGCTTGCCTTTTCGCGCCTGCACCTGGCGGGGTTCGAGCCGCGCTCGCCGCTGGAGGCGGCGCTGCGGCGCGCGCTTCAGGGGCAGGCGAGCTTCGTCGCCAGCCCGGCCGATGCCGACCTCGTGCTGCGCGCGCTGGCCGAGCAGCGCGAGCGCAGCGTCGCCGCCTCCACCGCCGCCGGCCAGGTGCGCGAGCTGCAGCTGCGGCTGCGCGTGACGGTGCGCGCCGACAGCCCCGACGGCCGCGAGCGCATGCCGCCGGTGACGCTGCGCCAGGCGCGCGACCTGCGCACCAACGAGACCGCCGCGCTGGCCAAGGCGATCGAGGAGGACGCGCTGTACCTCGCGATGCTCGACGATATCGTCGACCAGCTGCTGCGGCGGCTGGCGGCGCTGGCGGCGTGACCGGCGCCGCCCGCCCGGTGACGACCCCCGAGCCCCGATGCAGATCCGCCCCGACCAGCTCGCCGCCCACCTGCAGCGCGGCCTGAAGCCGCTGTACACCGTCTGGGGCGACGAGCCGCTGCTGGCGCAGGAGGCCTGCGACGCGATCCGCGCCGCGGCGCGCGCCGCCGGCTTCAGCGAGCGCAAGGTCTTCGCCGTCGCCGGCGCGCACTTCGACTGGAGCAGCGTGCTCGGCGCGGCGCAGGCCATGAGCCTGTTCGCCGAGCGCCAGCTGATCGAGGTCCGCATCCCCGGCGGCAAGCCGGGCAAGGACGGCTCCGAGGCGCTGCAGCGTTATGTCGAGGCCTTGCCCGAGGAGGTGCTGACGATCGTTCAGCTGCCGCGGCTGGACGGGCAGCAGCTCAAGGGCGCCTGGTTCGCGGCGCTGGACCGCGCCGGCGTCAGCGTGCGCGTCGAACCGGTCGAGCGCCGCGCGCTGCCGGCCTGGATCGCCGAGCGGCTGGCCGCGCAAGGCCAGCGCGTCGCCGCGGGCGAGGCCGGGCAGCAGACGCTCGCATTCTTCGCCGACCGCGTCGAGGGCAACCTGCTCGCGGCGCAGCAGGAAATCGCCAAGCTCGCGCTGCTGCACCCGGCCGGCGAGCTGAGCTTCGAGCAAGTCGAGCAGGCGGTGCTCGACGTCGCGCGCTACGACGTCTTCCAGCTCGGCGAGGCGGTGCTCGCCGGGCAGACGGCGCGCGCGCTGCGCATGCTCGACGGCCTGCGTGCCGAGGGCGAGGCGCCGGTGCTGGTGCACTGGACGCTGGCGTCGGACCTGCAGGCGCTGGCGCGCGTTCGCGACGCGCTCGACGCCGGCCAGCCGATGCCGCTGGCGCTGCAAACCGCGCGCGTGTGGGGCGTCAAGCAGCGGCTCGTCGAGCGTGTCGCGCCGCAGCTGGCGGCGCCGACGCTGACGCGGCTGCTCGCCGCGGCCAGCGTCTGCGACGGCCTGGTCAAGGGGCTGAAGCACCCGGACTGGCCGGCCGAGCCGTGGGACGCGCTGCGGCGGCTGGTGCTGGCGACGCTGGACGCGGTCGCGCGCGGCGGCGCGGGGCGTGGCGCGCGGCCGCAGCGGGTCGCGCTGCACGGCTGAGCGACGAACGCGCCTGCGGACCGCGCACGGCGCGTTCTTCTGGAGCCGGGCCCGAATCGTGCCATCGTCCAGGCCGTCCGGCGCGTGCCGCCGACTGCGTCGAAAGGAGGCCATGGCATGCAACTCGAAGGATCCTGCCACTGCGGCAGCGTGCGTTTCAGCGTCGACGCCTACGCCCCTTACCCCTACCTGCGCTGTTATTGCGGCATCTGCCGCAAGACCGCCGGCAGCGGCGGCTTCGCGGTCAACCTCGGCGCGCACGCGGCAAGCCTGCGCGTGACCGGGCGGCGCCACCTGCGCGCCTACCAGGCGCGGCTCGACGACGGCAGCATCAGCCCGGCGCGACGCCACTTCTGCGGCCGCTGCGGCAGCGCGCTGTGGGTCGACGACCCGCGCTGGCCGGAGCTCGTGCACCCGCACGCCGGCGCCATCGACACCGCGTTGCCGGCGCCGCCGGCCCATGTCCACATGATGCTGGCATCGAAGCCGGGCTGGGTCGCGGCCGAGGGCGCGCCGGACGACGAGCGTTGCGCCGCCTACCCCGCGCAGTCGCTCGCCGACTGGCACCGCGCGCACGGGCTGGGCGAGGGCTGACCCGGCGCGCGACGGCTCGCGCGCGGTCGTCGCCCGACGGCGCAGCACCTGTGCACGGCGCCGCGCCGCCGGGTGGCCAGGGCGCCGCGCCCCCGTGCCTGCGTACGCGCGAAGCGCTTCATCCCCGTCCCGGCGGCAGGCGTGCGCGCTGGCGCCGCAGCCATTCGATCCACCCCAGCCAGAGCAGCGCGGCCGCGGCATGGGCCGCGAACTCGGCGGCGCCGACCGGCACCCACGGCGCCAGCAGGATCTGCAGCACGTTGTGCGAGACGTGCAGCCCGACCGCCGGCCACACCGACCCGCTGCGCCAGGTCGCGACGCCGAAGACGACGCCGAACCAGGTCAGCAGCGTCCCGCCCCACAGGCCCGGGCTCGGGTGCGCGGCGGCGAAGACCAGCGCCGAGACCGCGACCGCCGCCGCGCTGGGCAGCCGCACCGCGAGCCGGGGCAGCAGGTAGCCGCGAAAGACCGGCTCCTCGCTCGTCGCCTGCACGCCGACCAGCAGCAGCGCCAGCGCGGCCAGCAACGCCCAGTCCGTCGGCGGATGAGACTGCAGCCTCGCGGCGACGCGGTCGGGGTCGCCGAGCGCGAGCACGATCGCCAGGCTCGCCGCCCACCACAGCAGCACGGCGACGATCGCGTCGGCGCGCCGCGCGCGGCTGGCCGCCACGCAAAGCAGCGGCGCGCGCATGCCGCCGAGCGCGCGTCGGGCGACGAGGAAGGCGGCGAGCGCAGCGCCGAAGGTCATCCCGATGTCGAGCAGCCGCAGCGCTTCGCGACCCCAGTCCGTAGGATCTGGCCAGGCGACGACGACGACATGTCGAAGCAGCCACGCGAAGCCCGCGGCCCCGGCGACGTAGCCGCTCGCGTACGCCAGCAACGTCGCGCCCGCGCGCGCCAGTGCGCGCGGCTCGCCGCGCCAGGCGTCGGCCCAGCGTTGCAGCAGGTCGTCGGGCTTGTTCGACATCGCGCGGGGCGGGAACGCCGGGACCATTGTCCGGCGGCTGGCGAGGCCGGGGGAGCCATGTGCGACCCGGCCGTCCGCCGCTGCCCGGCAAGGCCATGCCGGGCGGCGGCGGAGCAGAGCAGCGACCGTGCCGACAGCCTCCTAGAATGGGGCCCTCCCGAAAGCGCCACCGCATGCGACTGTCGGAGCACGAGCGAACCCTCATCCGTGCCGCCACCGAGCGACGGTTCGGCCCGGCGGCGCGTGTGCTGCTGTTCGGATCCCGCGTCGACGACCTTCGGCGCGGCGGTGATATCGACCTGCTGGTCGAGCTGCCGCAAGCGGTCGACGACCCGCTCGCCGGATCGGTCGCGCTGGAGGTCGACCTGATGCGCGAACTCGGCGAGCGCCGGATCGACGTGCTGCTGGCCTATCCGGGTCTGGACGAGCGGCCGATCCACCGCATCGCGCGCGCCACCGGCCAGGTCTTGTGAGCGCAGATCGGCACGCGCGGCTGTCGGACTGGGCGACAGGGTTGGCCGCGACTTCCGTCGTCCAGCCCCTTCGCTCGACGCAAGCGCTTGGCATGCGCTCGCCCGTTCGCCGGCGTTCGGGTCTGCGCAGGCAGACCCTCACGTCCGGCTCAGCCTTGCAGGCCGCGCTCGCGCTTTGCATGCGCTCGCCCGTTCGCCGGCGTTCGGGT
>JACPVA010000190.1 GCA_016191995.1 Burkholderiales bacterium | reverse complement strand
CGCAGCGGCGGGAGTCCGGCGCCGCAGGCGCCGGACCGGCGAGGAGGATTTATGCACTGGCGCGGGAGCGCCAGTGCGAAGCCACCGCAGCCGCGCCGCGGAGCGAGCAGCGCAGGGGACCCGGCCGCAGGCCGGGCGGCGACTCTTGAGCCCGGCCGCAGAGCCCCCGCGGCCTTGCTGCGCTACGCGTCGAACGCCGGCCGTGGCAAACAGGCAAGCGTCGCGAATGACGGCCATGGGCCGCAAGCCGCCCCAGCCGCATCCCCCGAACCCGGTCGCGGCCCGGGGATGACCGCGTCAGTGCCCGGACGCAGACTCTCGGGTCCCGTGCCAGGTCATTGCACCAACTCCGCGCGCGGCAGCCTGGCGGCGCCGGCGTCGAAGGTCAAGAAGCGGTTGCGGCCGAGGTGCGTCGCACGTGCGAGGAGCAGGCAATCCGCGAAGTCGGCCGATGGGTATTGCTCGAAGAGGTACAAGGCCTCTTCGACCGTCGGCTCGTGTTCGAACTCGATGCCCGGCGTCTCGAGCATCGCGATGACGGCTGCCGTCATCGACGCGCGCTCGACCTTGTAGCGGCTGCGAAGAACCCATTCGGCTTCCAGCAGCGCGCAAAGCGTGACCAGGAGCGGCTCACCGCGGGCGGAGGCCTCGGCGACGACGCGTCTGGCGGCAGCACACTGAACCGCAGCCGTCGGGTCCTGCACGAGCACGCGCACCAGCACGTTGGTGTCGATGGCCGCACTCATTCAGGCAGCCGCATCTCGTCGACCGTGACGCCAGGCTGGCCCGGGCGCGTCAGCATGCCGACGAGGTCGACCAGGCGCCGCGTCTTCGGCCGCACGACGACCGTGCCATTGCTCAGCAGCGACCAGGCGATCTTGTCGCCGGCCTGCAGGCCCAGGCGCTCGCGCAGGTCCCGCGGAATCGTGACCTGGCCCTTGCTGGACATGGTGGTCGGCTCGGGCATTGTGAACTCCGTCTTTACGATTTGGCATATCGTAAAGCGAGCCGATTGCGAGATCAACCTGGTGCAGGGCACCTGGCGCAGGGCGCAGTTCGAACCGAGCCGCTGCAACCCGATCGAGCGCATGCCGTCTTGCCAGGATGACACAGGCAGCAAGCTCCACGGCCGGCATCGCTGTGCACTCCACTTTGCGCACTCCCCGTTCAGCGCCGGCGCATCTCGGCAAGCCGATGCCGCGCCGACCTGCAGGTCCGTGCCCCGGCCGCGCAGCGCGAAGCCAAACGCTGCGGCGTGAGCGCCCACCCTCCCCAGCCGCATCGATCGCGCCCGATCGTGGCCCGCGTCAGCGCCCGCAGGCGCTGCTTCCGCGGCCGATGCGCGCACCGGCCGCAGCGGAGTTCCGCAGGCGGCACTCCTACAATGTCGCGCACCATGACCGCCGCCGCCCGCAAGCTCTTCGTCACCACGGCGCTGCCCTACGCCAACGCGCCGTTCCACATCGGCCACATGATGGAATACATCCAGGCCGATGTCTGGGTGCGGCTGCAGCGCATGCGCGGGCACGAGCTGCACTTCGTCTGCGCCGACGACGCGCATGGCGCGCCGATCATGATCGCGGCCGAGAAGGCGGGGCTGAGCGCGCAGGACTTCGTCGCCCGCATCGCCGCCGGGCGGCGCCAGTACCTGGACGGCTTCCACATCTCGTTCGACAACTGGCACTCGACCGACGGGCCGGAGAACCACGAGCTGGCGCAGTCGATCTACCTCGGGCTGCGCAAGCAGGGGCTGATCGGCGAGCGCGTCATCGAGCAGTTCTACGACCCGGTCAAGGGCATGTTCCTGCCCGACCGCTATATCAAGGGCGAGTGCCCGCGCTGCGGTGCCGCCGACCAGTACGGCGACTCGTGCGAGGTCTGCGGCGCGGTCTACGCGCCGACCGAGCTGAAGAACCCGTACTCCGCGCTGTCGGGCGCCGCGCCCGAGCGGCGCAGCAGCGCGCACCACTTCTTCCTGCTGTCGTCGCAGCGCTGCATCGACTTCCTGCAGGAGTGGACCGCCGTGCCCGGGCGGCTGCAGCCCGAGGTGCTGAACAAGATCCGCGAGTGGTTCACCCCCGACGAGACCGGCCGCGTCACGCTGGCCGACTGGGACATCTCGCGCGACGCGCCCTACTTCGGCATCCGCATCCCCGACACCGACGACAAGTATTTCTACGTCTGGCTCGACGCCCCGGTCGGCTACCTGGCGTCGCTGAAGAACCGCTTCGGCAAGCTCGGGCTGGACTACGAGGCCTATGTCGCCGACCCGGCGGTCGAGCAGGTGCACTTCATCGGCAAGGACATCGTCTACTTCCACACGCTGTTCTGGCCCGCGATGCTGCACTTCAGCGGCCGCAAGACGCCGGACCATGTCTTCGTGCACGGCTTCATCACCGTCAGCGGCGAGAAGATGAGCAAGAGCCGCGGCACCGGGATCTCGCCGCTGCGCTACCTCGAGCTCGGCCTGGACGCCGAGTGGCTGCGCTACTACATCGCCGCCAAGCTGAACGCGCGCGTCGAGGATATCGACTTCAACCCCGACGACTTCGTCGCCCGCGTCAACGCCGACCTGGTCGGCAAGTACGTCAATATCGCCAGCCGCGCCGCGGGATTCCTCGCCAAGCGCTTCGGCGGGCGCGTGTCGGACGATGTCGGCGTCGAGGGCCGCGTGCTGCTCGACGCCCTGCGCGGCGCGGGCGAGCCGGTGGCCGAGCTGTACGAGGCGCGCGAGTACGGCAAGGCGCTGCGCGAGATCATGGCGCTGGCGGACCGCGTCAACGCCTACGTCGACCAGCACAAGCCCTGGGAGCTGGCGCGCCAGGAGGGCCAGGACGCGGCGCTGCACGATGTCTGCAGCACCTGCATCGAGGCCTTCCGGCTGCTGACGATCTACCTCAAGCCGGTGCTGCCGGCGCTGGCGGCGAAGGTCGAGTCCTTCCTCGGCGTGCCGCCGCTGCAATGGGCCGACGCCGCGCGCGGGCTCAGCCACGGCGGGCCGCACCGCATCGGCCGCTACGAGCACCTGATGCAGCGCGTCGACCCGAAGCGGCTGGACGCGTTGTTCGAGCCGCCGGCCGCCGCCGCGCCGCCCGAGCCGGCTGCCGAGACGCTGCCCGGCGGCGAGGCGATCGCGCCGGCGATCGGGATCGACGACTTCGCGAGGGTCGACCTGCGCATCGCGCGCATCGTCGGCGCCGAGCGCGTCGAGGGCAGTGCCAAGCTGCTGCGGCTGCTGCTCGACGCCGGCGAGACCGGCGCCGGCGGCGAGCCGCGGCTGCGCCAGGTCTTCTCCGGCATCGCCAGCGCGTATGCGCCCGAGCAGCTCGCCGGCAAGCTCACGGTGCTGGTGGCCAACCTGGCGCCGCGCAAGATGAAGTTCGGCCTCAGCGAGGGCATGGTGCTGGCCGCCAGCCACGCCGACGAGAAGGCGAGCCCCGGGATCTACGTGCTCGAGCCCTGGCCCGGCGCGACGCCGGGGATGCGCGTGCGCTGACGCGCGCGTCCCGGCGCAGGCGGAACGCGGCCTGGACCGCGTCCCGTCCATGTGCTTAGAATGCGCATCGCATTAACATGCAATGCGCATGACGCGCGCCGAGGTCGGCGCGTCGTCGCGCAGCCCGGCATGGAAGCCAAGACCGCCCGCCTGACGCTGCTGATCGACCCGGCGAAGAAGCTCGCGTTCGAGCGCCTGTGTGCGAGCCAGGACCTGACGCCGTCGCAGGTCGTGCGCCAGATGATCCGCGACTACCTGGCCCAGCACGGCGTCAGCTACGTGCCCGGCGCGCCGGTCGACGTGCCGCGCGCGGCGCGCCAGGCGGGACGCGGCGGCAAGCGGCCGCGCTGACCGCGGCGCCTCGGACCCCAGGCCCATGACCGCGCTGGCCGCTGGCTCGCCCGCCTGGCCGCTGGCCGCCGTGCTGGCGATCGTCGCCGGCTGGCTTCTGATCGGCGTCGCGGGCCTGCTCGCGCTGCACCGGCTGCGCTTCGTCGCGCAGGTGCTGTTCCCGCTCGGCGCCTTGCTCGGGTTGCTGCTCGGCGGCGTCGGCGCGGTCGCGCTGGCGGCCCCGCCGATGACGGTGGTGCTGCCGCTGGGCCTGCCGCAACTGCCGTTCCACCTGCGGCTGGATGCGCTGTCGGCGTTCTTCCTGATGGTGCTGGGCGGTGCGACGGCCGGGGTCTCGACCTTCGCCGCCGGCTACTTCCGCCGCGGCGAGGGCACGCCGCCGGGGCTGCTGTGCCTGCAGTACCACGTCTTCCTCGCCAGCATGGCCGGGGTGATGCTGGCCGACGACGCCTATGCCTTCATGGTGCTGTGGGAGACGATGGCGCTGTCGTCGTTCTTCCTCGTCACCGCCAACCATCGCATCGCCGAGATCCGCCAGGCCGGCTATCTGTACCTGCTCGTGGCGCACGTCGGCGCGATCGGCATCCTGATGTGCTTCGGCGTGCTGCAGGCCGGCAGCGGCGACTACACCTTCGACGCCATGCGCGCGCAGTCGCTCGCGCCGGCCTGGGCGTCGGTCGGGTTCGCGCTCGCGCTGTTCGGCTTCGGCGCCAAGGCCGGCATCCTGCCGCTGCATGTCTGGCTGCCCGAGGCGCATCCGGCGGCGCCGTCGCCGGTGTCGGCGCTGATGAGCGGGGTCATGCTCAAGACCGCCATCTACGGCCTGCTGCGCGTGCTGTTCGACCTGCTCGCCGCCGGCCCGCAGTGGTGGTGGGGCGCGCTGATGCTGGGGCTGGGGCTGCTGACGGCGCTGTTCGGCGTCGTCTTCGCCGCCGTGCAGGTCGACATGAAGCGGCTGCTGGCCTATTCGTCGATCGAGAATATCGGGCTGCTGCTGGCCGGCATCGGGCTGGCCGCGGTCTTCGCCGCCTACGACATGCCGGCCGTCTCGGCGCTGGCGCTGACCGCGGTGCTGTACCACGTCGCCGCGCACGCCTTCTTCAAGAGCCTGCTGTTCGTCGGCACCGGCGCCGTGCTGCACGCCACCGGCGAGCGCAACCTGGGGCGCCTGGGCGGGCTGCTGCGGCCGATGCCCTGGGTCGGCTGGATCATGCTGCTGGCGGTGCTGGCCGGCGCCGGGCTGCCGCCGCTGAGCGGATTCGTCTCCGAGTGGCTGCTGCTGCAGAGCTTCCTGTTCACCCCGGGGCTGCCGCACCCGGTGCTCAACATGCTGATCCCGGCCGTCGCCGCGGTGATCGCGCTCGTCGCCGCGCTGGCCGGCTACGTGATGGTCAAGTTCTACGGCGTGATCTTCGTCGGCCAGCCGCGCGAGGCGGCGCTCGCGCACGCGCACGATGCCGGCCGCTGGGAGCGCGCCGGCATGCTGTGGCTGGCGCTGGCCTGCGTCGCGCTCGGGCTGGCGCCGCAGGCCTTCGTGCAGGCGATCGACCCGGTGACCCAGCTGGCGGTCGGCGCCGGGATCGGCGAGGCCGTCGCCGCCAGCGGCTGGCTGCTCGCGCCGACCGGCATCGAGCGCGCGTCCTACGGCCCGGTGGTCTTCCTGCTCGGCGTCGTCGCGTGCTTCGCGCTGGCCTGGCTGCTCGTGCGCCGCCTGTACCACGGCCGCACGCGGCGCGCGCCGCCCTGGGCCTGCGGCTTCACCCAGCTCAGCGCGCGCATGCAGGACACGGCCGAGGGATTCGGGCAGCCGATCCGGCAGATCTTCGAGCCTTTCTTCCTCGTGCGGCGCGAGCTGCCGCGCCCGGACGACGCGCACCCGCGCTACCGCGTCCTCGTCGAGGACCGCTTCTGGCACGCGCTGTACCTGCCGATCGCCGCCCTGGTCGGCCGCCTGGCGCAGTGGGCCGGCCTGCTGCAGCAGGGCCGCATCGGCGTCTACCTGACCTTCAGCTTCGTGACGCTGATCGCGATGCTGGTGCTGGTGAGCCTGTGACGGACGGCTACGCGCTGCTGTCGCAGGGGCTCGAGATCGCGCTCGCGCTGCTGCTGGCGCCGCTGCTCGGCGGCTGGGTCACGCAGTGCCGCGCCTGGCTGCTCAACCGGCGCGGCCCCGGCCTGCTGCAGCCCTACCGCACGCTGCACAAGCTGTTCGTCAAGGAGTCGGTCGTCGCCGAGCAGGCCTCGCGCATCTTCCGCGCCGCGCCCTACGTCGTCTTCGGCTGCATGCTGCTGGCCAGCGCGATCGTGCCGACGCTGTCGGCCGAGCTGCCGCTGTCGCGGGCGGCCGACGCGATCGCCCTCGTCGGCCTGTTCGCGCTCGCGCGCGTCTTCATCTCGCTGGCGGCGATGGACATCGGCACCGCCTTCGGCACGCTGGGGGCGCGGCGCGAGATGCTGGTCGGCTTCCTCGCCGAGCCGGCGCTGCTGATGGTGCTGTTCTCGGCCTCGCTGATCTCCGGGTCGACCTCGCTGTCGGCCACCGTCGGCACGCTCGCGCGCTCGGAGCTCGCGATCCACCCTGCGATGGCCTTCGCCGGCATCGCCTTCACGATGGTCTCGCTGGCCGAGAACGCGCGCGTGCCGGTCGACAACCCGACGACGCACCTCGAGCTGACGATGATCCACGAGGCGCTGATCCTCGAATATTCGGGCCGTCACCTGGCGCTGATCGAGTGGGCCGCGAGCCTGAAGCTGTTCGCCTACTCGTGCATCGGGCTGGCGCTGTTCTTCCCCTGGGGGGTGGCGCTCGGCGGCTCGCCGGTCGAGCTGCTGTGGGCGCTGCCGGCGCTGCTCGTCAAGCTGGCGATCGGCGGTGCGGCGCTGGCGCTGCTGGAGACGCTGAGCGCCAAGATGCGCGTCTTCCGCGTCCCCGAGTTTCTCGCCACCGCCTTCCTGCTGGCCGTCATCGGCATGCTGGTCCACATCCTGCTGCGAGGCTGACGATGCCGGTCGACGTCAGCCCGCTGTTCCTGCAATTCGTCAACCTGCTCGGCGCGGTGTTGCTGCTGCTCGCGTTCGCGATGCTGTCGCAGCGGCGCATCCTGTCGCTGGTGCACCTGTTCACGATGCAGGGCGCGGTGCTGGTGCTGGCGACGATCGTCGTCGGCTACGTCACCGCGCAGCCGCACCTGTTCGTCTCGGCGCTGCTGACCTTCGCGCTCAAGGTGCTGCTGATCCCGCTGCTGCTGCACCGCGTCGTCGCGCGGCTGGACGTGCGCTGGGACGTCGAGCCGCTGCTGAACATCCCGACCACGATGCTGGTCGGCATCGCGCTGGTCATCTTCGCCTTCTACCTCGGCGCGCCGATCGCGCAGCTGTCGTCGTCGGTGGCGCGCGGCACGCTCGGCATCGCGCTGGCCAGCGTGCTGCTGTCGTTCCTGATGACGATCACGCGCACCAAGGCGGTGGCGCAGGTGATCGGCTTCCTGGCGCTGGAGAACGGGCTGTTCTTCGCCGCCACCTCGGCCACCTACGGCATGCCGATGGTGGTCGAGCTCGGCATCGCGCTGGACGTGCTGGTCGGCTCGCTGATCCTGGGGGTCTTCATGTTCCAGATCCGCGAGCAGTTCGACAGCCTGGACATCCGCCACCTCGAGACGCTGAAGGAGGAGTGAGCGTGGAGCCGCTGGCGTTCGTGCTCGGGGTGCCGCTGGCCGGCGCGCTGCTGCTCGCGCTGTGGGGCCACCGCGAGGTCGCGCGCGAGATCAACGTCGCGTGCAGCCTGGCGGCCTTCCTGGCCGCCTGCGCGCTGACGGCGCAGGTCATCGACGGCGGCCCGCGGCTGCTGTGGAACCAGGCCTTCTACATCGACGCGCTGAACGTCTTCCTCGTCACGCTGACCAGCTTCGTCGGCCTGACGACCTCGATCTTCTCGCGCCCGTACATGAAGATCGAGCGCGACCACGGCAAGATGACGCCGCCGCGGCTGCGCCTGTACCACAGCATGTATCAGCTGTTCGGCTTCACGATGCTGCTGGCGCTGACGACGAACAACCGCGGCATCCTGTGGGTCGCGATGGAGGCGGCGACGCTGACCACCGTCGTGCTGGTCAGCGTCTACCGCACCGCGGCCAGCCTCGAGGCGGCGTGGAAGTATTTCATCCTCTGCGGCGTCGGCATCGCGCAGGCGCTGTTCGGCACCGTGCTGCTGTACATGGCGGCCGAGAAGCTGATCGGCGCCGAGGGCGGCGCGCTGCTGTGGACGCAGCTCGACGCGGTCAAGGGCCAGCTCGACCCGCGTGCGATCACGATCGCGCTGGCCTTCCTGTTCATCGGCTACGGCACCAAGGTCGGGCTGGTGCCGGTGCACAACTGGCTGCCCGACGCGCATGCCGAGGGGCCCACCCCGGTGTCGGCGGTGCTGTCGGGGCTGCTGCTGAACGTCGCGCTGTACGCGCTGCTGCGCTGCAAGGTGCTGGCCGACGGCGCGCTCGGCAACGGGCTGGCGGGCGCGATGATGATGGGGTTCGGCCTGCTGTCGGTCGTCGCGGCGGCCTTCCTGCTGTCGCGCCAGCGCGATGTCAAGCGCATGTTCGCCTACTCGTCGATCGAGCACATGGGGCTGATGACCTTCGCCTTCGGCCTCGGCGGGCCGATCGCGACCTACGCCGGCCTGCTGCACATGACGGTGCACTCGCTGGTCAAGTCGGCGATCTTCTTCGCCGTCGGCCATGCGGCGCAGACCGCCGGCACGCAGCTGATGAGCGAGATTCGCGGCCTGATCAAGGTCAGCCCGACGGTCGCCTGGGGACTCGTGCTTGGCACGCTGGCGATCCTCGGCATGCCGCCGTTCGGCGTCTTCGCGAGCGAATTCCTGATCATCACGACCGCGATGCGCGAGCAGCCCTGGGCCACGCCGTTCCTGCTCGCGGCGCTCGGGGTGGCGTTCGCGTCGGTCTTCAGCCGCGTGCAGCCGATGGTCTTCGGCGATACCCAGCTCGCGCCGCTGGCGCACCCGCCGGCGCTGCTGCCGGTCTTCGTCCACCTCGGCCTGGGGCTGATGCTCGGGCTGTACGTGCCGCCGGCGCTGGACGCATGGTTCCGCGAGGCGGCGCGCATGGTCGGGGGCTGAGCGCCGTGCGCATCCCCGGGACCGAGCTCGACGCCGCGCCGCTGGCCGCACCGCTGCCGATCGCGCACGCCAAGGTCGACCGCACGCAGTGGAGCGCGGCCGCCGCCGCGGTGCGCGCCGCCGGCGGCCGGCTGGTCTCGCTGTGGTGCGGCCCGGACGGCGCCGGCATGGCCGCGCAGCTGGCGCTGGCCAGCGCCGACGGGTTGCTGTGGTTGACGCTGCCGAGTGCCGCCGCGCAGCCCGGATCCCCGGACCTGGCCGCCATCTTCCCGGACGCGGCGCGGCTGCAGCGCGCGGCGCGCGACCTCGGCGGGCTGGGCGCCGCGGGCGCGGCCGACAACCGCCCGTGGCTGGACCATGGCCTGTGGGGCGACGCCGGGCCGCCGCTGGCGCGTGCGCCGGGCGACGCGCGCGCCGCCGACCCGTCCGCGCTGCCGGCCGGCTACGGCTTCGTCCAGGTCGAGGGCGACGGCGTGCACGAGATCGCCGTCGGCCCGGTGCACGCCGGCACGATCGAGCCCGGGCATTTCCGCTTCTCGGTCGTCGGCGAGAAGGTGCTGCGGCTCGAGCAGCGCCTGGGCTATGTGCACAAGGGTATCGAGCGCCGCTTCACCGAGCTGGCCCCGGCGCAGGCACACCGGCTGGCCGGGCGCGTCAGCGGCGACAGCACGGTCGCCTACGCCTGGGCCTACTGCATGGCGCTGGAATCGGCCTGCGGCCATGCGCTCGGCGCGCGCGCGCAGTCGCTGCGCGCGCTGCTGCTGGAGCGCGAGCGCGTGGCCAATCACCTCGGCGACCTCGGCGCGCTCGGCAACGATGTCGCGCTGGCCTTCGCGCAGGCGCAGTTCTCGCGCCTGCGCGAGGACTGGCAGCGGCTGTCGATGCGGATCTTCGGCCACCGGCTGCTGATGGATGCCGTGCTGCCGGGCGGCGTCGCCGTCGACCCGCCGCCCGAGGCGCTGGCGGCGATGGCTGCGCAGTGCGAGTCGGTCGAGCGCGAGGTCGCCACGCTGCACGCGATCTTCGACGACCACGCCGGGCTGCAGGACCGCTTCCGCGCCACCGGCCGCGTCGCGCCGGCGCTGGCCGCCCGGCTCGGGCTGACCGGGCTGGCCGGGCGCGCCAGCGCGCAGGCCTTCGACCTGCGCTGCGATCACCCCTTCCCGCCCTACGACCGGCTCGCGGTGCGCAAGGTGGTGCATGTCGACGGCGATGTCGGCGCGCGCGCGGCGGTGCGCTTCGACGAGCTGGTCGAGTCGCTGCGGCTGATCCGGCTGCTGTGCGCAGGCCTGCCGGCACCGGCCGGCGCGCCGGCCTCGCCGCCGGCCGTGCCGCCGCGCGGCGAGGCGCGCGGCGCCGGCTGGATCGAGGGCTGGCGCGGCCCGGTGCTGGTCGCGCTGGAGCTGGCCGACGGCGCGATCCGCCGCTGCCACTGCGCCGACCCGTCGTGGCACAACTGGCCGGCGCTGGAGCATGCGGTGATCGGCAATATCGTCCCCGACTTCCCGCTCATCAACAAGTCCTTCAACCTCAGCTACTCGGGACACGACCTCTGATGTGGCAGATGCTGCGCCAGATCGCGCGCACCGGCATCGTCAGCGAGCCGGCGCCGCAGGATGCCGACGGCGTGCAGCTCGCGCTGCGCCGCATCCAGCAGGAGCTGCTCGCGGTGATGGGGCGCGCGCTGACGATCCGGCATGTCGACGCCGGATCGTGCAACGGCTGCGAGCTCGAGATCCACGCGCTCGGCAACCCCTACTACAACCTCGAGGGGCTGGGGATCCGCTTCGTCGCCAGCCCGCGCCACGCCGACCTGCTGCTCGTCACCGGGCCGGTGTCGCGCCACATGGCCGAGGCGCTGCGCCGCACCTGGGACGCGGTGCCCGAGCCGCGCCTGGTGCTGGCGGTCGGCGACTGCGGTTGCGACGGCGGCATCTTCGGCTCCGGCTATGCGAGCTGCGGCCGCGTCGCCGACGTGATCGCGGTCGACGCCGTCGTGCCCGGCTGCCCGCCGACGCCGCTGGCGCTGATGAAGGGCATCCTCGCCGTCGTCGGGCGGGCACGCGTCGGCGGCGGCTCGGCGCCCGGTCACGACGCCAGCGCGGCCGCGCTGCCTGCCGCGGCCAGCGCGGCGGCCGGCGCAGCCGCTAGGACGCCGGCGGCTGCGCCCGCTTCGCCGTCTTCCGCACCAGGCGCGGCCTGGCCGCCAGCGCCGGCAGGCGGCGCCAGCGCGCCGACGCCTTGACGCAGCCGGCCTCGGCGGCAAGCGCCTCGCGCGCCAGCCAGCCGCCGGCGAAGTGCAGCGCCGCCAGGCCCGGCTCGGAAGCACTGGCGGCCGGCGGCGCGTCGCCCGGCGCGTCGGCCTGCGCCAGCGCGACGCGCATCGCCAGGTGCGCACGCGCGACGACGATATCGTTCCAGTGGCCGAGCGCGTCCTGCAGCGGGCGCAGCTCGGCGAGCTCGGCCGCCAGCGCCT
>JACPVA010000029.1 GCA_016191995.1 Burkholderiales bacterium | reverse complement strand
CGCGCGGCTGCAGCCGCTGGCGCGGCGTCCGCCGGCGGCGCCGGTGCCGCAGCGCCGGGCGCCGCACCCACCCGTGCCGCCCCCAGCGGCGCCAGCGGCGCGTTCGGGTTCCAGCCCTTGTTGCGCTCGGCCTCGGCGCGGTCGTGCTCGGGCGTCCGCGCCGGCACCTTGTCGACGAACGGTATCGGCACCTTGGCGATGTACAGCGCCACCCCGAGCGCCAGCGCCAGCCCCGCGAGCAGGCCGACCAGCATTCCCATCGCAAAGCTGCCGCCCTGCGCGCCGGCGCGGCGCGGTGCGCGGCCGCGCGCGGGTGCCGACGCGCCGGCCGCGGGCCGTCCGCCGCGTCCTTCGCCGCCGGAGCGACCGCTCGTCGTCATACCTTGGCCTCCACCGGCTCGGCCTCACGCGTCATCGACTCCGGCGCGCCGACGCCGAGCACCGCCAGCCCGCAGGCCAGCACACGACGCGTCGCCGCCAGCAGCGCCAGCCGCGCCCGCGCGAGCCCGGCATCGTCGACCAGGAAGCGTTCGGCGGCGTAATAGCCGTGCAGCGCGCCGGCCAGGTCGCGCAGGTAGAACGCGACATCGTGCGGCGCGTGGTCGGCGGCGGCGCGCTCGAGCATGTCGGGGTATTCGGCGAGCCGGCCCATCAGCGCGCGTTCGGCCGGCGCGACCAGGCGCGACAGGTCCGCCGGCAGGGCGCCGGCCAGCAATGCCGCCGGGTCGCCGCCGCCGCGCGCCGCCCACTGCTGCATCACCGAGCAGATCCGGGCGTGCGCATACTGGACGTAGAACACCGGGTTGTCGTCGCTCGCGCGCAAGGCCAGGTCGATGTCGAAGACGAACTCGGCATCCGCCTTGCGGCTGGCGAGGAAGAAGCGCACCGCGTCGCGGCCGGTCCACTCGACGAGGTCGCGCAGCGTGACGTAGCCGCCGGCGCGCTTGGAGATCTTGACCTCCTGCCCGCCGCGGGTGACGGTGACCATCTTGTGCAGCACGTAGTCGGGCCAGCCGTGCGGGATCCCGACCCCGGCGGCCTGCAGCCCGGCGCGCACGCGCGCGATCGTGCCGTGGTGGTCGCCGCCCTGCACGTTGACGACCTTCGTGAAGCCGCGCTGCCACTTGTCGATGTGGTAGGCGACGTCGGGGACGAAGTAGGTGTAGGCGGCGCCGTCCTGCGCCGGCCCCCCGGCCTCGTCGGCCTCGTCGGCCTCCTCGGCGCCCGCGCCACCGCCGGTCGCCGACTTGCGCATGACGCGGTCCTTGTCGTCGCCGAAGTCGGTCGTCCGCAGCCACAGCGCGCCGTCCTTCTCGTAGGTCCGGCCGGAGGCGACCAGGCGCGCGACCGCGGCGTCGACCTTGCCGTCGCGGTACAGGCCGGACTCGAGGAAGTAGTGGTCGAAGCGCACGCCGAAGGCGCGCAGGTCCAGGTCCTGCTCGTGGCGCAGGTAGGCGACCGAAAACTGGCGGATCGCATCCAGGTCGCCGACGTCGCCGCCCGCGCTGAAGGCGCGGTCGTCGGCGTGCACCGTCTTGCCGGCAGCATAGTCGGCGGCGATCTCGGCGATGTAGTCGCCGTTGTACGCCGACGCCGGCCAGCCCTCGTCGCCGGGTTTCAGTCCGCGCAGCCGCGCCTGCACCGACAGCGCCAGGTTGGCGATCTGGACCCCGGCATCGTTGTAATAGAACTCGCGGTGGACGTCCCAGCCCTGGGTCTCGGCCAGGCGGCAGATCGAGTCGCCGAGCGCGGCTTGGCGGCCATGGCCGACGTGCAGCGGGCCGGTCGGGTTGGCCGAGACGAACTCGACCATCATGCGCCGGCCTTGCCGTGGCTTGCGGCCGAAGCCCTCGCCGGCGGCCAGCACCTCGGCGACCACCGCCTGCCTGGCGGCGTCGGCGAGCCGCAGGTTGACGAAGCCGGGGCCGGCGATCTCGAGCGCCGCGACCCAGCGCTGCACCGCGGCCTCGCGCTGCAGCGCGTCGACGAGCTGCTGCGCGAGCTCGCGCGGGTTGCGGCGCAGCGGCCGCGCCAGCTGCATCGCGCAGGTCACGGCCAGGTCGCCGTGCGCGGCCTGTTTCGGGCTCTCGAAGGCTGCCGCCACCGGCGCGCCGGGCGCCAAGGTCTCGAGCACCGATCGCAGCGCGGCCAGCAGCTCCTGCTTGGCTTGGATCATTCGCGCGATTCTACGGGCCGCCCCGCCCCCGCCGCGCCCGGCGGCGGGCGCCGCGCCGGCCGGCAGCGGCCTGGAATCGGCCCCGGCAGCGGCCCGAAACGGCCGGCACGAGCGCGCCTGTTCGGGCGACCGAACCGGCCGCGGCGCCGGCACGATCGCAGCTGCGATGACCGCCGCCCTGCCTGCCACGGCGCTGCCTGGCGCCGAACTGCACCCCGCGCTGCCGCCGCAGATCGGCAAGTACCGGGTGCGCGCGCAGCTCGGCGCCGGCGCGACGAGCGAGGTCTTCCTCGCGCGCGACGAGTTCCGCGGCCTCGACGTCGCGATCAAGCGCGTGCGCAGCGGCGCCGATGCCGACACCCACGGCGACCACTTCCAGCAGCGCTTCTTCGCCGCCGAGGCCGCGCTCGTCGGCCGCCTGCAGCACCCCAACGTGGTGCAGATCCTGGATGCGGTCGACGACGCCGACGGCGCCTACCTGGTGATGGAGTACGTCCCCGGGCCGACCTTGCGCCGCTACTGCCGCGCCGACGCGCTGCTGCCGCTGGACCAGATCGTCGAGATCGGATTCAAGTGCGCGATGGCGCTGGGCTATGTCTACCGGCAGGGGCTGATCCACCGCGATGTCAAGCCGGCCAACATCCTGGCCGTGCTCGACGCCGACCAGATCGTCGACGTCAAGATCAGCGACTTCGGCAGCGTGTTCGCGATCGGTGCCGAGCGCACGCAGGTGCACCGCGTCGGTTCGCTGGCCTACATGTCGCCCGAGCAGCTCGAAGGCGACGCGCTGGACTGCCGCGCCGACATCTACTCGCTGGCGGCGGTGCTGTACCACCTGGTCGGCGGCCGGCCGCCGTTCGACGCCCAGCAGCAGGCGGCGCTGATGCACCAGATCTGCCACGCCGAGCCGCCGCCGCTGTCCGGGCTGCGCGACGGCGTGACGCCGGCGCTGGAGGCCTTCGTCAGGCAGGGGCTGGCCAAGCGGCGCGAGGATCGTCACCCCGACTGGGACGCCTTCGCGCAGGGGCTCGCGGCGCTGATCGCGAACCGCGAAGTGCCGCGCGGGCCGCTGCGGGCGGTGCTCGACTCCGAGCGCTTCAACCTGCTGCGCTCGCTGGAGTTCTTCAAGGGCTTCGGCGACGTCGAGCTGTGGGAGGTCGTGCACCGCGCCAAGTGGCGCCGGCTGCCGTTCGGCCACGCGATCTACAAGAAGGGCCAGGAGGGCGACGGCTTTTACATCCTGGCGCAGGGCGAGATCGAGGTCTACCGCGACGGCCAGCGCGTGGCGACGCTGGGTGCGGGCACCTCGGTCGGCGAGATGGCGTATCTGGCGCCGAGCCCGGCGTTGCGCGTGCACACCGCCGACGTGCTGGTGACCAAGCCGGCGACGACGATCTCGTTCACGCCGCGCACGATGGAGGGGCTGGGGCCGACCACGCGCCACCTGTTCGACGCCGCCTTCATCCACGTGCTGGTGCGTCGGCTGCACGCGGCGCACGAGCAGCTCGCGCATCCGCGCAGGATCCTGTAACCCGGGGATCCCGGGGCGCCGTCGCAGGGTCTCGGGTGCCGGCTCCGCATTCCGCGGCGCCGGCACGGTGTTTCGGGTGGTCGCGGCAACGCCGAACCCGCGGCCTGCGAAGGCGGCGACCCGGCGTTCGGCCTCACGGTCAGGGGCGTGGAACCGCCGTTCGCGCGAGGTCCGCCCTGCACTTATACGCCGTTCGACGCACGTCTAGTATAACGATGGGCCCGCTTTATACTAAGTTGGGTTCCCTACACGTATAACTGCCCACATGACAGCGTTTTACACCGAGCTGCCTCTATCGGCCCAGACCGCCTACGCCCAGTTGCTCGACGCTGCCCTGGGGGCCGAGTTGCTGCGCTCGGTGGCCGACCTGCCGGGGTCGTTCAACGCCAAGCAGGTCAAGGGCCGCACCTATTGGTACTTCCAGTACACCGAGCCAGCCGGCAAGCTGCGGCAAGTCTACGTCGGCCCCGACAACGAAGCGGTGCAGCGACTGATGGCGCGCCAGCGCGAGACCCCGAGCGCGGCGCGATCGCTGGGGCCGCTGGCGCGCTCGGCGCTGGCCCTGGGCTGCACCGGCGTGCTGCCGCGCCACTGGCGCGTGATCCGGCGCCTGGCCGACTACGGCTTCTTCCACGCCGGCGGCCTGCTGATCGGCACCCATGCCTTCCTGGCCTGCGGCAACATGCTCGGGCTGCGCTGGGGCGGCCAGGAACGCACGCAGGACATCGACTTCGCGCATGCCGGCAAGGCCATGTCGCTGCTGCTACCCAGCGACGCCCAGGTCAAGACCGACCATGCGATCGAGTCGCTCGGCATGGGCTTCCTGCCGGTCGCAGGCCTCGGCGGCAAGAGCGGCGGCACCTACCTGATCCCGAGCGAGCCCGAGTTCCGGCTCGACTTCCTGACGCCACGTCACCGTGGCGGCGACGAACCGTTTGTGCATCCGCAGCTCAATATCACGCTGCAGCCGCTGCCCTTCATGGAGTTTTCCCTCGAGAAGTTCGAGCAGGCCGTGCTGTTCTGCGGCGAGGGCGGCGTGCTCGTCAATGTGCCGAGCCCGGAGCGCTACGCGCTGCACAAGCTGCTCGTCTTCGGTGAACGGACGGGCACGTTCCGGGCCAAGTCCAGCAAGGACCTGGCCCAGGCCGCCTGCCTGGCGGCGTTCCTGTGGGACCACCGGCGCGAGGCGCTGGCCGAAGCGCTGCAGGACCTGCTCTCGCGCGGCAGGGGCTGGGTGGCGCGCTGCAGGCAGGGTGCGGCAGCATTGCGCCGCGCCTATCCGGACCTGGAGGTGGCTGAGCGGCTGGCAACCGCTGTTGCCGCCTGAGCCTCAGCACCCACCTTCGAGCGCTGCCATGCGATGCGGGCAGCTCGATGAAACGGGCTACGTGCCCGTGGGGCCGAGCATGCGCGACGGGTCGAGCGCGGCGTCGGCCTCCTCGCGCGAGAGAAGCCCCAGCTCCAGCACGACCTCGCGCAGCGTCCTGCCCTCGGCATAGGCCTTCTTCGCCACCGCGGCCGCCTTGTCGTAGCCGATCCTCGGATTGAGGGCGGTGACGAGCATGAGCGAGCGGTCGACCAGCTCGCCGCAGCGCCGGACGTCGACCTGCAGGCCCTGGACACAGCGTGTGGCGAACACGCGCGTGGCGTTGGCGAGGATCGAGATGCCGTCCAGCAGGCATCTCGCGATGAGCGGCAGGGTGACGTTGAGCTCGAAGTGGCCGTCGCGGCCGGCGCTGACGACGGTCTGGCACAGGCCCTGGGTGTAGAGCGCCGCCTGGACGAGCATCTCGCTCATCACCGGGTTGACCTTGCCGGGCATGATCGAGCTGCCGGGCTGCGTGGCGGGCAGGACGAGCTCGCCGAGGCCGGCGCGCGGCCCGCTGCCGAGCATGCGGATGTCGTGGGCGATCTTGGCCAGACTGCCGGCCACGGTGGCGAGCATGCCGGCGGCCTCGACGCAGTCGTCGCGCGCGGCCTGGGCCTCGAAATGGTTCGCGGCCTCGCGGAAGGCGATGCCGGTCTGCGCCTCGAGCCGTGCACAGACGCGCCGCGCGAAGTCGGGGTGCGTATTCAGGCCGGTGCCGACGGCGGTGCCGCCGATCGCGAGTTCGTGCAGGGCGCGGCCGGCGCGGCGGATTCGCGCGAGGCCCTTGTCGACCTGCGCCGCGTAGCCCGAGAACTCCTGGCCGACGGTCAGCGGCGTGGCGTCCATCAGGTGGGTGCGACCGATCTTGACGATCTCCTGCCAGCTCTGCGCCTTCGCCGCGAGCGCCGCCTGGAGCGCGGCCAGCGCGGGCTCGAGCCGGTCGCGCAGCGCGATCGCGACGGCGACGTGAAGCGTGCTGGGGAAGACGTCGTTGGAGGACTGACCGAGGTTGACGTGATCGTTGGGGTGGACCGGATCCTTCGCGCCGACGGGTTTGCCGGCTGCCAGGCTGCACAGGTTGGCGATGACCTCGTTGGCGTTCATGTTCGTCGAGGTACCCGAGCCGGTCTGGAAGGCGTCGACCGGAAACTGCGCGTCGTGGCGCCCTTCGGCGATCTCGCGCGCGGCCTGCTGGATCAGCGCCGCCCGATCGGGGTCGAGCCGGCCGAGGTCGGCGTTGGCCGCCGCGCAGGCCCCCTTGACGAGCGCCAGCGCGTGGATGAAGGCGGCCGGAAGCGGCTGCCCGCTGACCGGAAAGTTGAGGACGGCGCGCTGCGTCGACGCCCCGTACAGCGCGCCGTCGGGCAATTCCATCTCGCCCATCGAATCGACTTCGGTTCGCATGAGCGCGCATGATCGTTCGATCGCCCCCGCCATGCAACGGCCGCCGACGCTGGACGTTCCAGCGGATCCCGGAAAGGCGATGCGCCGCCGGCCGGCATCGTCGGCCGCCAGGCGGCTGCCGCACGGGGTCGCCGGCGGCGCCCGCAGCGCTCAGGCGCCGGCCCAGTACCCCGCCGCGCCGTAGCTGTGCTTGAGAAAGTCGATCCACAGCCGCACCCGCAGCGGCAGGTGGCGGGCGTGCGGGAAGACGGCGTGGATGCCGTTGGGCGGCGCGGCGAAGGCGGCCAGTAGCTCCACCAGCCGGCCCGCGCCGACCTCGCGCTGCACCTCCCAGGCGCTGCGCCACGCGATGCCCAGGCCGGCCAGGCACCAGTCGTGCAGGACCTGGCCGTCGCTGCAGTCCAGCCGCCCGCGCGGTCGCAGGTGGACGAGCTCGCCGTCGACGACGAAGGCCCAGCCGCGCGTCTGGCTCGCCTCGGACGACAGCGTCAGGCAGTCGTGCCGCATCAGCTCCGCCGGCGTCGCCGGCACGCCGGTGCGCTTCAGGTAGGCGTGCGAGGCGACGCACAGGCGCCGGTTGTCCGCCAGCCGCACGCTGACCAGGCTGGAATCGGGCAGGTCGCCGACGCGCACCGCGCAGTCGAAGCCCTCGTTGACGATATCGACGATGCGGTCCGACAGGTTCAGCGACAGGCTGACCTCGGGGTGCTGGTCGAGAAAACGCGGCACCAGCGGTGCGACATGGCGGCGCCCGAATCCGGCCGGCGCGGTCACGCGCAAGTGGCCGCTCGCTTTCACGCCGCCCTCGGAGACACTGGCCTCGGCGCTCGCGAGCTCGGCCAGGATGCGCTGGCAGTCCTCGAGGTAGGCGCTGCCCTCGTGCGTCAGCGTGATGCGCCGCGTCGTGCGCACGAGCAGCTTGACACCCAGTCGCTCCTCCAGCGCGTCGATGCGCCGGCCGATCACCGCCGGCGCGACGGCGTCGGCTTTCGCCGCCGCGGTCAGGCTGCCGCGGGTCGCGACGGCGACGAAGGACTCGATCTGCTTGAGGCGGTCCACGCGGCGATTATGCGCATCCGGCGCAAAGATCCAACCCTGTTCGAGCGCGTAATGGCGATGCGGATAGCTAATACAGTTGCGCGATGGACGAACGCCCTGCCCGCGCGCTGCCGGTTCCCAAGGCGGTGCTGTTCGACGCCTATGGCACGCTGTTCGATGTCTACAGCGTCGCCCTGCTGGCCGAGCAGCTCTACCCCGGCCACGGCGAGCGCATCGCCCGCGGCTGGCGCGACAAGCAGATCGAGTACACGCGGCTGGTGACGATGAGCGGCGGCGACGGCCGCCACTACCGGCCGTTCTGGGAGCTGACGCGCGCCGCGCTGCACTACGCACTGCGGCTGGAGGGCCTGCAGCCGGCCGCGGCCGACTTCGACCGCCTGCTCAACCAGTACCACCACCTGAGCGCCTTCCCCGAGAACCGCGAGGTGCTGCAGGCGCTGCGCGCGCGCGGCGTGCGTGCCGGCGTGCTGTCCAACGGCGACCCGGCGATGCTCGCGGTGGCGGTCAAGAGCGCCGGGATGGCCGAGCTGCTCGACCCGGTGCTCAGCGTCGATGCGGTGCGCCGCTACAAGACCGACCCCGCCGCCTATGCGCTCGGGCCGCAGGCGCTGGGGCTGGCGGCGCGCGAGATCCTGTTCGTCTCGAGCAACGGCTGGGACGCGGTCGGCGCGACCTGGTACGGCTATACGACGCTGTGGGTCAACCGCGCCGGCGCACCGCCCGAGCAGCTCGGCACCGAGCCGACGCGGACCGGCCGCAGCCTGCGCGACGTGCTCGACTTCTTCCCGGCTGCCGCGCCCCCCTGAGTGCGCCGGCGCAGCGGGCCGTGCCGGCTCCCGGCCGCGCGCCGATCTCCTCCCCGCCCCGCTTCCATCCACCCCTTCCCCCTCGACCGACACCATGACGCCACGCACCCCGATCAGCGGCCTGCAAGTCGCCACCGTCCTCAAGACCTTCGTCGACGAGAAGGTCCTGCCCGCCACCGGGCTGGGCCACGACGCCTTCTGGCAAGGCTTCGCCGGCATCGTCAGCGACCTGGCGCCGAAGAATGCCGCGCTGCTGGCCGAGCGCGACCGGCTGCAGGCCGAGATCGACGCCTGGCACGCCGAGCACCCCGGCCCGATCCGCGCGATGGCGCGCTACCGCGCCTTCCTGCGCAAGATCGGCTACCTCGTCCCCGACCCGGGCCGGGTGCGCGTGACGACGAAGAACGTCGATGCCGAGCTGGCGCAGCAGGCCGGCCCGCAGCTCGTGGTGCCGGTGACCAATGCGCGCTACGCGCTCAACGCCGCCAATGCGCGCTGGGGCAGCCTGTACGACGCGCTGTACGGCACCGACGTGCTGCCCGAGGCCGACGGCTGCGAGCGCGGCGCCGCCTACAACCCGAGGCGCGGCGCCAAGGTCATCGAGTACGCGCGCCACGTGCTCGACCGCTGCGCGCCGCTGAAGAAGGGATCGCACCTCGACAGCACCGGCTACGCGGTCGCAGGCGGCGCGCTGCAGGTCACGCTCGCGGATGGGCGCACGGTGGCGCTGAAGGACCCGAAGCAGTTCGCCGGCCACCAGGGCGACGCCGGCGCGCCATCGGGCGTGCTGCTGGTGCATCATGGGCTGCACCTGGACCTCCGCATCGACCGCAGCGATGCGATCGGCCGCGACGACCCGGCCGGGGTGTGCGACGTCGTCGTCGAGGCCGCGCTGTCGACCATCCTCGACCTGGAGGACTCGGTCGCGGTGGTCGACGCCGAGGACAAGGTCCAGGCCTACGGCAACTGGCTCGGCATCCTCGACGGCACGCTGACCGAGGAGGTCAGCAAGGGCGGGCGGAGCTTCACCCGCCGGCTCGCCGAAGACCGTGTCTATACCGGGCCGGACGGCGCGCCGGTGACGCTGCACGGCCGCTCGCTGCTGTTCGTGCGCAACGTCGGCCACCTGATGACGAACCCGGCGATCCTGTGGGGCGACGACGGCCGCGAGATCCCGGAAGGGATCATGGACGCGGTGATCACGGTCGCGATCGCGATGCAGGACCTGAAGACGCGGCGCAACAGCCGCGCCGGCAGCATCTACATCGTCAAGCCGAAGATGCACGGCCCGGCCGAGGTCGCATTCGCCGACGAGCTGTTCGGCCGCGTCGAGCAGCTGCTCGGGCTGCCGCGGCACACCGTCAAGCTCGGCATCATGGACGAGGAGCGCCGCACCAGCGTCAATCTGAAGGCCTGCATCGCGGCGGCCCGGGCGCGCGTGGCCTTCATCAATACCGGCTTCCTCGACCGCACCGGCGACGAGATGCACACCGCGATGCGCGCCGGGCCGATGCTGCGCAAGGGCGACATGAAGACGACGCCGTGGATCCAGGCCTACGAGCGCAGCAACGTGCTGGTGGGCCTGGCCTGCGGGCTGCGCGGGCGGGCGCAGATCGGCAAGGGCATGTGGGCGATGCCCGACCTGATGGGCGCGATGCTGCAGCAGAAGATCGGCCACCCCCGGGCCGGCGCCAATACCGCGTGGGTGCCGAGCCCGACGGCGGCGACGCTGCACGCGCTGCACTACCACCAGGTCGACGTGTCCAAGGTCCAGCGCGCGTTGGAGAAGTCCGGCCTGCGCGACGGCGAGATCGTCGACGCCGAGGCGATCCTGGACGACCTGCTGACGATTCCCGTCGTCAGGAAGGTCACCTGGAGCGACGACGAGCGCCGGCAGGAGATCGAGAACAACGCGCAGGGCATCCTCGGCTATGTCGTGCGCTGGGTCGACCAGGGGGTCGGCTGCTCCAAGGTGCCCGACATCCACGATATCGGGCTGATGGAGGACCGCGCGACGCTGCGCATCAGCAGCCAGCACATCGCCAACTGGCTGCTGCACGGCGTCGTCACGAAGGCGCAGGTACGCGCGACGCTGAAGCGCATGGCCAAGGTCGTCGACCGCCAGAATGCCGGCGACCCGGCGTACCGCCCGATGGCCCCGGCCTACGACGGCGCCGCCTTCCAGGCCGCGTGCGACCTCGTCTTCCAGGGCGTCGCGCAGCCCAGCGGCTACACCGAGCCGCTGCTGCACGCGTGGCGGCTGAAGGTCAAGGCGGCTTCACAGGGTTGAGGCGGGCCGTCACCCGTTCGCTCGAAGCCGGCCTGCATTCGCTGCTTCTGCTTGTCGGATTCCGGCCCTCGCGAGCTGCACCATGCGCCTTTGCGCGGGAGGCATGCGACGCGAGACGCAGCGAAGCCGGCAGCACGGTGGCGTTCGAACCGTCGAAAACCACAGCGGTGGCCTGCCGAGGGCGGCGGGTGCCCTTGCCCGCAAGTAAAGGAGGAGCCGGCGGCGCAGCCGACGGCGGGGGACATGGAGGGCAAGGGCACCCGCCGCTCTCGGCTCGCGCGTCAGTGGCAGTCCAAGGCGTGAGCGACGGCAATCGAGAGACTGACCGCAGAAGGCCACGGCCCATCGGATGGGACTCGATGAGCTGGCGTCAATGCCCGATGATCTTCGCCAGGAAGTCCTTCGTCCGCTCGCTCTGCGGATCGTTGAAGAACGCGTGCGGCTCGTTCTGTTCGACGATCTGCCCCTGGTCCATGAAGATCACGCGGTCGGCCACCGCCTTCGCGAATCCCATCTCGTGCGTCACGCACAGCATCGTCATGCCCTGGCCGGCGAGCTCGATCATGACGTCGAGCACCTCCTTGATCATCTCCGGGTCCAGCGCCGAGGTCGGCTCGTCGAACAGCATGATCTTCGGCGTCAGGCACAGCGCGCGCGCGATCGCCACCCGCTGCTGCTGACCGCCCGAGAGCTGCAGCGGGTACTTGGCCGCCTGCTCGGCGATGCGCACCCGCTCGAGCTGCTGCATCGCGCGCGCCTCGGCCTCCTTGCGCGGCATGTGCGCGACCCACATCGGCGCCAGCGTCAGGTTGTCGAGCACCGTCAGGTGCGGGAACAGGTTGAACTGCTGGAACACCATGCCGACCTCGCGCCGGACGCGCTCGACCGCCTTCACGTCGTCGGTCAGCGGCACGCCGTCGACCGTGATCAGCCCCTCCTGGTACTCCTCGAGCGCGTTGACGCAGCGGATCAGCGTCGACTTGCCCGACCCCGACGGCCCGCAGATCACGATGCGCTCGCCCTTGGCGACCGACAGGTCGATGTCGCGCAAGACGTGGAAGGCGTTGCCGTACCACTTGTTGACCTTGTCGAAGCGGATGATGGATTCGGCCATGGGGGTTCGCAGCTCGGGAAGGTTCAGCGGGCGCGGCTCACGGCCACCTGCTTCTCGACCCACAGGCTGTAGCGCGACATCGAGAAGCAGAAGAGGAAGTAGATCGCGGTGATGAAGAGATAGGCCTCGATCTTGTACGGCCGCCAGTCGACGTCCGAGTTGAGCGCCAGCCCGAGCGCGCCGGTGAGCTCGTAAAGGCTGACGATCGTCACCAGCGACGTATCCTTGAAGATGCTGATGAAGTTGTTCATCATGCTCGGCACCGTCATCGCCAGCGCCTGCGGCAGCACGATCTTGCGCTGCGTCTGCCAGTAGCCGAGGCCCAGCGTCGCCGCCGCCTCGAGCTGGCCCTTGGGGATCGCCTGCAGCCCGCCACGAACGATCTCGGCCATGTAGGCGGCGGCGAACAGCGTGATGCCGACCAGCACCCGCACCAGCACGTCGATCGTCGTGCCCTGCGGCATGAAGAGCGGAAACATGAAGCTCGCCATGAACAGCACCGAGATCAGCGGCACGCCGCGGATCAGTTCGATGTAGATCACGCACAGGGTGCGGATCGCCGGCAGCTTGCTGCGCCGGCCCAGCGCCACCAGCACCGCGAGCGGAAACGCCAGGAAGATCGACAGCGTGGCCAGCATCACCGTCAGCGGCAACCCTCCCCACAGGTCGGTGCGCACCGGCTCGAGGCCGAACACGCCGCCGCCCATCAGGGCGAAGAACGAGGCCAGGACGGCGATCCACATCAGCACCAGCCAGGGCCTCCAGAACCAGCGGATGCAGCTCGCGACCAGCGCACCGACCATCAGCACGGTGGCCAGCTCCGGGCGCCACTGCTGCTCGAACGGATAGCGGCCGAAGATGATCGCCCGCCACTTCTCGGTGACCACGCCCCAGCACGCCCCGCTGCCACGCGCGGCCTGGCAGGCGTCGGCATCGGCACCGAAGATCGCCTGCACGAGGCCCCAGTTCGCCGCCCCCGGCAGGACGTAGAGCGCCAGGCCGACCAGCACGGTGGTCGTCAGGCCGCTCCTCCAGTCGCCGAACAGGTTGCGCCGGACCCAGGGCACGAGGCCCTCGGTGCGAGCCGGGGCCGGGCGCGGTGCGATCGGGGTGAAGGTCCCGGCCATCGTCGCAGCCCCTCACCGCTCCTTGATCGCCACGCGCTGGTTGTACGCGTTCATCAGCGCCGAGGTGCTCAGCGAGGTGCTCAGGTAGACGAGCATGATGATCGAGATGCACTCGACCGCACGCCCGGTCTGGTTCAGCGTCGTGTTGGCGATCGAGACCACGTCCGGGTAGCCGATCGCCACCGCCAGTGACGAGTTCTTGGTCAGGTTGAGGTACTGGTTGGTCAGCGGCGGGATGATCACGCGCAGCGCCTGCGGCAGGATCACGAGCCGCATCTGCTGGCGCCGGCTCAACCCGAGCGCGCTCGCGGCCTCGGTCTGGCCGTGGCCGACGCTCTGGATGCCGCCGCGCACGACCTCGGCGACGAAGGAGCCGGTGTAGGTCACCAGCCCGACCAGCACCGCCATGAATTCCGGCGTCGCGGCCACGCCGCCATCGACCATGAACGCGAGCTGCTCGGGCAGCGACCATTCGCGCGGCGCGCCGCCGAGCATCCAGCCGAGTGCCGCCAGCACCAGCACCGCCGCCAGCGGCAGCAGCCAGCGGTTGCGGTCCTGCCCGGTCAGCTCGAACTGCCGCTGCGCCCAGCGCCGGTAGGCGACGCCGGCCACCACCCCGAGAAGCGCGCCCAGCGCCATCCACGCGTGGCCCGATGCCCACACCGGCCACGGCATCGACAGGCCGCCCTTGCTGAGGAAGAACAGGTCGCCCGCATTCCACGCCGCCTGCGGCGGCGGCAGCACGTCGACGAAGAACAGGTACCACATCAGCAGCTGCAGCAGCACCGGCACGTTGCGGAACAGCTCGACGTAGCCGTAGCAGATCCCGCGCACGAGCGCGTTGTGCGAGAAGCGGCCGACCCCCATCAGCACGCCGATGAGCGTCGTCAGCACGACGCCGATCACTGCCACGCGCAGCGTGTTGAGCACGCCGACCCACAGCGCCTTGCCGTAGCTCTGGCTAGGGTCGTAGGCGACCATCGTCTCGCCGATGTCGAACCCGGCGGCCTGGCCGAGGAAGTCGAAGCCGCTCTGGATCCCGCGCACACGCATGTTCTCCTGCGTGTTGTGGGCCAGGAACCAGACCGCGCCGGCGATCGCCACCAGCGCCAGCAGCTGGTAGACGAGGCCACGCACGGCGCGGCTGCGCCACGACCACGCGGTGCGCTTGCGCGGCGGCCTGCGTTCGTTCACGTGCTGCGGCGGCCGAATCGGGGCGCGGCAGGCCGGGCCGGCCGCGCCCCGTCGGCGCGCACGACCGGCCCCCGGATCGCCCGCCAGACGCGTCCCACGCCAGGCTCAGCGCACCGGCGGCGCGTACATCAGCCCGCCCTGGGTCCACAGCGCGTTGGCACCGCGCGGCAGCCCGATCGGGGTCTTCTCGCCGACATTGCGCTCGAAGATCTCGCCGTAGTTGCCGACCGCCTTGATCGCGCGCAGGGCCCAGCTCTTGTCCAGCCCGAGCAGCTTGCCGGTGTCCTCGGTACCGCCGCCCAGCAGCCGCATCACGCCCGGGTTCTTGCTGTCCTTCTGCATCTGGTCGGCGTTGGCCTGCGTGATGCCGTACTCCTCGGCCTCGAGCAGCGCGTTGAGCGTCCACTTGGCGATGCCGAAGAAGTCGTCGTCGCCGCGGCGCACCGCCGGGCCGAGCGGCTCCTTGCTGATCAGCTCGGGCAGGATGACGTGGTCGGCCGGGTTCTTCGCCTCCTTGCTGCGGATCGACGCCAGCCCCGACGCATCGGTCGTGTAGGCCTGGCAGCGGCCGGCGAAATAGGCCTCGGTCGACGCCTCGAGCTTCTCGAACACGACCGGCTTCATCTGCAGGTTGTTGGCGCGCGAGTAGTCGGTGAGGTTCAGCTCGGTGGTCGTCCCCGACTGCACGCAGACCGTCGCCCCCTTGAGCTGCTTGGCGCTCTTGACGTTCAGGCTCTTCGGCACCATGAAACCCTGGCCGTCGTAGAAGCTCACGCCGGCGAAGTGCATGCCCAGCGACACGTCGCGCGTCAGCGTCCAGGTGGTGTTGCGCGACAACACGTCGATCTCGCCCGACTGCAGCGCGGTGAAGCGCTGCTGCGCGGTCAGCGGCACGAAGCGCAGCTTGTTGCCGTCGCCGAGGATCACCGCCGCCAGCGCGCGGCAGTAGTCGACGTCCAGCCCGGTCCACTTGCCCTGGCTGTCGGTCGCGGAAAAGCCGGCCAGCCCCACGTTGACGCCGCAGACCAGCGCGCCGCGCGACTTGATCGCATCGAGATCCTTGCCGGCCAGCGCGGCGGTGGACGTGAGGAGGCCGGCCGCGGCGATCGCGGCGGTGAGGACGAGTCGGCTCATGGAAGGGACTCCGCAGAGGTTGGGGGGCGACGAGGATCGCGTGCCGCGCCGCCAGCCGCGGCGCGCATCGCGTGGCGCGGACTGTGCCTCAGTCCCCGCGCCGGCAGCAGTCGTGACAACCCGGGGCATGGGCGGGCGCGGCCCGGGCCGCCGGCGTCTATCAGCCCCCGGTCGTCGGCGCCAGCGGCTCGAACCCCGGGTCCGCCTTGGCCTTCCAGCCGGCGATCGCGCGCTGCATCTCGTCGATGTCGAAGATCGCGCTCTGCAGCAGCGTCATCTGCTGCAGCGACTCGGCCACGCCGTGGTCGCGCGCATAGTTCAGCGCGCGCTTGCTGCCGGCGATCGCCAGCGGCGACTTGCCCGCGATCTGCCGCGCCAGCTCCAGCGCATGCGCGTGCAGCGCGTCGGCGTCGGGCAGCACCGCATTGACCAGCCCGATCGCCAGCGCGCGCGCGGCGTCGACGCGCTCGCCGGTATAGGCCATCTGGCGCGCCACCCCGGGCGGCACCAGCCTCGGCAGACGCTGCAGCACGCCGAGATCG
This sequence comes from Burkholderiales bacterium, assembly GCA_016191995.1. GTDB lineage: Bacteria > Pseudomonadota > Gammaproteobacteria > Burkholderiales > Burkholderiaceae_C > Rubrivivax. The sequence continues at coordinate 6,285 of JACPVA010000029.1, read as the reverse complement.
GCCGCCATCCCGATGTGGATCTCCTGCACGGTGAAGAAGGCGTCGGCGCTGGCCAGGCGGATGTCGCACGCCGCGGCGAGGTCGAGCGCGCCGCCGATGCAGCCGCCCTGCACGGCGCAGATCACCGGAAACGACGCCTCCTCGAGCACGTCCAGGCAGCGCATCAGCCTGCGCAGCCCGTCCTGGAAGGCGAGCCTGCGCCGCGCGCTGGAGGTATCCAGCAGCGCCAGCTCGCCGGCGAAGACCTCCAGCGCCATGCCGGCGCTGAAGTGGCGCCCGGTCGACGAGATCACGAGCACGCGCGTGCGGCCCGCCTCGTCGAGCGCGACGACCGCATCGCGCAGCGCGCTGAAGAAGCCGGGCGCCAGCGCGTTCAGTCGCTGCGGGCGGTCGAGCCGCAGCTGGGCCAGGCCCGAGCCGTCCTGCTCGAGGACGAAGAAGTCGTTGTCCATGCGGGTGGGGGCCGCGTGCTGGCGGCGCCGGGTGGGTCGCTGCGGAAGTCTTCCACGATCCAGGATGGTGCCCGGATCGTGGAAGGGGCGAGGCCGCCAGCATAAGGCGCGCGCGGCACGGCGCCCGAGTAGGCGGCGCGGCACTCACCCGTCCCGGGCCGAGCGCCGCGCCGGCGCCCCGGCCGCAGCCGGGGCGCGCCGGCTTCAGCGGCGGGTGCCGGCGAGCCGGGTCGCGCTCGACGGCGCGGGGTCGAACGATGCCGCCTCGGCCTGGATGCGGTCGAACTCGCCGCTGGCGCGAGCCGCCAGCAGTTCGGCGCGCACCTGGGCGCGCGTCTTGATCGAGACCGCCGCCTGCATCCAGGCGAGTTCTTCCGGCAGCGTCGGGGCAGCGACCAGGCGCTGCGCCCGCTGCGCGTCGTCGCGCTCGGCGACGACGACGCCGCGCGGCTGCGTCGAGCTCGGCACCATCCAGGTGTCGGGCTCGGCCTCCTGCGCGAACGCGGGTGCCGCAATGGCCAGTGCCAGGCCGGCCGCGAGGGTCAGTCGAAGGGTCTTCATGGAAACCTCCTGGGTCGTCGGTGAGTCGGCTCGCGGGGCCCGCCGGTGGGGTGGGCAACGCCCGCGGAATGTCGACGGCCGCAGTGTTCGGCGTCCCCCTTGCCGGCGCATCCGGCGCCGGAAGGATGTCGAGCGGTCGCCCTCCACCGGCGGGGGGACAAGGTCGGGCCGCGGCCCCTAAACTCGCACGCCTTGCCCGCCCCGAGAACGCCATGAACGCCCGTGATCCGCTGTCATCCCTGCAACCCGGCGCGACCCAGGCGCTCGCGCGCTTCGTCGACCAGGCCTGGGACGATCGCATCGTCCCGGCACTGGTCGACTACATCGCGGTGCCGGCGAAGAGCCCGGCCTTCGACCCCGACTGGGAGTCGCGCGGGCTGATCGACCGCGTCGTGCGCGATGCCGCGGCCTGGGTCGAGTCGCGCCGGATCGCGGGGCTGAAGCTGGAAGTCGTGCGCCTGCCCGGGCGCACGCCGCTGCTGTTCTTCGAGGTCGAACCGACGCAATCCGGCTCCAGCGGCACGGTGCTGCTGTACGGCCACCTCGACAAGCAGCCCGAGTTCGACGGCTGGCGCAGCGACCTCGGGCCCTGGACGCCCAAGATCGAGGACGGGCGGTTGTACGGCCGCGGCGGCGCCGACGACGGCTATGCGGTCTACGCCGCCGTCACCGCGATCGAGGCGCTGCAGGCGCAGGGGCTGCCGCACCCACGCTGCGTCGGCCTGATCGAGACCTGCGAGGAAAGCGGCTCCGGCGACCTGCCGCACTACCTGCAGGCGCTGCACGCGCGGCTCGGCGAGGTCGCGCTCGTCGTCTGCCTCGACTCGGGGGCCGGCAACTACGAGCAGCTGTGGCTGACGACCAGCCTGCGCGGCATGGCCAGCGGCACGCTGGAGGTGCAGATCCTGACCGAGGGCGTGCATTCGGGTGACGCCAGCGGGCTGGTGCCGTCGAGTTTCCGCATCCTGCGCCACCTGCTGGAGCGGCTGGAGGACAGCGCCAGCGGTCGGCTGCTGCCGGCCAGCCTGCACGCGGAGATCCCGCCGGCGCGCGTCGAGCAGGCGCGCACCACCGCCGCGATCCTCGGCGACGAGGTCTGGAAGCGCTACCCCTGGGCCTGCGGCGCCGACGGCCGCATCGCGCTGCCGACCACCGACGACCCGGTGCAGGCGCTGCTGGCGCGAACCTGGCGGCCGACGCTGAGCGTCACCGGTGCCGAGGGCCTGCCGCCGCTGCGCGATGCCGGCAACGTGCTGCGCCCGCGCACCGCGTTCAAGCTCAGCCTGCGGCTGCCGCCGACGGTCGACGCCGCGGCGGCGCTGCATCAGGTGCAGCAACTGCTGGAGGCCGACGCCCCCTACCAGGCCCGGGTGAGCTTCCGCCCGGAGGGCTCGGCCGACGGCTGGGACGCACCGGCGCTCGTGCCCTGGCTGCAGCGCGCGCTGGAGTCCGCATCGCAGGCGCATTACGGCGCACCGCTGGGCTACATCGGCCAGGGCGGGACGATCCCGCTGATGAACCTGCTGCAGCGCGGCTTCCCGGCGGCGCAGATGATGGTCTGCGGCGTGCTCGGCCCGAAGAGCAACGCCCACGGGCCGAACGAATTCCTGCACGTCCCGTATGCGAAGAAACTGACCGCGGCGGTGGCCCAGGTGATCGCGGCCTGCCCGTGACGGAGTCTTGCGTCCACACGAAGAAGAAGTGCTTGCTATCGATCGAACGGCTGCGCCCGGCCCTGAGCGGCCGTTGACCGCACAGGGCCCACGATGCCGTGCCCGCGTTCGAAGGCCCGCGCAGCGGCGGGAGTCCGGCGCCGCAGGCGACGGACCGGCGAGGAGGATTTATGCGACGACGCGGGAGCGTCGGCGCGAAGCCACCGCAGCCGCGCCGCGGAGCGAGCAGCGCAGGGGACCCGGCCGCAGGCCGGGCGGCGACTCTTGAGCCCGGGCGCAGAGCCCCCGCGGCCTTGCCGCGCTATGCGTCGAACGCCGGCCGTGGCAAACAGGCAAGCGTCGCGAATGACCGCCATGGGCCGTTCGCGGCCGTTCGACCGCGGGCGCAACTTGAAGGCTTGAACGCGATCCCGTATCAGCCGTCGGCGTCGCCGTCGCCACCCACCGCGCGCACCGGCACGCGCGGCGCCAGCGCGCACATCAGCTCGTAGCCGATCGTGCCGGCCGCGTGCGCGACCTCGTCGATCGGCAGCCGGCCGCCTTGCGGCCCCTCGCCCCAGAGCGTGACCTCGCTGCCAAGGCCGGACCCGGGCAGCGCGCTCAGGTCGACCGCGATCATGTCCATCGACACCCGGCCGACCGTGACGCTGCGCCCGCCGTCGACCAGCACCGGCGTGCCGCTGCCGGCGTGGCGCGGATAGCCGTCGGCGTAGCCGGCCGCCGCGATGCCGATTCGCATCGGCGCGCCGGCGACGAAGCTGCTGCCGTAGCCGACGCTGTCGCCGGCTTCCAGCTGCTGGGTCGCGATCAGCCGCGTGCGCAGCGTCATCGTCGGCCGCAGCCCCCAGTGCGCGATATCGTGCGCCGGGAAGTCCGGCGCGCTGCCGTAGACCATGATGCCGGCGCGCACCCAGTCGGCGGCCACGCCGGCGTCAGCCGCGTGGCGCAGCGTCGCCGCGCTGTTGGCCAGGCTGCGCTCGCCGGGCAGGTCGCGCGTCGCGGCCTCGAAGACCGCGACCTGGTGCGCGATGCCGCGCCCGCCGTCGGCGTCCGAGAAGTGCGTCATCAGCGCCACCTCCTCGACCTGCGGCAGCGCCGAAAGGCGTGCCCAGGCGCTGCGGAAGGCCGCCGGCGCGAAGCCGAGCCGGTTCATGCCGCTGTTCATCTTCAGGAATACGCGCTGCGCGCGCTCGGTCTTGTGCGCCGCCAGCCAGTCGATCTGCGCGTCGCAGTGCACGACATGCCACAGGTCCAGCCGCGAGCAGACCTCCAGGTCGCGCGGCTCGAAGCAGCCCTCGAGCAGCAGGATCGGGCCGCGCCAGCCGAGCCGGCGCAGCTGCTCGGCCTCGGCCAGGTCGAGCAGCGCGAAGCCGTCGGCGCCGCGCAATCCGGCGTAGGCGCGCTCCAGGCCGTGGCCGTAGGCGCGCGCCTTGACCACCGCCCACACGCGCGCATCGGGCGCGGCGCGGCGCGCGCGCGCCAGGTTGTGCGCCAGCGCGTCGACGTGGATCAGGGCTTCGATCGGGCGGGGCATGGTGCGACGCAGGCCTGAGGCCGGCTCGCCGCCGGCGCCCCGATTGTGCCAAGGGCCGCGTGCTATAAACCCGCGCCCGTCGCCACCGATCCAGGAGACCCGCGCCGGCCGCAGCGCACGATGCCTGCCGCCCCGTCCGCGCCGACCGCATGAAGAAGGGCTTTGCCACCATCATGTCGGCGCAGTTCTGCAGCTCGCTGGCCGACAACGCGCTGTTCGTCGCCGCCGTCGAGCTGCTGCGCGCCGACGGCGCCGCCGAGTGGCAGATGGCGGCGCTGGTGCCGATGTTCGCCCTCTTCTACGTCGTGCTGGCGCCGGTGGTCGGCGCCTTCGCCGACGCGCTGCCCAAGGGGCGCGTGATGTTCCTGTCCAACGCGGTCAAGGTCGCCGGCTGCGTGGCGATGCTCGCCGGCATGCACCCGCTGCCGGCGTATGCGCTCGTCGGGCTGGGCGCGGCCGCGTACTCGCCGGCCAAGTACGGCATCCTGACCGAGCTGCTGCCGCCGTCGCAGCTCGTCAAGGCCAACGGCTGGATCGAGGGGCTGACGATCGCGTCGATCATCCTCGGCGTCGTGCTCGGCGGCCAGCTCGTCGGGCCGATCGTCTCGCCCTGGCTGCTGGCGCTGCGGCTGCCCGGCATCGACGCGCCGGCGCTGGCGGCGATCGCCGCCATCGTCGTCGTCTACGCGCTGGCGGCGGGGATCAACCTGCGCATCCCGCGCACCGCCACCCCGCTGCGGCCGATGAAGGGGCATGTCGTCGAGCTGGTGGTCGAGTTCGCGCAGTGCAATGCGCGGCTTTGGCGCGACAAGCTGGGCCAGATCTCGCTCGCGACGACGACGCTGTTCTGGGGCGTGGCCGGCAACCTGCGTTACATCGTGCTGGCCTGGGCGGCGGCGGCGCTCGGTTATTCGACCACGCACGCCTCGGCGCTGGTCGGCGTGGTCGCGATCGGCACCGCGCTCGGCGCCGTCGTCGCCGCGGTCGTGATGCGGCTGGACCGCGCCACCGCCGTCATCCCGCTGGGCATCGGCATGGGCTTGCTGGTCATCCTGATGATCGCGATCCGCGACGTCCGCGTCGCCGCGCCCTTTCTGGTGCTGCTGGGCGCGCTCGGCGGCTTCCTCGTCGTGCCGATGAATGCGCTGCTGCAGCACCGCGGGCACAACCTGATGGGCGCCGGACGCTCGATCGCGGTGCAGAACTTCAACGAGCAGGCCTGCATCCTGGGCCTGGGCGCGTTCTACGCCGGCATGACGAGCGTCGGCCTGTCGGCGTTCGGCGCGATCGCGATCTTCGGCCTCGTCGTCGCCGCGACGATGGAGGCGATTCGGCGCTGGCACCGCCACAACCTGCGCCACCACCGCGCCGAGGTCGACCGGCTGCTCGCGATCGCTCGCAGCGACGTCCACTGATGGCGTCGCCGACCCGGGGTCCCGCCGCGGCGCACGGCAGCGCCGCGCTTCTGCCGGTGCTGGCGCTGCTGTTCAATGCCTTCGTCTGGGGTGTCGTGTGGCTGCCGCTGCGCTGGCTCGAGGGGCATGGGGTGCATGCCTTGTGGGCCACCACCGGCGTCTACCTGCTCGCGCTGGCGCTGCTGAGCCTGCGCTGGCCGCAGGCCTGGGCCGAGCTGGCGCGCTCGCCCGGGCTGTGGTGGCTGGTGCTCGCCGCCGGGGCGACGAATGCCAGCTTCAACTGGGCGGTGACGATCGGCGACGTGGTGCGGGTCGTGCTGCTGTTCTACCTGATGCCGTTGTGGGCGGTGCTGCTGGCGCGCGCCGTGCTCGGCGAGCGGCCGACGCGGCTGGCGGCGATCCGCATCGTGCTGGCGCTGGCCGGCGCGGCGATCGTGCTGCAGCCCGACGGCGGCGGCTGGCCCTGGCCGCACACGCTCGCGGAATGGCTCGGCGTGCTCGGCGGCTTCGCGTTCGCACTCAACAACGTGCTGCTGCGTCGCCACGCCGCCAGCGGCAGCGCGGCGCGCGCGCTGGCGATGTTCGGCGGCGGCGCGCTGGTCGCCGGCGCCGTCGCGCTGGCGCTGACGCTGGCCGGCCGCGCCGTGGCG
>JACPVA010000174.1 GCA_016191995.1 Burkholderiales bacterium | reverse complement strand
TGGCCTGCCGAGGACGGCGGGTACCCTTGACCGTAAGTAAAGGAGGAGCCATCGGCCGCGAGGCCGATGGCGGGGGACATGGAGGGCAAGGGTACCCGCCGTCCTCGGCTCGCGAGGTCGTGGCAAGCGCACGAAAGAAGAGCGCCATTGAGGGGCAGCAACGGGCCGAGCCCGGCCGTTCGGCCACGGGCAGCTGCACGCTTGTACGCGCCCTTGTACCAGCCTCGCGCCGCGGCGCGCGGCCTGGATCGGCCCGCGGCGTCAAGCGCGCTACAGCGCCAGCGCGAGCCGCTCGAGGATCAGCACCGCGAAGAAGCCGATCGCGGCCAGGATCGTCCATTTCACGATCACCATGCCGCGCCGGCGCCACACCGTCTGACCGGTGCCCAGGTACATCGCGAAGCACAGCAGCCCGGCGACCAGCAGCAGGCCGAAGACGAGCCGGAACAGCAGCACCGCGCCTGCCCTCGCCGCCGTCGAGTTCAGCGCACCGCCGGGCGCGCCGGGCGGACCGCGCGCGCCGCGCTCACCATGCCGGCGCCAGCTGCGCCAGGCCGCGCGGCGCCTTGGCCTCGTCGTCGAAGGTGACGATCTCGTACGCGGTGCGGTCGGCCAGCAGCGCGCGCAGCAGGCGATTGTTCAGCGCGTGGCCGCTCTTGTAGCCGACATAACGCGCAAGCAGCGGGTGGCCGGCGATATGCAGGTCGCCGATCGCGTCCAGGATCTTGTGCTTGACGAACTCGTCGCCGTAGCGCAGCCCGTCGGTGTTGAGGACGCGGTAGTCGTCGACGACGATGACGTTGTCCAGGCTGCCTCCGCGGCCCAGGCCGCGCGCGCGCATCGCCTCGACGTCGCGCGTGAAGCCGAAGGTGCGCGCGCGCGCGATCTCCTGCTTGTACTTGCCCGACCCCATGTCGAACTCGACCCGCTGCCCGGTGGCGTCGACCGCCGGGTGGCCGAACTCGATCTCGAAGCTCAGCACATAGCCATCGTGCGGCTCCAGCCGCGCCCACTTCAGCGTGTTGCCCTCGCCCTCGCGCAGCTCGACCGGCCGGGTCACGCGCAGGAAGCGCTTGGGCGCCTCCTGCAGCGCGATGCCGGCGCTTTGCAGCAGGAAGACGAAGCTCGCCGCCGAGCCGTCGAGGATCGGCACTTCCTCGCCCGAGATATCGACGACGAGGTTGTCGATGCCCAGCCCCGCGCAGGCCGACATCAGGTGCTCGATCGTCTGCACCTTGGGCGCACCGGGGTCGCCGCCACGGCTGATCGTCGACGCCATGCGCGTGTCGCAAACGGCGTCGGGCGCGACGGGGATCGTCACCGGGTCGGGCAGATCGGTGCGGATGAAGACGATGCCGGTATCCGGCGGCGCCGGGCGCAGCGTCAGCTCGACCCTGTGGCCGCTGTGCACGCCGACGCCGACGGCGCGCGTGATCGACTTGAGGGTGCGCTGGCGCAGCATGACGCGGATTGTCCGGGAAATCCGCCGGTCGCGCCGCCGGCCCCCGCCCTGGCCCCGGCCGGCCGCAGGGCAGCGGGGGCTACGATCGCGCCTCCGCGTCGCCGCTCACTACACTGCCATGAAGCCTCGTCCCTGGCTCGCCGCCGCCCTCGGCGCCGGCTGCCTTATCCTCCTCGCACCCGACACCGCCATGTCCGCCACCACCCAGGCGCGCAAGCGCGCCGACATCCCGGCCGAATACCGCTGGGACTTCACGCCGATCTATGCCGACTGGGCCGCCTGGGAGCGCGGCCTGGCCGAGCTCGAGTCGAAGATGGACGCCTTCGCCGCGCGCCAGGGCACGCTCGCGCGCGGCGCGCAGTCGGTGCTCGATGCCTACCGCGCCTACGACGATATCGGCCGGCTGCAATATCTCGTCTACCGCTACCCGCAGCTGCAGCGCGACGTCGACATGGCCGACCAGCAGGTCGCCGCGCGCTTCCAGCGCGTCGGCGCGGTATTTGCGCGCTTCGACGCCGCCACCGCCTGGTTCACGCCCGAGCTGCTGAAGATCCCCGAGCCGACGATGCGCGAGTGGATCGCCGCCACACCCGGCCTGGCGCCCTACCGCTTCCCGATCCTCGACCAGTACCGCCGGCAGGCGCATGTGCTCGACGAGGCCGGCGAGCGGCTGCTGGCGCTGGCCGGGCCGCTGGACCGCGCCCCCGGCCGCATCTACCAGGAGCTGTCGACGACCGACATCGTCTTCCCGACGGTCACGCTGGCCGACGGCGCGAGCGTCAAGCTGACCCCGGCCGCCTACCACGCGCTGCTCGAGAAGGCGACGCGGCAGGACGACCGCGCCGCCGCCGCCGCCGCCTTCGTCGGCAACTACGGCAAGACCGTGCACACCTACGCCGCGGTCTACGAGGCGCTGCTGCAGCGCGACTGGTACCTGGCGCAGGCGCGGCGATTCGGCTCGACGCTGGAGGCGGCGCTGCACGCCGACGCGATCCCGACCGCGGTCGTCGAGACGCTGATCGAGGCCACACGCGCCGGCACCGCGCCGCTGCGCCGCTACCTGAGGCTGCGCAAGCGCATGCTGGGGCTGGCGAGCTACCACCTGTACGACGGCTTCGTGCCGCTGGTGCGGAGCGAGCGCAGCTATCCCTACGAGACCGCGCGCGAGCTGACGCTGGCGGCTCTCGCGCCGCTCGGCGAGGACTATCTGGCGCGCTACCGGCGCTTCGTCGCCGGCGGCCGCATCGACGTCTACGAGAGTGAGGGCAAGCGGTCCGGTGCCTACAGCGCCGGCGTCTACGGCGTCGGCCCGTACCAGCTGCTGAACCACAACGACACGCTGGACGCGGTCTTCACCTTCGCGCACGAGGGCGGGCACGCGATGCACACCGTGCTGTCGCACGAGCACCAGCCGTTCGTGACCTCCGACTACACGATCTTCGTCGCCGAGGTCGCCTCGACGACCAACGAGCGCTTCCTGCTCGAGCACATGATGGCGCGCGAGTCCGACCCGCGCGAGCGCTTCCTGCTGCTGCAGCATGCGGTCGACCAGATCGTCGGCACCTTCTACACGCAGGTCATGTTCGCCGACTTCGAGCTGCAGGCGCACCGCCTGGTCGAGCAGGGCAAGGCGGTCACGCCCGAGGTGCTGGACGCGATCTACCTCGGGTTGCTGAAGGACTGGTACGGCGACGCGGTCGAGATCGACGACTTCTACGCGCGGACCTGGGCGCGCATCCCGCACTTCTTCAACTCGCCGTACTACGTCTACCAGTACGCGACCTGCTTCGCCTCGTCGGCGCAGCTGTTCGCGGCGATGACGGGCGGCGACGAGGCGTCGCGCCGCGCCGCCACCACGCGCTACCTGGAGCTGCTCGCCAGCGGCGGCAACGACCACCCGATGGAGCAGCTGAAGAAGGCCGGCGTCGACCTGACGCGGCGCGAGACGCTGCAGGCGGTGATCGACCAGCTCGATGCGCTGGTGGCGCGGATGGAGGACGAGGCGGCGCGGCTGCGCTGAGCTTCATGATCCAGGGCAGCGCGCCCCCGGACCGTCGAAGACCGCCGCATCGAGCCTCGTGCGCGGCCGGTCGGGCCCGCCGCGCCGCGGCGCTCACGACGCGTCGTACTGCCGCTGCAGCCGCTGGCGCAGCTCGCGCTTGAGCAGCTTGCCGCTCGGGTTCTTCGGCAGGCTGTCGACGAAGACGACCGCCTTCGGGCACTTGAACGGCGCGAGCTGGGCGGCCGCATGCGCGAGCAGCTGCGCCTCGGTCAGCTCGTGGCCGGCCTTGCGCACGACGACCGCGGTGACGGCCTCGATCCAGCGCGGGTGCGGCAGGCCGACGACCGCGACCTCGCTGACGCCGTCGAGCCGGTACAGCGCCTCCTCGACCTCGCGGCTGGCGACGTTCTCGCCGCCGGTCTTGATCATGTCCTTCTTGCGGTCGACGACCGTGATGTAGCCCTCGTCGTCGACCGTGGCCAGGTCGCCCGAGTGGAACCAGCCGCCCGCGAAGGCCGCGGCCGTGCGCTCGGGGTCGGCGAAGTAGCCCTGCAGCAGCTGCGGCGAGCGGTGCACGATCTCGCCGACCTCGCCCGGCGCGACGTCGCGCATCGCGTCGTCGACGACGCGCGTCTCGACGTTCAGCGCCGGCCGGCCGGCCGAGCCCGGCTTGGGCAGCTGGTCCTCGGGCTTCAGCACGGTGGCCAGCGGCGCGATCTCGGTCTGGCCGTAGAAGTTCCACAGCCGGATGCCGGGCAGCCGGTCGAGCAGCTCGCGCATCACCGCCACCGGCATGATCGACGCGCCGTAGTAGCCCTTCTTCAGCGCCGACAGCGCGCCGGCGTCGAACCGCGGCGAGCGAAGCAGCCCGATCCACACCGTCGGCGGCGCGAAGAACGATCCGATGCGGTGCCGCGCCAGCAACGGCAGCAGGTTGTCGGGCGTCGGGGTGGCGGTGAGGTGGCTCGTCGCGCCCAGGTAGACGCAGGGGCCGAGAAAGACATCGAGCTGCGCGCAGTGGTACAGCGGCAGCGCGTGCAGCACCGTGTCGCCCGCGGCCATCTCGCCGTCGACGATGCAGCTCACATACTGGTCGATCACTGCGCCGTGCGTCAGCATCGCACCCTTGGGCAGCGACTCGGTGCCGCTGGTATAGACGATCTGCAGCAGGTGGTCGCGGCCGATCTCGGGATCGGGCGGCGGCGCGGTGCACCCGGCCAGCGCCTCGAAGGCGAGCGCGCCCTCGATCGGGTCGCTCGAATGCTCCGACGGCAATCCGAGCAGCCGCTCGACCCCCGTCGTGCGCGCCGCGGCGTCGCGGCCGAGCGCGGCCAGGCCGGCGTCGACTGCCAGCATGCGCGCGCCGGCATGGCGCAGGATATACGCCGCCTCGTCGGCGTTGAGCATGTAGTTGACCGGGACCAGCACCGCGCCCAGGCGCGCGAGTGCGAAGCGCAGCGCCGCGAAGCCGTGCGAGTTGCGCGCCAGCACGGCGATGCGGTCGCCGCAGGCCACCCCTTGCGCGTGCAGGCCGGCGGCCAGGCGCGAGACGACGGCGTCGAACTCGCGCCAGGTCCAGCTCGTGTCGCCGCAGACGATTCCCGGCTTGTCCGGCCATCGCGCCGCGGTTCGGCGCAGCAGGTCGTAGAGGGTCTGGCGGCGCAGCGCTTCGCTCATCGGGGTTCCTCGGTCGCGTCGCGGCACTCTAGACGGATCGTGCCGCGCGCCGCCTCGGTGGCAACCCGCGCCGCCCGTCGCCCGAGGGTCCTAGGGGATCGCGTTCAAGCCTTCAACTGGCGCCCGCGGTCGAACGGCCGCTCTCGGCCCGGAGCGGCCGTTGGCCGCTCCGGGCCCAAGGGCCCTCACGTACCGCTCCCCCACGCCCCCTCCGAGAGGGGGCTCCAGCAAGACTGTCGGGCCGGCCTTGCGGCCGGCGAGTCGTTCGTGGCGCGGCGCGCATGGACAAGCCGACCTGCGCCACGACGGTCAGCGGTGGCGGTCGACTCGTCATCCAAGCTGGAGCCCCCCTCCGGGAGGGGGGCTGGGGGGAGCTGTCGGACATGCTGGAGCCCCCTCTCGGAGGGGGCGAGGGGGAGCCGTGCGTAAGTGCCCTCGGCACTGAGCGGCCAACGGCCGCTCAGTGCCGACGGCGGTCGATCGCCGGCAACCCAGTCCTTGTCGATCGACCGCCGACGCGCATCAGCCGACTTTGCGCCAGTGCGCCGCCACCCGCCGCCGCACCGCGTCGCGCTCGACGGCCAGCAGCAGATGGCCGCCGCGGTCGAATGCGGCCAGCTGCGCTCCCGGGATCGTGGCGGCCGCGAACTCGGCGTGGCCGAACAGCTGCAGCGAGTCGTCGCGCGCATGCACGATCAGCGTCGGCGCGCGGATGCCGGCGATGCGCGCATCGGGCATCGCCGCGCGGTTGTCGAACACGACACCGGCGGCGCGCGGCGCGACCGGGTTCATCGAGTCGATGACCTCGTCGGCGAGCGCGCGCTGCGCCGGCGTCAGCGTCGCCGCGACCGCGGCGTCGACACCCATCAGGCCGAGGAAGATCCGCCGCATCGACTTCGTCAGCCCCCAGTACACCAGGTCGTGCTGGTAGATGGCGGTCAGCATGCGGCCCTTGCGGTCGGCCGCACGCTGGTCGGCCACCGGCAGCGCGGTCACGCCGGCCGACAGCAGCGTCAGCGACGCCACCCGCGCGGGGTGGCGCAGCGCCAGCCACAGCGCCGACGGGCCGCCATGCGACAGGGCGAGCACGTGCACGCGGCCGAGCCCGAGATGCTCGACCAGCCACGCGAAGGCGTCGGCCTGCTCGGCAAATCCCGCCCCCGCCGGCAGCGCCGAGCGCAGATAACCGAAGCGCGACGGCGCGATCCAGCGCCGCCCGTCGTCGACCAGCGTGCGCGCGATGAGGGCACCCTGGTCGAAGCCGCCGCCGCTGCCATGCACGACGAGCACCGGCGTGCCGAAGCCGCCGACTCCGCCGGCGCCGCCGGCACGATCGGTGGCATCGGCACCACGGCTGGCGGCCATGCCGCCGGCGGCGAACTCGATCGCGCCCCAGGGCGACGCCAGGACCTCGCTGCCCGAGGCGATTCGGTCGTAGGCACGACGCATGTCGCGGCGATAGGGGACGACCACCCCCGCGCCGCCGGTGGCCAGCGCCACGGCGGCGGCGATCAGCAGCTTGCGACGCGCAGCCACGCCGTAGCGCCGGCCGATCGTGAGGCGGAGGCGCGGCGCGGCACCCGGGGCGGCGGCGCGCGCACGCAGCCCCGGCGCCGCATCGTCAATCCGCCTGCTTGCGCAGGAAGGCCGGGATCTCGATCTCGTCCATGCCGTTGCTGGCCAGCGCCTCGACCTTGGCGGCTGCGGTACGGCCGCTGCGCCACACGCTCGGGGTGTTGAGCCCGCTGTAGTCGTGCGTCGCCGGCGTCGCCGGCCTGGCCGCCTGCAGCGTCGGCGTCACCTGCGCGGGCTGGTCGAGCACCGGCAGGTTGTCGGTGCCGGTGCGCATGGCCTGCGCCGGCACCACCGTCAGCGGCGCCGTCTGGCGCCGCGACTGCGGGCTCAGCCCGGTGGCGATCACGGTCACGCGCAGGTGGTCGCCCAGGCCCTCGTCGTAGGCGGCGCCGAAGATGATGTGCGCATCGTCGGCGGCATAGCGGCGGATGCAGTTCATCGCCGTCTGGCTCTCCTTGAGCTTGAAGTTGGCGCGGCTGGCGGCGATCAGCACCAGCACGCCGCGCGCGCCGCTCAGGTCGATGCCCTCCAGCAGCGGGCAGGCCACGGCGCCCTCGGCGGCCTTGCTCGCGCGGTCCGGCCCGCTGGCGACGGCGGTTCCCATCATCGCCTTGCCGGGCTCGCTCATCACGGTCTTGACGTCCTCGAAGTCGACGTTGACCTGGGCGTCCATGTGGATGATGTCGCTGATGCCGCCGACCGCATTCTTCAGCACGTCGTTCGCGTGCGCGAAGGCCTGCTCCTGCGAGATGTCGTCGGGCAGCACCTCGAGCAGCTTCTCGTTCAGGACGACGATCAGGCTGTCGACATTGGCCTCGAGCTCGGCGGTGCCGTGCTCGGCCTGCTTCATGCGGCGCGAGCCCTCGAACTCGAACGGCTTGGTCACCACGCCGACCGTCAGCACGCCCATCTCTTTCGCCACGCGCGCGATCACCGGCGCGGCGCCGGTGCCGGTGCCGCCGCCCATGCCGGCGGTGATGAAGACCATGTGCGCGCCGGCGATCGCATCGCGGATGCGCGCCTCGGCCTCCTCGGCCGCGGCCTTGCCCTTGTCGGGTTTGCCGCCGGCACCCAGGCCGTTCGCGCCGAGCTGGATCAGGTTGTGCGCACGCGAGCGGTTGAGCGCCTGCGCGTCGGTGTTGGCGCACAGGAACTCGACCCCCTGCACGCCCTGCGCGAGCATGTACTCGACGGCGTTGCCGCCGCCGCCTCCGACCCCGATCACCTTGATCGTGGTGCCCTCGTCGAACGATTCGATCATCTCGATGGCCATGTGGACCTCCTTGCTTGCTGCTGCAGTTGCCGTGGTGGCGGTGGGATGCGGAACCTGTCGCGGACCCGCGCCAGGGGGTGGATGCGTGTCCATCGCGGACTCCTTCGTCGTCGTGATCGTCAGAAGTTGCCGAGGAACCAGTCCTTGGCGCGGCTGACCCAGGTCTTGACCGAGCCGGCCTGCTGGGCGGCGCGATGCCCGCGCGCACGCGCCAGCCGCGCCTCCTCGAGCAGGCCCATCACGGTCGCCGAGCGCGGATTGGTCACCATGTCCGCCAGCGCCCCGCCGTAGGTCGGCACGCCGGTGCGCACCGGCTTGAGAAAGATGTCCTCGCCGAGCTCGACCATGCCCGGCATCACCGCCGAGCCGCCGGTCAGCACGACGCCGCTGGACAGCAGCTCCTCGTAGCCGCTGTCGCGGATGACCTGCTGCACGAGCGAGAAGATCTCCTCGACGCGCGGCTCGATCACGCCGGCGAGCGCCTGGCGGCTGAGCATGCGCGGCGCGCGGTCGCCCAGCCCCGGCACCTCGAGCTGCTCGGCCGGGTCGGCCAGCAGCTGCTTGGCCACCCCATGCTCGACCTTGATCTCCTCGGCGTCCTTGGTCGGCGTGCGCAGCGCCATCGCGATGTCGCTCGTGACCAGGTCGCCGGCGATCGGGATCACCGCGGTGTGGCGCACGCTGCCATCGGTGTAGATCTGCACGTCGGTCGTGCCGGCGCCGATGTCGACCAGCGCGACGCCGAGCGCCTTCTCGTCGTCGGTCAGCACCGCCGCCGCGCTCGCGCTCGGGTTGAGCAGCAGCCCCTGCACCTCGAGCCCGCAGCGGCGCACGCACTTCAGGATGTTCTCCGCCGCGCTGCCGGCACCGGTGACGATGTGCACCCGCACCTCGAGCCGCGAGCCGCTCATGCCGATCGGCTCCTTGACCTCGTGGCCGTCGATGACGAACTCCTGCGGCTCGACGAGCAGCACGCGCTGGTCGTTCGGGATGTTGATCGCCTTGGCGGTCTCGACCACGCGCGCGACGTCGACCGGCGTGACCTCGCGGTTGTCGCGCACGATCACCATGCCGGTCGAGTTCTGGCCGCGGATGTGGCTTCCGGTGATGCCGGTCCAGACGCTGCCGATCTTGCAGGCGGCCATCATCTCGGCCTCCTTGACCGCCTGCTGGATGCTCTGCACGGTGGCGTCGATGTTGACGACGACCCCGCGCTTCAGGCCGTGCGTGCTCGCGATGCCGAGCCCGGCGACGCGCAGCTCGCCGCCGGGCGCCAGCTCGGCGACGACCGCCATCACCTTGGCGGTGCCGATATCCAGCCCGACGAGCAGTTCCTTGTATTCCTTGGCCATTCAGGTCTCCCGCCGGTCCGCCGCGCGGCGCGCCCCGACCCCGCGACGGGGGCCTCCAGGTCTCGCTCGCAGGCGTCTCATGCGCGCCTCACATCCCGGCGCGCGGCGCCTGCGCGTCCGCCGCCGTCGTCACCCCCTGCAGCCGCAGCGCATAGCCGCCGGCGTGGCGCAGGTCGGCGCTCGCCAGCGGCCGGCCCCAGCGCGCACCGAGCTGCGGCAGCGTGCGCGCGAAGGCCGCGGTGCGCGCGACCAGCTCCTCCTGGCTGCCGCGGCCGAGCTCGATCGACTGCCCGGCGGCGGTCTGGACGCGCCACGAGCCGCGCCCCGACAGCTCCAGCCGCGCCACCGGCAGCTGCTGCGCGGCCAGCAGCGGCTGGACCGCGCGGTACAGCGCCCAGACCGCAGGCGCCGCATCGGGCGGGCCGGCGAAGACCGGCAGCGCCGGGTCGTCGATCTCGCCCAGGTTGGCCTCGAACAGCTCGCCGTGGTCGTTGACGACGAGCGGGTTCTCCTCGTCGCGCTGCCACAGCGCCACCGGCCGGTGCTCCTCGAGCGTCACCGCGAGCCGGTCCGGCCAGACCCGGCGCACGACCGCGCGCCGCACCCAGGGCAGCGACTCGAAGGCCGTGCGCGCGCCCTGCAGGTCCAGGCCGACGAAGTTGCCGCGCAGCCGCGGCAGCACCTCGCCCCGCAGCGCCGCCTCCGGGCTGCGCGCCAGATCGCCCGCCAGCACGATGGCGCGGATCGGCGGCCACGGCCCGCGCAACAGCGCGTGCAACGCCGCCGCCGCCAGCACCAGCAGCGCGAGCACGACGATGCCCCCGGCCACCGCATTCGTCAGCCGCACATCGGCCGGCAGCGCGGGGCGCGCCGTGGCGGGGCGGGCGATGGGGTGGCGCGCCATGGGGCTCAGACATCGGCGTCCAGCGTCGCGTCGTTCAGCAGCCGCAGGCACAGCGACGCGTAGTCGATGCCGGCGGCGCGCGCCGACATCGGCACCAGCGAATGCCCGGTCATCCCGGGGCTGGTATTCATCTCGAGCAGGAAGGGCTTGCGGTCGGCGGCGCGCAGCATCAGGTCGGCGCGTCCCCAGCCGCGGCAGCCCAGCGCGCGGTAGGCGGCCAGCGTCAGGCGCTGCACCTCGGCCTCCTCGTCGGGCGGCAGGCCGCTCGGGCAGTGATAGCCGGTGTCCGCGCTGAAATACTTGTGCTCGTAGTCGTAGTTGCCGCCCGGCGCTTCGATGCGGATCACCGGCAGCGCCTGCGCGCCGGCGCCGCGCCCGAGCACCGGGCAGGTCAGCTCGATGCCGTCGATGAATTCCTCGCACAGCACGTCGCGGTCGTAGCGCGCCGCGAGCTGCACCGCGTCCGACATCCCCGAGTAGCCCTCGACCTTGCTGATGCCGATCGACGAGCCCTCGCGCGGCGGCTTGACGATCAGCGGCAGGCCGAGCTCGTCGGGCACGCGCATCAGCTGCTCGCGGTCGTGATCGTCGGGCGCGAGCCAGACCCAGCGCGGTGTCGGCAGCCCCTCGGCGACCCAGACGCGCTTGGTCATCACCTTGTCCATGCAGATGCTGCTGGCCATCACGCCGGAGCCGGTGTAGGGGATGCCGAGCAGCTCCAGCGCGCCTTGCACCGTGCCGTCCTCGCCGTGACGGCCGTGCAGCGCGATGAAGACGCGCGCGACCGCCTCGTCGCGCAGCTCGTGCAGCCCGCGCTCGGCGGGGTCGAAGGCGAAGGCGTCGACGCCGCGCGAGCGCAGCGCCTCCAGCACGCCGCGGCCCGACATCAGCGAGACCTCGCGCTCGGCGCTGGCGCCGCCCGTCAGCACCGCGACGCGGCCGAGCGCGCGCGGGTCCGGCGTCTGCGGCATCGCCGCCGGCTGGACTGGCGTCGGGTTCATCGGCGGCCCCCTTCGGCGCGCAGCCGATGCGCGAGCTGCGCCGGCACGCCGCCGATGCTGCCCGCCCCCATCACGACGACGACGTCGCCATCGCGCGCGAACTCGGCGATCGCCTGCGGCAGCGCGGCGACCTCGTCGACGAAGACCGGCTCGGTATGCCCGGCGACCCGGATCGCGCGCGCCAGCGCACGGCCATCGGCGGCGACGATCGGCGCCTCGCCGGCGGGGTAGACCTCGGTCAGCAGCAGCGCATCGGCCTGCCCCATGACCTTGACGAAGTCCTCGAAGCAGTCGCGCGTTCGCGTATAGCGGTGCGGCTGGAAGGCCAGCACCAGGCGCCGGCCGGGGAAGGCGCCGCGCGCGGCGGCGATCACCGCCGCCATCTCGACCGGGTGGTGGCCGTAGTCGTCGATCAGCGTGAACTGGCCGCCGCCGGCGGCCGCCGCGACCGGCAGCTCGCCCCAGCGCTGGAAGCGCCGGCCGACGCCGGCGAAGCCGGCCAGCGCCGCGACCACCGGGGCGTCGGGCAGCTCGAGCTCGGTCGCCACCGCGATCGCCGCCAGCGCGTTGCGCACGTTGTGCTCGCCGGGCAGGGCGAGCGTGACGGCGAGCTCGGGCATCGTGGCGCCGTTGCGGCGCTGGCAGGTGAAGCGCATCTGCCCGCCCGGCAACGCGCGCACGTCGACCGCGCGCACCTGCGCGTCGGCGCTGGTGCCGTAGCCGACCACCGGGCGCGACAGCATCGGCACGATCGCGCGCACGCCGGGGTCGTCGACGCAGACGATCGCCGCGCCGTAGAACGGCATGCGGTGCAGGAAGTCGACGAAGGCGCCGCGCAGCCGCGACAGGTCGTGGCCGTAGGTGTCCATGTGGTCGGCGTCGATATTGGTGACGACCGCCAGCACCGGGTTCAGGTTCAGGAACGAGGCATCGCTCTCGTCGGCCTCGACGACGATGTAGTCGCCGGCGCCGAGCCGGCTGTGCGCCCCCGCGCTTTCGAGCTTGCCGCCGATGACGAAGGTCGGGTCCAGCCCGGCCTCGGCGAGCACGCTGGTCACGAGCGAGGTCGTCGTCGTCTTGCCATGCGTGCCGGCGATCGCGATGCCCTGCTTCAGCCGCATCAGCTCGGCCAGCATCACCGCGCGCGGAACGATCGGCACCCGGCGCGCGCGTGCGGCCTGGACCTCGGGGTTGTCGCCCTTGACCGCCGACGAGGTCACGACCGCATCGGCGCCCGCGACCTGCGCCGCATCGTGGCCGACGAAGACGCGGATGCCCAGCGCCGCCAGCCGCCGCGTCGTCGCGCTGTCGGCCTGGTCGCTGCCCGAGACCGTGTAGCCGAGGTTGTGCAGGATCTCGGCGATGCCGCTCATGCCGACGCCGCCGACGCCGATGAAGTGGATGTGCTTGACGGCATGCTTCATGGACTCGGCCTCCGGCGAACCAGCGTCGCGATCTCGTCGGCCACGCGCGCCGCGGCATGCGGGTGCGCCAGCGCGCGCGCCCTGGCGGCCATCGCCTGCAGCGCGTCGCGGTCCAGGGTGCGAAGCAGCGCGGCCAGGCGCTCGGGCGTCAGCTCGGGCTGCGGCAGGTGGATCGCCGCCTCCTGCGCCGCCATCCAGGCGGCGTTGTCGCGCTGGTGCGCGGTCGTGCTGACGACGAACGGCACCAGCAGTGCGGCCACACCGGCGGCACACAGCTCGCTGACGGTGCCGGCCCCGGCGCGACAGACCATCAGGTCGCACGCCGCCAGCCGTGCCGCCATGTCGTCGATGAAGGGGACGACCTCGGCCTCGACGCCGGCGGCGTCGTAGGCGTCGAGCACGGCGGCGAGATGCGCATGACCGGTCTGGTGCGTGACGAGCGGACGCTCGGCGAGCGCGATCAGCGCCAGCGCCCGCGGCAGTGCCTCGTTGAGCGGCCTCGCGCCCTGGCTGCCGCCGACGACGAGCAGCCGCAGCGGGCCGCGGCGGCCGGCGAAGCGTTCGGCCGGCGGCGGCAGCGACTCGATCTCGGCGCGCACCGGGTTGCCGGTCACGACCGCGCGCTTCAGACGCTTCGCATCGGCACCGTCGAAGCCGAACGCGATGCGGTCGGCCACCGGCAGCAGCGCGCGGTTGCTCAGCAGCAGCGCCGCGTCGGCGTTGACGAGCACCAGCGGGCGGCCCAGCAGCGCGGCCATCATCCCGCCCGGGAAGCAGACATAGCCGCCCATCCCGAGCACGGCGTCGGCACCGCGCCGGCGCAGGATGCGCAGGCATTGCCAGAAGGCCTGCAGCAGCCGCAGCCCGCCGGTCAGCGCGTGCAGCGCACCCTTGCCGCGCAGCCCGGAGAATCCGATCGCGTCGAGCGCGATGCCGGCACGCGGCACGAGCTGGTTCTCCATCCCGCCGGTGGTGCCGAGCCAGCTCACGCTCCAGCCGCGCGCGATCATCTCGCGCGCGACCGCGAGCCCGGGGATCACGTGCCCGCCGGTGCCGGCGGCCATGACGACGAGGTGGGTCATTTCGACCCCCAGGGCACTGCGTGCCCGCCCCCCGAGGGGGCGACCCGGCTTGGGGCGGCCCGGCGCCGGGTCATGTCGACCCCCAGGGCACTGCGTGCCCGCCCCCCGAGGGGGCGACCCGTCTCGGGGCGGCCCGGCGCCGGGTCATGTCGACCCCCAGGGCACTGCGTGCCCGCCCCCCGAGGGGGCGACCCGTCTCGGGGCGGCCCGGCGCCGGGTCATCTCGGCCCCCCGCGCATGAGGGCCCTGTTCTCGAGGTCCACGCGGACCACGAGCGCCAGCGCGACCAGGTTGGCCAGCATCGCCGAGCCGCCGTAGCTCATCAGCGGCAGCGTCAGGCCCTTGGTCGGCAGCAGCCCGAGGTTGACGCCGATATTGATGAAGGCCTGCGCGCCGAGCCAGACGCCGATGCCCTGCACCATCAGGCCGGCGAAGACGCGGTCCAGCGCGATCGCCTGCCGGCCGATGACGAAGATGCGCCGCGTCAGCCAGAACATGGCGACGATGATGGCCAGCACGCCAAGCAGGCCGAGCTCCTCGCCGATCACCGCGAGCAGGAAGTCGTTGTGCGCCTCGGGCAGGTAATGCAGCTTCTCGACGCTGGCGCCCAGCCCCTGGCCGAACAGCCCGCCGCGCCCGAAGGCCATCAGCGAATGCGTCAGCTGGTAGGCCGTTCCCTGCGCGTAGGCCGGATTCCAGGGGTCGAGGTAGGCCAGGATGCGGCCGCGCCGCAGGTCGTCGAAGGCGATGATCAGCGCGAAGGTGGCGACGATCACCGCGGCGATGAGGAAGAACATGCGCGCGTTGACACCGCCGAGGAACAGGATGCCCATCGCGATCGCCGCGATCACGATGAAGGCGCCCATGTCGGGCTGGCGCAGCAGCAGCGCGCCGGTGAACGCGACCGCGACGACCATCGGCCAGACGGCGCGGAAGAAGCGCTCGCGGAAGATCGCCTCCTGCGTCGCCATGCGCCGCACCATGTAGCTCGCGGCGTACATCGCGATCGCGAGCTTGGCCAGCTCGGACGGCTGGAAGGCCATGAAGCCGAGCGGGATCCAGCGCCGCGAGTTGTTGACGACGACGCCGACGAAGGGCAGCAGCACCGCCACCAGCAGCGCCAGCGCGAGCACGAAGATCCGCGGCGCGTGCCTCTCCCAGAAGGCGATCGGGACCTGCACCACCGCCAGCGCCGCGACCGCGCCGAGCGCGATCGCCAGCGCGTGCCGGCCGAGGAAATGCGTCGGCGCATAGCCGGCGAACTTGCGGTTGTCGGGCAGCGCGATCGACGCCGAGTAGACCATCACCAGGCCCGCCAGCGCCAGCGCCAGCGCCACCAGCACCAGCGCGCGGTCGAAGGCGAGCAGCGTCGTCGGCGCGCTGCCGGCGGCGTCGACGCGGGTGCGCACCGGCAGCGGCGCCGCGGCGCGTCGCGCCTCGCCCCACGCGCGCAGCCGCGCCAGCGCGATCATCGAACGTCCCTCCGCGCTGCGCGCTGCGGGACGGGCGTGCGGGAGCGGCCGGTCATGCCACCTCCCCGCGCTCGGCCGCCAGCGACTGCACCGCGGCGACGAAGACCTCGGCGCGCTGCGCATAGTCGCGGAACATGTCCAGGCTCGCGCACGCCGGGCTCAGCAGCACGGCGTCGCCCGGCCTGGCCTGCGCGAAGCACCACGCGGTCGCGTCCTGCAGCGTCGCGTGGCGCTGCAGCGGCACGCCGCAAGCCTGCAGCGCCGCTTCGACCGCCGGTGCGTCGCGCCCGATCAGCGCCACCGCGCGCGCGAAGCGCGCCACCGGCGCGGCCAGCGGCGCGAAGTCCTGCCCCTTGCCGTCGCCGCCGAGGATGACCGCGATGCGCGCCGGCGCGAGGTCGGCGCCCAGCCCTTCGAGCGCGGCGACGGTGGCGCCGACATTGGTGCCCTTGCTGTCGTCGAAGGCCTCGATGCCGCCGACCGCGCCGACCGGCTCGACGCGGTGCGGCTCGCCGCGATATTCGCGCAGCGCGTGCAGCATCGGCGCCAGCGGGCAGCCGATCGCCGTCGCCAGCGCGAGCGCGGCCAGCGCGTTGGCGGCATTGTGGCGGCCGCGCACGCGCATCGCGTCGGCCGGCATCAGCCGCTGCAGGTGCAGCTCGGTCGACTCGCCCTTGCGCGGCCGATCGGTCTCGTCGGCCGGCAGCGCGCGCGCGAGCCACGCGATGCCGGATTCGACGACGAGGCCGAAGTCGCCCGGATGCGCCGGCGCATCCAGCCCGAAGCTCAGCACCGTCCGCGGCGGCGGCGGCTTGCGCCCCTTCGCGGCGACCGGCGGCGCCGGTCGCATCGCCGCGACGCGCGCATCGTCGCGGTTCAGGACCATCGTCCCGCGGGCACCGAAGATGCGCCCCTTGGCCGCGACGTAGGCGTCCATCGTGCCATGCCAGTCGAGATGGTCCTGCGTCAGGTTGAGCACTGCCGCGGCGTCGGGCTCGAATTCCCTGGCACCGTCGCCGCCGCCCTCGAGCTGGAAGCTCGACAGCTCGAGCACCCAGACCTCGGGCCAGTCGTCCTGCGGCTGCGCGAGCGTCGACGCCAGCGTGTCGAGCATGGTCGGCCCGACGTTGCCGGCCAGCGCGACGCGCTGCCCGGCGCGCTCGACCAGCCGCGCGGTCATCGACGCCGTCGTCGTCTTGCCGTTGGTGCCGGTGACCGCGAGCAGCCGGGGCGCGTAGCCGCAACCCGTCCGCAGGTCCGCCAGCGCGCGCGCGAACAGGTCGAGCTCGCCCAGCACCGCGACACCGCGCCCACGCGCCGCCGCCAGCAGTGGCGCGATGCGCGGGTCGTGCGGCGCCAGCCCCGGGCTCTTGAGCACGAGCTGGAATTCGGCCGCGCGCGCGCCGTCCAGCACCCCGCCGACGAGGCGGCCGGCGTCGCCCAGCGCCGCGGCCTGCGGCGGCGACTCGCGCGAGTCCCACACCGTCACGTGCGCGCCGGCGCGCGCGCACCAGCGCGCCATCGCCAGCCCCGAGTGCCCGAGGCCGAGCACGAGCAGGTCCAGTCCGCGCAGCCATTCGGCCGCCGGTGCCGCCGCGGGGGCTGCGCCGGGAGTCGCGGCGGGCCCGGGCGGCGCGCAGGTGGTGGCGGGGGGCTGCATCGCGTCGTCCCTCAGCGCAGCTTCAGGCTCGCCAGGCCCACCAGGCACAGCAGCATCGTGACGATCCAGAAGCGCACGACGACCTGCGTCTCGGCCCAGCCCTTCTTCTCGTAGTGGTGGTGCAGCGGCGCCATCAGCAGGATGCGCTGCCCGGTGCCGGTGCGCCGGCGCGTCCACTTGAACCAGGCCACCTGCGCCATCACCGACAGCGCCTCGAGCACGAACACGCCGCCCATGATCCCGAGCACGATCTCCTGCCGCGTGATGACGGCGATCGTGCCCAGCGCGCCGCCGAGCGCGAGCGCGCCGACATCGCCCATGAAAACCTGCGCCGGGTGGGCGTTGAACCACAGGAAAGCCAGCCCCGCGCCGGCCATCGAGGCGCAGAAGATCAGCAGCTCGCCCGCGCCCGGGATGTAGGGGAACAGCAGGTAGCGCGAGAAGTTGGCGTTGCCGACCACATACGCGAAGACCCCCAGCGCCGAGCCGACCAGCACCACCGGCATGATCGCCAGCCCGTCCAGGCCGTCGGTCAGGTTGACCGCATTGCTCGCGCCGACGATGACGAAGTAGCTCAGCGCGATGAAGCCGAGCACGCCCAGCGGGTAGCTGACGGTCTTGAAGAACGGCACCATCAGGTCGGCCTGCGGCGGCAGCGAGGTCGTGAAGCCGCTGCCGACCCAGCGCACGAACAGCTCCCACACGCGCAGGTTGGACGACTCCGAGACCGCGAACGCGAGGTAGGCCGCCGCCACCAGCCCGATCACCGACTGCCAGAAATACTTCTCCGCCGATCGCATGCCCTCGGGGTTCTTCTGCACCACCTTGCGCCAGTCGTCGACCCAGCCGATGGCGCCGAAGCCGAAGGTCACCAGCATCACGATCCAGACGAAGCGGTTGCCCCAGTCGAACCACAGCAGCGTCGACACCGCGATCCCGATCAGGATCAGCACCCCGCCCATGGTCGGCGTGCCGCTCTTGGCCAGGTGGGTCTGCATGCCGTAGGCGCGCACCGGCTGCCCGACCTTGAGCTCGGCCAGGCGCCGGATCACCCAGGGGCCGAACGCGAGCCCGATCAGCAGCGCCGTCATCGCCGCCAGCACGGCGCGGAAGGTCAGGTACTGGAAGACGCGCAGGAAGCCGAGCTGCTCCGGGTAGAGCGCGGCCAGCCACTGCGACAGGCTCAGCAGCATGCCCCGCCCTCCAGCGCACCACCGGAGGCGGCCTCGCGCGCCGCGTCGTCGTCGATCGCGCGCACGACGCGCTCCATGCGCATGAAGCGCGACCCCTTGACCAGCAGCGACGCCGCCTCGGGCGCGTCGGCGAGCGCCGCCGCCAGCGCCGCCGCGTCGTCGAAGCGCCGCGCCGCCGGCCCGAAGGCCGCGGCCGCATGCGCGGTCTGCGCGCCGGCGCACCACAGCGACTCGATGCCGCGCGCCGCCGCCTGGGCGCCGACCTCGGCGTGGAATTGCGGCCCCTGGTCGCCGACCTCGCCCATGTCGCCGAGCACCAGCCAGCGCGGCCCGGGCAGCGCGGCCAGCGTGTCGATCGCCGCCAGCACCGAGTCGGGGTTGGCGTTGTAGCTGTCGTCGACCAGCGTCACGCGCCGGCCGCGCCAGTGCAGCGTGCGAACGGCCGAGCGCCCGGCCACCGACTCGAAGCCCTCCAGCCCGTCGACCACTGCCGCCAGCGGCGCCCCGGCGGCCAGCGCGGCGGCGGCCGCCGCCATCGCGTTGTGCACGTTGTGGCGGCCGGCCAGGTCCAGCGCCAGGTCGGCGACGCCGGCCGGCGTGTGCAGCGCGACCGCCCAGTAGCCCTCCTGCCACAGCGCATGCGCCCAGACCTCGGCACGCTCGTCCCAGCCGAATCGCATCAGGCGGCGACCGGCGGCCAGCTCGCGCCACAGCGGCGCGAAGTCGTCGGCGGCCGGGAAGACCGCCGTGCCGGCCGGCGGCAGGGCCTGCAGCACGGCACCGTTCTCGCGCGCGACCGCCTCGACGCCGTGCAGGAACTCCTGGTGCTCGCGCTGCGCGTTGTTGACCAGGGCGACGGTCGGCGCCGCGATCGCCGCCAGCTCGGCGATCTCGCCCGGGTGGTTGGTGCCGAGCTCGACCACCGCGGCGCGCGTCGTCGGCCGCAGCCGCAGCAGCGTCAGCGGCACGCCGATATGGTTGTTGAGGTTGCCCTCGGTCGCCAGCGCATCGGCGCCGACCCAGGCGCGCAGGATCGCGCCGATCATCTGCGTCACGGTCGTCTTGCCGTTGCTGCCGGTGACCGCGATCAGCGGCATCAGCAGCCCGGCGCGCCAGCCGCGCGCCAGCACCTGCAGCGCCGCCAGCGTGTCGTCGACCTCGAGCCCGGCCAGTCCCGCTTCGGCCAACCCGCGCTCGGCGATCGCCGCCACCGCACCGGCGTCGCGCGCCTGCGCCAGGTAGTCGTGGCCGTCGAAGCGCGCGCCCTTCAGTGCGACGAACAGGTCGCCGGCGCGCAGCGTGCGCGTATCGCTGTGCACGCGCCCGATCAGCGTCGACGGGTCGCCGACAAGACGCGACCCCGGCAGCAGCGCGTGCGCGGTCGCCAGCGCCATCATGGCCGCGCCCCCTGCGCCGCGGCGTCCAGCGCCGCCGCGACCTCGTCGACGTCGGAGAACGGGTGCTTGACGCCGGCGACCTCCTGCGTCGTCTCGTGCCCCTTGCCGGCCACCAGCACTACATCCTCGGGCGCGGCGGCCGCCACCGCATGGCGGATCGCCTCGCGCCGGTTCTCGATCACGATCGCCGCGGCAGGCCGCTGCAGCCCGGCGGCGATCTGCGCCAGGATCGCCTCCGGCGCCTCGCCGCGCGGGTTGTCGCTCGTCAGCACGACGCGGTCGGCGAGCGCCTCGGCCGCCGCACCCATGCGCGGGCGCTTGGCGGCATCGCGGTTGCCACCGCAACCGAAGACGCACCACAGCCGCCCGCCGCGCGCGGCCGCGAGCGGCCGCAGCGACTCCAGCGCCTTGGCCAGCGCATCGGGCGTGTGCGCATAGTCGACCAGTACCTCCGGCGCGCGCGTGCCCGCAGCCGCCGGCACGCGCTGCAGCCGCCCGGGGACCGGGCCCAGGCGCGGGACGACCGCCGCCGCCTCGGCCAGCGGCACGCCGAGCGCGCGCAGCACGCCGAGCACGCCCAGCAGGTTGCCGACGTTGAAGCCGCCGACGAGCCGGCTGCGCACTGCCACCGGCGGCTGCGGCGCGGCACCGGGCGGCGTCTCGACGACCTCGAACGCGAGTGCGCCATCGACATAGCGCACGCCGCGCGCGCACAGCCGCGCGTCACGGCCGGCCGCGTACGGCCACAGGTCCAGCGGCGAGGCGGCGAGCTCGTCGTGCATCGCAGCGATCGCCGGGTCGTCGACGTTGAGCACCGCCGCACGCAGCCCCGGCCACGCGAACAGCCTGCGCTTGGCGGCCCAGTACGCGTCCATGCTGCCGTGGTAGTCGAGGTGGTCCTGCGTAAAGTTGGTGAACAGCGCGACGCCGATCGGCAGCGCCTCCAGCCGCTGCTCGTCGACGCCGATCGACGACGCCTCGATCGCACAGGCGGTGAAGCCGGCGTCGACGAAGCGGCGCAGCGTCGCGTGCAGCGTCACCGGGTCGGGGGTCGTCAGGCCGGTCGGCTCGAGCGGCAGCGCACCGGCGCCGCCGTCGGCCGCCGGTGGCTCGCCGACACCCAGCGTGCCGATCAGCCCGCAACGCCCGCCGAGCGCCGCCAGCGCCTGCGCGACCCACCACGCGGTCGAGGTCTTGCCGTTGGTGCCGGTGGTGGCGACGATGTCCAGCGCCGCGCCCGGCTGGCCGAAGAAGGCGTCGGCGACCGCACCCGCGGCGGCCTTCAACCCCGGCAGCGCGCCGATGCGCGGGTCGTCGAAGCCGAAGGCGTCGACGCCGTCGGCCTCGACCAGGCAGGCCGCCGCCCCGCTGGCCAGCGCCGCGCCGACATAGCCGCGGCCGTCGCTGCGCTGCCCGGGCCAGGCGACGAAGCCGTCGCCCGGGCGCACGCTGCGGCTGTCGGCGCGCAGCGTGCCGCGGACGCGGCCGCGCAGCCACTGCGCCGCGTCCTGCGGGCTCGCCAGGGGATACGGCCGTGCGGGCGGGCTCACAGACTCTCCTCCACCGCCGGCGCGGCATGGATCGCCGGCACGACGTCCAGATCGGGCGCCACGCCGAGCTGGCGCAGCGTATGCTGGACGATCTCGGCGAAGACCGGTGCGGCGACCTCGCCGCCGTAGAACACCGCACCCTGCGGTTCGTCGATCATCACCGCGACGACGATGCGCGGGTCGTCGGCCGGCGCCAGCCCGACGAAGGAGGAGCGGTACTTGCCGGCCGCGTAGCCCCGTCCCTCCTGCTTGCGCGCGGTGCCGGTCTTGCCGGCCACCGAGTAGCCCTGCGCCTGCGCCTTCGGCGCCGTGCCGCCGGCGCCGGTGGCCAGGCGCAGCATGGCGCGCACCTGGCGCGCGACCTCGGGCGCGATCACGCGCGTGCCGGGCGCCGCTGCGGCGCCGTCGTCGCGCGCGCGCAGCGTCGGTTGCAGCAGCACGCCGTCGTTGGCGAATACGGTGTAGGCGCGCGCGAGCTGCAGCAGGCTCAGCGACAGCCCGTAGCCGTAGCTCATCGTCGCGTGCTCGACCGGCCGCCAGCCCGCGTGCGGGCGCAGCACCCCGGTGGCCACGCCGGGAAACTCGAGCGCCGGCTTGTGCCCGATCCCGACCGCCGACAGCATCCGCCACAGCTCGGCCGACGGGATCTGCTGCGCGAGCTTGACGGTGCCGACGTTGCTCGACTTCTGCAGCACCTCGGACACCGTCAGCGCCCCGTGCGGGCGGTGGTCGCGGATCGTCGCGCCGGCGATGCGGATCGTCCCGTCGCCGGTATCGACGATGCGGCCGGCCGGCACGCCGCGCTGCAGCGCCAGCGCGATCGTGAACGGCTTGACCGTCGATCCGGGCTCGAAGATGTCGGTCAGCGCGCGGTTGCGCCGCGCCGCCGCGGCGGCGCGGCCGCGCGCGGCGGGGTCGGCGCTCGAGATGTTGGCCAGCGCCAGGATCTCGCCACTGCGCGCGTCGAGCACGACCGCGCTGCCGCTGCGCGCACGCCGCGCGGCGACCGCGTCGCGCAGCCGCTGGTAGGCATGGTGCTGCACCGCGAGGTCGATCGACAGCCTCAGGTCCTGCCCGTCGCGCGGCGCGAGCGCGTCGCCGAGCTGCTCGACGACGCGGCCGTAACGGTCGCGCACCACGGTGCGCGCGCCGTCGTGCCCGCTCAGCGCGGTGTCCAGCACCAGCTCGATCCCCTCCAGGCCCTTGCGCTCGACGTCGGTGAAGCCGACGATCGGCGCCACCGACGCCCCGGCCGGGTAGCTGCGGCGCAGCGAGGCCTCGACGCGCAGCCCCGGCAGGCCGATCGCGTCGATGCGCTCGCGCAGCTCGGCGTCGAGCCCGCGCTTGAGGTAGACGAAGCGCGACGGGCTGTCCAACCGGCGTTCGAGCGCCGCCGGCGTCATCCCGGCCAGGCGCGCGAGCGTGCGCCGCTGCGCGGCATCGGCGGCGAAGAGCTGCGGGTCGGCGACGAGGTCGATCGCCGGCACGCTGGTCGCCAGCAGCGCGCCATGGCGGTCCAGGATGCGCCCGCGCCCGGCCGGGACATCCTCGTTGCGCACGACGCGCTTGTCGCCCTGGCGCTGGTAGAAGTCGGCGTCGACCCACTGGACCCAGACTGCGCGCGCGGCCAGCGCGAGGAAGGCCAGCGCCAGCAGCGCGACGACGAACTGCGAGCGCCCGGGCGGGGTGCGTGAGGCCAGCAACGGGCTGGTCGAGTTCGGCATGCTGCGCGCACCGGGCAGGCCGCGCCCGATCAGTCGCGCGCTGCGCGCGCCCGTCGCGGCCTCGCGCGTCGCTCGTGCCGCCTTGCCGAGGCCGCGTGCACCGATCACCGGCTCGCTCCCTGGCCCTGCGACGCCAGTGGGTCGACGACATATTCGGTGACCGCGGGCGTGGCCATGCGCATCCCGAGCCTGGCACGCGCGACCTGCTCGACACGCGCCGGCGCGGCCTGCAGCTGGCGTTCGGCCTGAAGACGCTGGTGCTCGACCGCGAGCGCCCGCGC
The DNA here is from genome assembly GCA_016191995.1 of Burkholderiales bacterium. Lineage (GTDB taxonomy): Bacteria > Pseudomonadota > Gammaproteobacteria > Burkholderiales > Burkholderiaceae_C > Rubrivivax. The sequence continues at coordinate 25,987 of JACPVA010000174.1, read as the reverse complement.
CTGCGCGCGCTCGCGGTCCAGCGCCGAGAACAGCCGGCGCGATTCGTAGGCGGTGTGCACGAGCACGAGGCTGCTCGCCAGCAGCGCCACGAGCAGCAGCAGGTTCAGCCGCATCGCACGCGTCCGGGTCACGCCACCGCGGTGCGCTCGGCCACACGCATCAGCGCCGAGCGCGCACGCGGGTTGGCCGCGACCTCGGCGGCGGCCGGGCGCACGCGCGCCAGCGCGCGCAGCCGCAGCGGGCGCGGCGGCGCGAACGGAGCGCGGCGATCGGGCACGTCGCGGCTCTCGCGCGCGACGAAGGTCTTGACGATGCGGTCCTCCAGCGAGTGGAAGCTGATCACGACCAGACGTCCCCCGGGCGCCAGCACGCGCAGCGCCGCGTTCAGCCCCGCTTCGAGGCTCTCGAGCTCGGCGTTGACGTGAATCCGAAGAGCCTGAAACGTGCGCGTCGCAGGGTCCTGGCCCGGCTCGCGGGTCTTGACGATGCGCGCCACGAGCGCGGCCAGCTCGCCGGTGGTGCGAACAGGGGTGCCTGCCTGCCGGCGAGCAACAAGCGCCTTTGCAATCGGGTGAGCAAACCGTTCATCACCATGGTCGCGGATCACCTGTGTCAGGGTGCGCACGTCGGCGCGGGCCAGGAAGTCCGCGGCGGTCTCGCCACGGGTCGTGTCCATGCGCATGTCCAGCGGCGCATCGGAGCGGAAGCTGAAGCCGCGCGCCGGGTCGTCGAGCTGCGGCGAGCTGACGCCCAGGTCCAGCAGCACACCCTGGACGCGGCCGACACCGCGCGCGGCGAGCGCCTCGGCGAGCGTGTCGAAGCCCGCGTGCACGATCTCGAAGCGCGCGTCCGCCAGCTCGCGCAGCGCGGCCGCGACCGCCTGCGGATCCTTGTCGAAGGCCAGCAGCCGGCCGCGCGCCGACAGCCGCGCCAGGATCGCGCGCGCGTGGCCGCCGCGCCCGTAGGTGCCGTCGACATAGAAGCCGTCGGCATCGGTGACGAGCGCGTCGACCGCCTCGCGCAGCAGCACGGTGGTATGCGGCGCGCGTGCAGCGTCCGCGCCCGGCGCCTGCGATTCGCGCGAGGCTTGCGGCGCTGCGGCGGCCGCCGCCACGGCGGGCCGTGGCGGCGCGCCGCGACCGCGGTGCGGCGCAGCCGGCTGGCGGCGCGTCACAGCACCAGGCTCCGGATCTCGGCCGGCATCGGCTGCGCCAGCAACCGCGCCTCGGTCGCCGAGTGGCTGGCCGCATCCCACAGCTCGAGCACGCGGCCATTGCCGATCAGCAGCACGTCCTTGCGCAGGCCGGCGAACTGGCGCAGCTCGGGCGGCACCAGGATGCGCGCCGCGCCGTCGATCTCGACATCGACCGCGCTGCCGATGAAGACGCGCCGCCAGGCGTCGGCCTCCATGCTCATGCCGAGCAGGCGCTCGCGCGTGACCTCCCAGCGCGGGCGCGGCAGCACCCACAGATAGCCTTCGGGATGCTTGGTCAGCGTCAGCCGGCCCTCGCAGGCCTGCAGCAGCAGGTCGCGCTGGCGCACCGGGACCGTCAGACGCCCCTTGGCATCGAGCGCCAGCGCCGACGTTCCCTGGAATACGATCTCCGACACCCCTGGACACCCACTTTTGGACAGAATTTCCCACGAATCGACACTTTACTCCAGCCCGCTGGCGGCGGTCAACGCCGGGCGCGAGAAAAGTCGATTCAAATCAACCACTTAGAGTGGTAACGGCAAGTGTTATCGAGAAAAATGTCATGCAAAACAAAGACCTGCGCCCCGCATTGAAAGCATCGCTTGATGATCGGCAGCGCCCTGACGAATCCCGGGCCCGCTAGCACCAGCTCCGTTTGCAGTACGCTGCGGGCTGGGAGGCGCCCGGGGGGCGCGCGCAACGATCCGAAGGCCCGAACGCGGTGGTGCAACGCCTGTCGATGGACCTTTGCCCGGCCTGCGAGGTGCTCAATGCACCCGACGCCCGGGTTTGCCGCGCGTGTGGCGCGCCGCTGGTCATGCGCTGCCCGGCGTGCGAGACGATCAACGTGCGCACGCGAAGCCACTGCTTCCGCTGCCAGGCCGCGCTGCGCGGAGACGCGCCAGACGCCGGCACGCCCGATCGCGGCCGCCCGGTCGGGATCGGCGACCCGCGTGCACCGAGCCCCGAGGCCGCACGCGCCGCGACCGAGGAGACCGACACCGAGCCGATGCCCTACCTCGTCGATACGTTGCCCGGGACGGGGTCGGACGCGGTGCCGGCGCGCGAGGCCGGGCCGACGATGGACGGGCCCAGCCTGCCGCGGCCTCCCCGGCAGGGCGACGAGCCCGCCGAGCGGGACTGGATCCTGTCGCTGCGCGACGCCGCGCTGCCGACCTCGCAGCTCGCCGCGCCGCGCCGGGACCGCGGCCGCGCCGCGACGCGCTCCTGCGGGCCGCCTTCCGCTGCGCCCACACCGGAGCCACCGCGCCCGCCGGCCGCCGAGCTGGATTGGCCGGCGCTGGACGCCAGCACGCCCGAATACCCGACCTCAGCGCCTCCTGCGCCTCCTTCACCGGCTGCGCGGAATGCGCCACGGGCGCCGCGCGCCGATGCCAGCAGCGCCGGTTCGGGTGCGGCGCCGGCCGGCGCGGCCGCAGGGCCGGCAGCGGTCGGCAGCGGCGCGCTGGCTGCCGGCGCCGCGGCACTCCCCGCCTCAGTGCGCGAGGCGCTCGGGCCGAAGGCCTTGGCCGCGCTCGACCCGGCCCTGCTCGCCGCGCTGGCGGCCCAGGCCCCGGACCGCCAGCGCGCCAAGGCCGAGCGCCGCGCCAAGGTGCGCCAGCGCCAGTTGCGCTCGCAGCGGCGCGCGATCCCGGACGGACAGGAGGCGCCGATCGACGTGCTGGTGCTGGAGCCGCAGGTCGAGTCGCGCGCCACGATCTGCATGGTGCTGGAGGGTTTCGGCTTCCATCCGCGCGTGGCCCTCGGCAGCGTCGACGCGCTGACGATGGCGCGCAAGCGACGCTACGCCGCGGTGCTGCTGGGCATCGGCGCGCAGCGCGACGAGGTGCCCGAGCTGTGCCAGCAGCTTCGCGCGCTGCCCGGGCTGGCGGACACGCCGGTGTTCGCGATCGGCGATGCACGCCACCACACCGACCGCGTTCGCATGCAGCTCGCCGGCGCGGCCGAGACCCTGCTGCGTCCGGTCGACCGCGGCGCGCTGGCGCGCTGCCTGCAGGCGCACGCCATCGCGCTACCGCGCGACCCGCGGCTCGGCGGTCCGCCGACGGCCTGACAGGCTGCGCAGCTGCGCACCGATGCTCGACGACGACCCGCTGTGGAAGTTGCGCCACGCGCTCGCGGGGCTCGCGCTCGCGCTGCTGCTGTCGGTGCCGGTGGCGGCGCTGATCGCGCGCCTGGCCGCCGACCTGGTGGCCGACAGCTATGCACTGCGCGCCGGGCTGTACGGCGCGCTGCTGCTGCACGTCGTCGCCGGCGCCGTGCTGCTGTTCGTGCGCGTGGCGCAGCACGAGACGCGCCCGCTGCGCCCGGCGAGGCTGCTGCTCTGGCTGGCCAGCCTGTGGCTGTGGCCGCTGCTGCTTACCGGCCGCAGGCGGCCGCCGCCCGGTGCCTGATCGGGGCCTCGATCCGCATGCGGGTTCGGCCCGGCGCGGCCGGGGCGATCAATCGGCCGCAGCCGACTGCTTGATCAGGCGCCCGGCCGCATCCTGCAGCGGGCGCGCGTTCATCGGGTACAGGCGCGCGAAGATGTCGATCTGCGCGCGCGACGCCGTCATCGGCTGCCGCATCACGATCCACAGCACGCCCTCGGTGCACGGCGGCGTCGTCAGCGAGCCCAGGTAGGTGGCGTAGCCGCGCTCGGGCGGCAGCAGGCCCGCGGGGTCGATCGCGGCGCTGCCCGGCACCGGCAGATCGCGCTCGAGTGGCAGGTCGGCCCAGACCTGCTGCACCAGCGGCAGCGCCGGGCCCTCGTCGAGCAGCACGGCGACGATCGCGATCCGGCCATCGGCGTCGCGATGCAGCATCTGCACCGACATCTCGGACTGGCGCCCGTCGACGCGCTCCTCCGACGGGCGCCTGAACTGCAGCTGCTGCAGCGCGTAGCGCCGGCCGCCGACCTCGATCGCGCTGCCGGCATCGAGGTCGACGCGCACCGTGCGCCCGGTATCGACGACCTCGAATCCCCCCGGGCGGTAGTCGAAACGCACCGGCTGCAGATCGACGGCGATGCCGTCGCGCAGGTCGATCGGGCTCTGGCGACGCCCGCGCGCGCACAGCGACCAGGCCGGGTCGAGCTCGCCCCAGCGAGCCGGGCCATTGCTTCCGCCGTAGCCCCAGGCCGGCTCGGTGCCGGCGCGCGCGCCGGCGGCGGGGGCCTTGCGGCGCGGCGCCGCCGACACGCTGCGCAGTGGCAGCTGAAGCTCGTGCGTGCCGCGCGCATCGCGGGCCAGCCGTGCATCGAGCACCTGCTGCAGCCGCTGCTTGAGCTGCGTCATCGGATCGGCGGCCGGAGCGGGGATACGGGCGGCGCCCGCCGCGTCGGCGCTGCCTGCCGAGTCGGCCGACGCACCTTGCTCGCCGGCGCCGCCGCCTCCGGCCGGCACTGCATCGGCCGCCGCGCTGGTGGCCACCAGCGCCAGCGCGGCACCCGCGATCCAGCGCCACGGGGCCAGTGCGAGGCCATCGGACGGCTTGTTCGGGTCCATGCCCTGGGCATCGGCGCGGCAGCGGCCAACTTGAGCCTCAGGACGAGGAGGAGGGCGGCGCGCGCCGCAGCCGTGGTCGAACCCAGGCCCAGGCCAGCACCCCGATCAGGGTCAACCCGGCCGAAGCCAGCGCCAGCGCGATGGTCGAATGCATGACCAGCGGCACCAGCAGCCCGGCGACTACGGCGTTGGCGACGCTGGCGATGCAGGCCTGAAGCGACGACGCCATGCCGCGTCGCTCGGGCACCTCGTCGAGCACCATCAGCGTCACCGCCGGCATCACCAGCGCCCAGCCGAAGGCGAAGACCGCGATCGGCGGCAGCGCCCACGCCGGGTGCGGCGGCAGCGTCGCATTCAGCGCGACGTTGATCACCGACACCGCGAGCATGACCGCGAAACCATGCTGCACCTGCCGGCGCAACTGCATGCGCCCGGCCAGCCGACCCGACACCCAGGCGCCGGTCATGATGCCGCCGATGCTGGCCAGAAACAGCCAGAAGAACTGCGTCGGGGCCAGCTCCAGGAGCTCGCCCATGAAGACCGGCGACGCCAGCACGTACAGGAACAAGCCGTTGAACGGCAGCCCGCTGGCCAGCACCAGCATCATGAATCGCGCGCTGCCGAGCATCTGGCGGTAGCCCGCCAGCAGCGGCCGCGGCGCGAAGCGTTGCACCTGGCTGGCATGCAGCGTCTCCGGCAGCGCGCGCCAGTTCAGCCACGCCAGCAGCGCGCCGACGACGGCGAGGAACCAGAAGATCGAGCGCCAGCCCGCGAGCACGAACAGCCAGCCACCGACCACCGGCGCCACCGCCGGCGCGATGCCGAAGTAGATCGTCACCTGCGACATGACCCGCTGCGCCTCGGCGGGCGGGAACATGTCGCGGATGATCGCACGCGCGACCACCGTGCCGACTCCGGCCGACAGCCCCTGCAAGCCGCGCAACGCCACCAGCCAGCCGATCGACGGCGCCATCGCGCAGCCGGCCGACGCCAGCGTGAAGACCGCGATCCCCGCGAGCACGACCGGGCGGCGCCCGAAGCTGTCCGCCAGCGCGCCGTGGAACAGGTTCATCGCCGCGAAGCCGAGCAGGTAGCTCGACAGCGTCTGCTGCATCTCGACCGGCGTGGCGCCGAGCGACTCGCCGATGCCGGCGAAGGCCGGCAGGTAGGTGTCGATCGAGAACGGCCCGAGCGTGCTCAGCGCGGCGAGCAGCAGGGCCAGCGACCAGCGCGGACCGCGCCAGAGGGTCGAGGCGTCGGGGTTCATCGGCGAGCGAAGACCCGAGTGTAGGCAGGGTCCGGCCGGCGATGCTCCAATGCCGCATGAGACGCGACCAGAAGCCGACCCCGCCGTCCCCTGCCCCTGGCATCGACGGGGCCGCGCCGGCGACGCAGGCCCCGGCCGCAGGTGCGCCGGCCCGCAGCCGCCGTCGGCTGCTCGGCCTGGCCTCGGCGATCGCGCTCGTGCCGGGCGCGACGACCGGGGCGCCGGCGCTGGCCGCGGCGCTGCGCGTGCTCCCGGGCATGACCGACGGGCCGTTCTACCCGTCGCGCCGCTGGCGCGACGCCGGCCCCTTCGCCGCCGGCGGCTGGGATGCCGACCTCACGCGCGTCGCCACGCACGCCGCGCCCGCGCGCGGCGAGCACCTGGCGCTGGCGCTGCAGGTCGTCGACCGCGATGGCCGCGTCGTCGACGGCGCCGAAGTCGAGATCTGGCAATGCGACGCGCTGGCGGCCTACCGTCACCCGCGCCAGCCGGCCGACGAGGGTGGCTTCGACCCCGGATTCCAGGGTTTCGGTGCCGCCACCACGGCCGGCGACGGACTCGTTCGCCTGCGGACGATCCGGCCTGTCCCCTACCCCGGGCGCACGCCGCACATCCATGTCAAGCTGCGCCACGCGAGCTTCGGCGAGGTCGGCTCGCAGCTCTTCGTCGACGGCGACCCGGGCAACGCGGGCGACTTCCTGTGGCGCCGGCTCGACGAGGAGGCTCGCCGCGCGCTGGCGATGCGGCTGCAGCCGGCGCCGGCCGATGCCCCGGCCGGGCTGCGCTGGCAGGCGCAGCACCGCCTCGTCGTGCCGGCGTGATCCGGGCCCGCAGGCAGGGTGTGTGAAGCAGGCCGGTAGGCCGGATTCTGTGCGCCGCCGCCCGCTCGCGCGGGCCGCCGCGTGACCGCCATTCGTCTGGGCCGGGGGTCGCCCACCCGGCTCGGTGCCACCTACCCGCCGGCTCCGCGGGCCACCTCGATGCCGGCCTATTCGGTGTTGCTGCGCGTAGAGATTGCCCGTTTCACCCAACGCGGGGCGTTCGCCCCGCGTTGGGTGACTGTGAAGCCCGGGCTCGCGCCCGGGCCTGTCCGGCTCGCGCCGTACAGGCCTGCCGGCTGATGCCGGCGGCTCACAGAACACCCGCCCCGGGCGCTCCGCGCTGACTCGTCTCTGTTGCTCTGATCCTCACCTCGCGGTGGAGAGCCGTTAACTCCTACGCTGCCCTGTGCAGTCCGGACCTTCCTCCAGCGCCACCTTTCGGTGCTCGCGCCAGCGGCGGTCTGGCCTGCTTCACGCAGCCATTGTCCCATGTCGCGCCCGAGGGCGTCGACAAGGCGGCCGTTGTCAGAACAGCCGGTCGAGGAGCTTGATCAGCCGCATGAAAGGCGACAGCGGCTGGGTGAAGTCATCGCGGTTGTCGGGTTCGACCAGCTTCACGGGCGTTCCTCGGTCGAGCAGGTTGTCGACGAAGCTGGCCAGCGAAGGCACGCCGGCGGATTCGATGCCGGTGCCCGAGAAGTCGATGATCGTCGCGCAGTGCGAATCGTTGAAGTTCCTGAAGTACGGGACGTAGTAGTGGGCATTGCCGAGGCCATCGAGCTCGCCGGTCCAGCGCGCCAGGTCCGGCCACCAGCGGCTGAACAAGGCTCGTCGATAGGCCACCTGGTTCGGCGCCTGCGCGATGTCGTCGTAGAACTTCTCGTAGCTGAATGCCGAGAAGTTGGCGTCCAGATCGAAGACCGTGTAGGCCAGGCCGTCATTCGGAAAGGTCAGCGCGAGCGCCCGATTGACCGAGCCGAGGTCGTCCGGGTCGAATCCGACCAGCCGCGAGCCGAAGCGCGTCACCAGGCCGTCCGGGCCATCGAGCCCCCAGGCTTCGCGGATCCGCTCGTGCAAGGGCAAGGACGGGTAGGTCTCGGGGGTCCCGCCGCGGGGCGCCGGCATCAGCGGGCCCGAATCGGCCAGCAGCGAGACCTGGCCGGTCGGCTCGAGCGTGTCGCGAACCACGGCGTAGTTCGCGGTCGACCCAACGCCGCCAGCCGAATAGCCTGTCAGCAGCAGCTGCCCCGGCGCGCCGAGCGTGTCGCGCAGCCACCGCGCCGCGGCGGCGATATTGGCCTGCCCTCGGTGGTACTGCACGCGTGGCTGAGCCGGATCGGCGTCGTCGTACACCGTGACCCGGCTTCCAGTGTGCGTGTCGCCGGTGCAGTACGGCAGGAACACCATGTTCCAGCTCTGCGTGCGAACGCGTTCGGGGCTGTTGCGGGCATTGAACGGCGTGACCAGGCCGAAGGCCGTGCTCGCCGTCTGCATGTAATTCGGCGGGATGCCGTTCGGGTTGGCTGCCGCCAGGCGCCCCTGCCCTTCACAGGCACGCTGGTCCCAGCACGCGCCCCCGCCCTCGAAGACGATCACCATGTCGGCCGACAGCGGCGTCCGGTTGACGAAGAAGCGATAGGGTGAGCCGTTGCCGCAGGCGGCGCCGCTGTCCGCGGGCAACTCGACCATGTCCCACTGGAACCAGCCGGCCTGCGCCGGCAGCACGAGCAGTTGCGTGGTGGCGGCGGCGAGCGCGATGCGCAGGTACCGGCGCCATGCCGACCGCGGCGCGGATGAACGATCGATCCTCATCGTGGACCTCCATCGACAGAGCCCGGCGGATGCAAGGAAGCGGGGACGGCCGACTTCGCCGCGCCGGACGGTGAGTCGGACCAGAATTCGCGCCGCTGCGCCTCCAGCGCTTCCGCGAGCCCTGGGTGGTCGCGACCGCCGCCAGCGGCCGGCCAGGCGGCGACCAGATCGGCCTGGCGCCTCGAGAACGCCGCTCGCCGCGCGTCGTCGGCCGGCTGCACCCGCGCCAGCTCGGCGTCGTAGGCCTGCAGCGCGCGCGCGCGCTCGCCCGGATCCTCCACGCTGGAGGCGACCAGCACGGCGTGGATCTGGCGCGCTTCGGCGGCGCCGAGCTCGCGCCGTGCCAGCCGTTCGGCAAGGCCTGCCTGCAGGATCCGGGCGTCGGCGGCGAGCGCGTCCGGCGACGCCCCGGCCGCGCGCGCGTCCAGCCATCGTTGCCAGGCGTCGCCCCAGTGCAGGTAGTCGGCGACGCGACGGAGCTCGGCGGCGCCGCCGGGCTGGCTGCGCATCTGCGCCTCGAGAGCCGCCCACTGTGCCGCCGTCGCGCCCGGGGGCGGCGCCGACGGGCGCGGTGGTCCTGCTTCCGGGGCAAGCGCCAAGGCTGCGCGAGACGCTGCGACGACGGCCGGCTGCGGACCCTCGCGGACGGGCATGTCGGCGGCGAGACGGGCCCCACCCGTCGGGGTCGCCCGCAGCGCGGCCAGCGCGCCGGCGACGAGGGCCGTGATAAGGCCCGCTGCCAGCGCCAGCACCCATCCTTTGCGCCGCCCCATGGACGCGCAGTATGCACGCGCTGCGGGTGCCGGCGCACCCCCCTCGAACCCGGGGGCTGCGCCCCGGTGACACCGGGAGTCAGCCAGCCTGCTGCAGCGCCCGGATCCGGTCCTCGATCGGCGGGTGGGTCGCGAGCAGCGCCATCACGCCGCCCTTGCCGCTGATGCCCATCGCCTCGACCGTCTGCGGCAACTGCCCCGGCTGCAGCCCGCCCAGGCGCGCCAGCGCATTGATCATCGGGCGACGGTCGCCCATCAGCTGCGCCGCGCCGGCGTCGGCGCGGTACTCGCGCTGGCGCGAGAACCAGGCGACGATGACCGCCGCAAGCACCCCGAGCACGATGTCGAGCACGATCGTCGTCGCGTAGTAGCCGATGCCGACGCCGCGCTCGTTCTTCAGGATCACGCGGTCGACGAAGTAGCCGATGACGCGCGAGACGAAGACGACGAAGGTGTTCATCACCCCCTGGATCAAGGTCAGCGTGACCATGTCGCCGTTGGCGACATGCGCGACCTCGTGCCCGATCACGGCCTCGACCTCCTCGCGCGTCATGCTCTGCAGCAGCCCGGTCGAGACCGCCACCAGCGCGCTGTTCTTGAACGCGCCGGTGGCGAAGGCGTTCGGTGCGCCGTCGTAGATCGCGACCTCGGGCATGCCGATGCCGGCCTTGTTCGCGAAGCGCTCGACGGTGCCGACGAGCCAGCGGTGCGTCGGGTCGGCGGAGCCGTTGATGACCTGCGCGCCGGTGCTGAACTTGGCCATCGGCTTGCTGATCAGCAGCGAGATCAGCGCGCCGCCGAAGCCCATCAGGGCGGCGAATCCGAGCAGCGCGCCCAGGTTCAGACCCTCGGCAGTGAGAAACCGGTTGACGCCCAGCAGGCTGGCCACGATGCCCAGCACGACGATCACGGCCAGGTTGGTGGCGAGAAACAGGACGATGCGCTTCATGGAAGAGTTGGCCTCTCGGATTTCGTGGTCGGGGATCGCGCTGCCGCGGCGCAGCTCGCGCCTGTGCGGCATCGCGGCCGCATCTTAGGGCGTGCGGCGCGGATTCAAGTTCCCCCCGTCGGCGCATCCGCACGCCGAAGCGCATCCGGGGCGCTGCCCGGTGCTTCGACAGGCGAGCTGCGGCCAGGGCCCCGGTCAGCCGCGCAGCCTGACCTTGTTCGGGTTCTTCGCCGGCAGCAGCTCGAAGCGGTCCGGGAAGCCGCCGAAGGCCTTGGTCGACGATCCGTTGCGCCCGATCAGACCGGCCTCGCGCAGCCGCTCGGCGGCCACGCGCAGCTCGACCGTCTCGCCGCGTTCCAGCTCCGGCAGCGCGGCCAGGATGCGCGCGAGGCGATCGCCGGGGTCGGCCCGGCCGGCCGGGGACGGGCTCGTCGGAACGTCGGCAGCGGATTTCGCGGCCGCGCCCCTGCGCGAGGGCGCGGCCTTCTTCGCGGCCGGCGCCGCCGCGCCCCCGGCGGCCTTCGCGGCATCCTTCGCGCCATCCTTCGCGGCCGGTTTCGCGTCCGATTCGGCGGCCGACTTCGGCGCCGGCTTCGCGGACTTGTGCGCCGCCGCCTTCGCCTTCTTCGCCGGCGTGCCAGCCGCCCCCTTGCGATGCGTCAGCACGCTGTACGCGTCGTACACGGCCTGCGTCTCGTCGCCGGTCTTGCCGGCCTGCCCGAGGCCGACGACGCGGCAGCCCTTCTCGCGCAGCCGCGTCACCAGCGGCGCGAAGTCGGAGTCCGACGACGCGATCGCGATCACGTCCGGCCGCTCGGCGATCATGAGGTCGATCGCGTCGACCGCCAGCGCGATATCGGTCGAGTTCTTGCCGGCGGCCAGGTTGACCATCGGCCGGATGCCCAGCCGCTTGAACGCCGCCTGGTGCTTGGCCACGTGCTCGGCCGTGCCGTAGGCGCGCCGCACGTGCAGCGCACCGTGCTCGGCCAGCAGTTGCGCGACCGCCTGCTCGACGACGTCGATCGAGACGTTGTCGGCGTCGATCAGCAGCGCGACGTGGCGCGCCGGCGGGTTCGTGGTTTCGCTCATTCGAGTCTCCAGGCCAGGGTTTCGCCGCCGCGCAGCGGCTTGATCGTCGCGGCGCCGAAGGGCAGCGACTCGGGCAGCGTGCGCGGTGCACGTTGCAGCGTGACGCGGCCCGTATTGCGCGCCAGGCCGTAGAAGTCCGCGCCGTGATGGCTGGCGAAGCCCTCGAGCCGGTCCAGCGCGCCGGCGGCGTCGAAGGCCTCGGCGTACAGCTCGAGCGCCGCCGGCGCGGTGAAGCAGCCGGCGCCGCAGACCGAGCGCTCCTTCAGCGCCGCGGCGTGCGGCGCGCTGTCGGTGCCGAGGAAGAATTTCGGGCTGCCCGAGGTCGCGGCGTCGACCAGCGCGCGCCGGTGCAGCTCGCGCTTGAGCACCGGCAGGCAGTACCAGTGCGGGCGCAGGCCACCGACGAAGAGGGCGTTGCGGTTGTACAGAAGGTGGTGCGCGGTAATCGTCGCCGCGGTGTTCGCGTCGGCATCGCGCACGTACTGCGCCGCCTCGTGCGTCGTGATGTGCTCGAACACGATCTTCAGCGCCGGGAAGTCGCGCCGCAGCGGCACGAGCACACGATCGATGAAGACCGCCTCGCGGTCGAAGATGTCGACCGCCGGGTCGGTGACCTCGCCGTGCACCAGCAGCAGCATGCCGGCGCGCTGCATCGCCTCGAGCGTCGCGCAGGTGCGGCGCAGGTCGGTCACGCCGGCGTCGCTGTGCGTGGTCGCGCCGGCCGGGTAGAGCTTGACGGCGACGATGCCGGCGTCGCGCGCACGCGCGATCTCCTCGGGCGGCGTGGCGTCGGTCAGGTACAGCGTCATCAGCGGCTCGAAGCCCGCCCCGGCGCCGGTGGCCGGGCGCGCGGCGAGGATGCGCTCGCGGTAGGCCAGCGCCTGCGCCGTCGTCGTCACCGGCGGCTGCAGGTTCGGCATCACGATCGCGCGCGCGAACTGCGCCGCCGTATACGGCAGCACCGCACGCAGCGCATCGCCATCGCGCAGGTGCAGGTGCCAGTCGTCGGGGCGGGTGATCGTCAGGGACTCGGTGGCGTTGCTCATGCCGGGTTGCTGTGGGTGATTCGGGCCGCGCAATCCTGCTGCATCCTGCTACGGCGTCTTGCTGTGTTCGGTGCGCGGGCATGCCAAGGTCGCGGTCCGCTGCATGGCCAGCTCGCGCAGCGCCCCCGCCAGCAGCGGCGCCACCGCGACCGCATTGCTCGCATGCGGCACCGTGTCGCTGCTCCAGACCTCGCGCACCCCGGCCGCGCGCAATTCGGCCAGCGCCGTGCCGACGAACAGCGCGTGCGTGACCGCGACATCGACGCTGGCCGCGCCGCCGGCGAGTGCCGCGCGCGCGGCCTCGACCAGCGTGCGGCCGGTGCTCGCGACATCGTCGATCAGCACCACCGCGCGCCCGCGCAGATCGACCGCCGGCAGCGCGACCTCGACCGCGCGGTCGCCGTGGCGCTGCTTGCGGCACACGGCGTGGTCCAGCGCGCCCTCGCCTTCCCCCGCCGCGGCCGCCGCCGCCGCGCGCGCCACCCACTGCGCCGATTCCTCGTCGGGGCCGAGCAGCAGCGCGCCCGGCACGCGCGCGGCGACGAAGCGCCCGATCGCATCCGCGGCCGAGACGGCGACGCCGCGTCGCCCCGGCAGCACCTCGTCCAGCGTGGCCACGCGGTGCAGGTGCGGGTCGACCGTGACGACGGCGTCGAACCAGGCCGCCAGCGCGGCGCCGAGGTGGCGCTGGCTGACCGCCTCGCCCGCGGCGAAGGCGATATCCTGCCGCATGTAGGCCAGATAAGGCGCCACCAGCAGCAGCTCGCGCACGCCGAGCTCGCGCGCCGCGGGCGCGGCGATCAGCAGCTGGACGATCTTCTCGTTCGGGTCGTGCAGCCCGCGCAGCAGCGCCACGCGCGGCGGCAGCGGCGCCGGCAGCGTCAGCCTGAGCTCGCCGTCGGGGAAGCGGTGGCAGCCGATGCAGCGCGCCGGCAGGCCGAGCTCGCGCGCCAGCGCGCCGGCCTGCGCGGCCTCGTCGTCGAAGTGCAGCAGCAGCTCGAACGGTGCGGACGCGGCCTCCACAGGCGGCGCAGCCTGGTCCGTCGGCCGACTCACGCGCTGCCTCCGCCGTTGCCCTGCGCCCAGCCGCGCGCTGCCGGCGCGGTCTCGCCGATGCGGTAGCCGCTGTCGGCCTCGGCCATGCGGCGCGCGAAGCCGAAATCGGCGTCGAACTGCGCGTGGATGCGGTACAGCGGCTCGCCGCGCACGACCGGGTCGCCGAGCTTCCTCAGCAGGTCGGCGCCGGCGCCCGGGCTCTGCGGCGCGCCGGCCAGCCGCGCGATGCGCGCCATGCGCAGGTTGTCGATCTCGACCACGACGCCGTCCGCACCGGCGCAGACCTCGTGCACCAGCGGCCCGGGCGCCGGCGCGTCGACGCGCCGGCCCTGGGCGTCGATGATCGCGTTCATGCGCGCCAGCGCGCGGCCGGACTCGAGGATGTCGCGCGCAATGCGGATGCCGTCGCCGCCGCGCACGTCGGGGTCGAACTCGATCACGCGGCCTGCCAGCATCAGCGCCTTGGTGCGCAGGTCGTGCGGCGCGTCGGGGTGGTTCTCCAGCACGCGCATGACATCGCGCGCCTCCAGCACCGGGCCGATGCCGTGGCCGATCGGCTGCCGGCCATCGGTGATCACGGCGTCGAGCACCAGGCCGAGCCGCGCGGCGACGAACTCGAACAGCTTCTTCAGCCGCTGCGCCTCGGGCATCGTCCGCACCTTGGCGCTGGGGCCGACCGGGATGTCGAGCACCAGGTGGGTCGACCCGGCGGCGACCTTCTTCGACAGGATCGACGCCACCATCTGCCCCGGCGAGTCGATCGCCAGCGGGCGCTCGACCGAGATCAGGATATCGTCGGCCGGGCTCAGCCGCGCGGTGCCGCCCCAGGCCAGGCAGCCGCGCGTCGCGCGAACGATCTCGGTCAGCCGCTCGACCGGCAGCGCGACCTCGGCCAGCACCTCCATCGTGTCGGCGGTGCCCGCGGGGCTGGTGATCGCGCGCGACGAGGTCTTGGGGCACCACATGCCGTGCGCCGCGACGATCGGCACCACCAGCATCGAGGTGCGGTTGCCCGGGATGCCGCCGATGCAGTGCTTGTCGACCACCGGGCCGCTGCCGATATCGTGCTGCCAGTCGATGCGGTGGCCGACGTCGATCATCGCCTGCGTCAGGTGCAGCACCTCGTCGCGGTCGAGCTCGAACTGGTTGGTCGCGACGACGAAGGCCGCCAGCTCGATCTTCGAGTAGCGCGCGCTCGCGATATCGCGCACGATCGCCGCCAGATCGTCGCGCGTCAGGCGCTCGCCGGCGATCTTGCGGTGCAGCGCGGCGATCGACGCCGCCGGCTCGGCATGCTCGATCGACGCCGCGTGGCCCTCGGCGACCTGCAGCCGCGCGAACGCATCCTCGCTCAGCCCGAGGTCGCAGGGGGCGACGATGCGATCGTCGTCGACGACGTTGAGCACGGCGGCGATCGACTGCCCATCGGCATTCACCGTGACCTTGGCCAGCGCCTGGAAGCCGGCCGCGCGCACGACCGGGCAGTCGCGGTGCAGGTAGGCCACGCTCTCGCGCCAGGTGTCGATGCCGACGCGGCGCACGTGCAGGGTCGGGCGGTCCATGGGGGCGACTCTAGCGCCGCGGCGCCGCCGCGGACGCGAGCTGCTCGCGCAAGGCCTCGCCGATCAGCGACTGCAGACGCGCCGCCAGCGCGCGCCGGTCGGCATGCGCACTGGACTCGGCGGGCAGCACCTCCAGGTGCACGACCAGTGCGTCGGCGCAGGCCAGCCGCCACAGGCTCTGCAGCAGCGTCGTGTCGCCGATAAACTCGGGCGCCGGGCTGACGGCGTGCTGCGCGTCGGCATAGCGCAGCACCAGCGGCTGCACCGGCGTGGCGGTCGCGATCGCGGCCTGCAGCAGGTTGGCATGGAAGGGCAGCACGCCGCCGCCGCGGCCGGTCGTTCCTTCCGGGAAGACCGCGACGGTGTCGCCGGCGGCCAGCGCCTCGGCCATGTGGTGGACGACGCGCAGCGCGTCGCGCCGCTTCTCGCGCTCGAGGTACAGCGTGCCGGCAGCAGCCACCAGACGGCTGACGAGCGGCCAGTGCCGCACCTCCGCCTTGGAGACGAAGCGCGCTTCGGGGCAGTGCGCGTGCACCGCCATGATGTCCAGCCACGAGACATGGTTGGCGACGACGAGCTTGGCACCGGCGCGGAAGCCTCCCCGCAGCTGCATCCGCAGCCCGAGCACGCGCAGCATCTTGCCCGCCCACCAGGCGATGCGCGCGCGGCGCGCAGGCTCGCCGATCCAGGGCCAGCCCAGCAGCACGACCGCCACCCCGTGCAGCGCGTGCAGCACCGCACGCGCCAGCCGCCAGGCGGCGCGCGGCCGCAGCCCCATCAGGCGACGGCGGCCTCGAAGGCCACGGTACCGGCCACCAGCGTGGCACGCACCCGACCGGGCAGCTCCATGCCGCTGTGCTCGAAGGCGAACGGGGTCGACTTGCCCTGGCTGCGCAGCGCCGCCGGCGTCACCGGCCAGCGTACGGCAGGGTCGAAGATGCACAGGTCGGCGACCCCGCCCTCGACCAGCGCGCCGGCGCTGGCGGCCAGCGAGCCGATCGCGCTGCCGAGCACGCGCACCGGGCCGCGCGTGACGACCTCGAGCGCGCGCGCCAGCCCGGGGCCGCGCTCGCCCCAGGCCAGCGCCAGCCCGAGCAGCAGCTCCAGCCCGCTCGCGCCGGGCGCGGCCTCGCCGAAGGGCAGCGTCTTCTCGTCGACATCCAGCGGCATGTGGTCGCTGACCAGCGCGTCGATCGTGCCGTCGGCCAGCGCCGCGGCCAGCGCGTCGCGGTCGCGCTGGCCGCGCAGCGGCGGCACGAGCCGCATCGCGGGGTTGAAGTAGCCGATGTCGATATCGGTCAGGTGCAGCGAGTTGATGCTGACGTCGGCCGTCACCGGCAGCCCCTCGGCCTTGGCCGCGCGCAGCAGCGCCACCCCGGCGGCGCTGGACAGCCGGCACAGGTGGACGCGCGCGCCGGTGGCGCGCACGAGCTCGAAGATCGTATGCAGCGCGATCGTCTCCGCGGCCACCGGCACCCCGGTCAGCCCGAGACGCGTCGCCACCGGCCCGCTGGCGGCCACCCCGCCGCCGAGCCAGCGGTCCTGCGGCCGCAGCCAGACCGTGCTGCCGAAGGTCGCCGCGTACTGCAGCGCGCGCATCAGCACCTGCGTATTCGTGATCGGCACATCGGCCTGCGAGAAGCCGACACAGCCCGCCTCGGTCAGCTCGGCGACCTCGGTCAGCACCTCGCCCGCCAGGCCGCGCGTCAGCGCACCGAGCGGGAACAGCCGGCAGCGGCTGAGCTTGCGGGCGCGGAACTTGAGCATCTCGACCAGCCCCGGCTCGTCCAGCGGCGGGTCGGTATCGGGCGGGCACACCAGGCTGGTGACGCCGCCGGCGGCGGCGGCGGCGAGCTCGCTCTCCAGCAGGCCCTCGTGTTCCATGCCCGGCTCGCGCAGCCGCGCGGCCAGGTCGACGAGGCCTGGGGCGACGATGCAGCCGGTGGCGTCGATGCGTCGGTCGGGGCGGAAGTCCGCCGGCACCGCGCCGAGGGCGACGATGCGGCCGCCGGCGACCGCGACCTCGCCCGGCGCGTCGCGCCCCGACGCCGGATCGACGATGCGCCCACCGCTGATCAGGATCCTGTCCATCGCCGCCTCATGCCTGGTTGCCGGCGATGATCGACATCACGGCCATCCGCACCGCGATGCCGAAGGTGACCTGCGGCAGGATGACGCTGGCGCGGCCGTCGGCGACCTCGCTGGCGATCTCGACGCCGCGGTTGATCGGCCCCGGGTGCATGACGATGGCATCGGGTCGCGCGAGCCCCAGCTTGGCGTTCGTCAGCCCGAAGCGCTTGAAGAACTCGCCCGCGCTGGGCAGCATCGCGCCGCTCATGCGCTCGTTCTGCAGCCGCAGCATGATGACGACGTCGGCATCGGCCACGCCCTCGTCCATGTCGTGCACGACGCGCACGCCCATCTCGCGCAGGTCGGCCGGCACCAGCGTGCGCGGGCCGACGGCGCGGATCTCGGGCACGCCCAGCGTCGTCAGCGCGTGGATGTCCGAGCGCGCGACGCGCGAGTGCACGATGTCGCCGACCACCGCCACTGTCAGGCCGCTGAAGTCGCGCTTGAAGTGGCGGATCGTGTACATGTCCAGCAGCGCCTGCGTCGGGTGCGCGTGGCGGCCGTCGCCGGCGTTGATCACGTGCACGTGCGGCGCGCAATGCTGGGCGATCAGGTAGGGCGCACCGCTCTCGCCGTGGCGGACGACGAACATGTCGGCCTGCATCGCCGACAGGTTGGCGATCGTGTCGAGCAGGCTCTCGCCCTTGGCGGTCGAGCTGCGCGCGATGTCGAGGTTGATGACGTCGGCCGACAGCCGCTTGGCCGCGATCTCGAAGGTGGTGCGGGTGCGCGTGCTGTTCTCGAAGAACAGGTTGAAGACGCTCTTGCCGCGCAGCAGCGGCACCTTCTTCACATCGCGCTCGCCGACGCTCATGAAGCTGCCGGCGGTATCCAGGATGTGCGTCAGCACCTCGCGCGGCAGGCCCTCGATCGACAGCAGGTGGATCAGCTCGCCGTGGCGGTTGAGCTGCGGGTTGCGGCGCGACAGCATCAGCCCTCTCCACCCGCTGCCGGCGTCGCCCCCGGCGCGCCGGGTCCCCCCTGCTGCGGCAGGTCGAGCAGTTCGAAGGTCAGCCGCCCGCCGTCCTCCTGCGCCAGCCTCAGCTTGCACGCCGGCGGCAGCGTGACGGTCGCGGCGGCCAGTACCGGCGCGATCGGCAGCTCGCGCCCGCCGCGGTCGACCAGCACCGCCAGCCGCACGCGCGCCGGGCGGCCGTAGTCGAACAGCTCGTTGAGCACGGCGCGGATCGTGCGGCCGGTCTGCAGCACGTCGTCGACGAGCAGGATGTCGGCACCATCGACCTCGAACGGCAGCGCGGTCGCGTGCGCGCCGGCGGCCAGCCCGCGCGCGCCGAAGTCGTCGCGGTGCAGCCGGCTGCTGATCACGCCGGCCTCGCCACCGCGGCCGAGGTCGGCGTGCAGCCGGCGCGCCAGCCAGGCACCGCCGCTCCAGATGCCGACGAGCTGCGTCGCCGGGCCGAGCAGCGGGCGCAGCCCGTCGCGCAGCTGCGCATACAGCGCCTCGGCGTCGAGCGCGAGTTTCATCGATCGGCCCCGCCGGCGACGGCCGGCGTCGCCTCGCTGCGCGAGGCCTGCTCGCGCAGGAACTGCTCGAGGATCAGCGCCGCCGCCGCCGCGTCCAGGTCGGGGGCGCCGGCCGCGATCACCTCGACCGTCGTGTAGCGCTCGTCGACCTCGTGCACCGGCAGGCCGAATCGCCCCTGCAGCTGGCGCGCGAAGCGCTGCGCGCGCGCGGTGTTGTCGTGCGGCCTGCCGTCCGGGTGCCGCGGCACGCCGACGACGAGCGCGTCGGGCTGCCACTCGCGCACGAGCGTCGCGATCGCCGCCAGCCGCGCGTCGGCGCTGCCGGCGAGCGTCGTCAGCGGCCGGGCGTGCGCGAGCAGGGTGTTGCCGCTGGCCACGCCGGTGCGCCGGGTCCCGTAGTCGAAGGCGAGGAAGGAACGCCCACCGGCGCCGCGCGCCGGACGCGCCGCATCAGGCATGCCCGGCCTGCGCACTGAGCATGCGCGGGTCGAATCCGAGCAGGCCGAGCGCACGTTCGTAGCGCTGCGCGACCGGGGTGTCGAACACGATCGCCGGGTCGGCCGGTGCCGTCAGCCAGCCATTGCGGCCGATCTCGTCCTCGAGCTGGCCGGCCGACCAGCCGCTGCAGCCCAGCGTGACGAGCACGCGCCTCGGCCCGCCGCCGCCGGCCATCGCCTCGAGCACATCCTTGCTCGTCGTCATGTCCAGCCCGCCGGGGACGTGCATCGTCGAGCTGTACGGCGGCGGGCCGCCGGCGCTGTCGTGCAGCACGAAGCCGCGCTCGGTCTGCACCGGGCCGCCGAAGAAGACCGGCTGCTCGGCCAGCTCGGGGCGATCGAGCGGCAGCTCGACCTTCTCGAACAGGTTCTTGAGCCGGATGTCGATCGGCTTGTTGATGACCAGCCCGAGCGCACCGCGCTCGCTGTGCTCGCACAGGTAGACCACCGAGCCGGCAAAGTTCTCGTCGACCATGCCCGGCATGGCGATGAGGAACTGGTTCGTCAGGTTGATCGGGCCGTCGGCCATGGCTGCATTCTAGGAGACCGCGCCGCCGCGCGTGGACCCGACCCCGGCACGGGGGCACGTCGAGCCGGCGATGCGCGGCGCGCCGTTTCGGCGGCACACTCCCGCCCCATGCACGCCGAACCCGGACCGACGCTGGAGGCCGCGCTGGTCTGGATGCGGCGCGACCTGCGCGCCGACGACCACGCTGCGCTGTGGCATGCGCTGCGCGCCGCGCGCCGCGTCTGGTGCGGCTTCGTCTTCGACCGCGCGATCCTCGACCCGCTGCCGCGCGCCGACCGCCGCGTCGAGTTCATCCGCGACAGCCTGCTCGGCGTCGACGCCGAGCTGCGCGCGCTGGCGGCCTCGCACGGGGTCGAGGGCGCGGGGCTGATCGTGCGCCACGGGCAGGCGGTCGACGAGATCGTCGCGCTCGCGCGGTCGCTCGGCGTGCAGGCGGTCTACGCCAGCCACGACGACGACCCGGCGGCGCTGGCGCGCGATGCGCGCGCGCGCGGCGCGCTCGCCGACGCCGGGGTCGCGCTGCACACCTGCAAGGACCATCTCGTCTTCGAGCGCGACGAGGTGATGACCGCATCCGGGGCGCCGTTCTCGGTCTTCACGCCCTATCGCAACGCCTGGCAGCGCAAGCTCGATCCGGCGCAGCTCGAGCCCTACCCGGTCGCGCGCCACGCCGGCGCGCTGGCGCCGCGCCCGCCCGGCGAGCCCGGGGTGCCGACGCTGGCGGCGATCGGGTTCCGGCCGACCAACCTGCACGAGCTGCGCCTGCCGAGCGGGCCGGCGGGTGCGCAGGAACTGCTGGACGACTTCCTGGAGCGCATCGACCGCTACGACCAGACGCGCGACTTCCCCGCGCTGAAGGGGCCGAGCTACCTGAGCGCGCACCTGCGCTTCGGCACCGTCTCGGTGCGCCGGCTCGCGCGCGAGGCGCAGCAGCGGGCGAGCGCCGGCTCGCGCGGCGCCGAGGTCTGGCTGTCCGAACTGGTGTGGCGCGACTTCTACCACCAGGTGCTGCACCACCACCCGCGTGTCGTCGGCCACGCCTTCAGGCCCGCCTACGACCGCATCCGCTGGGAGCACGGCCGGCACGCCGACGAGCGCTTCGCCGCCTGGTGCGAGGGCCGCACCGGCTACCCGCTGGTCGACGCCGCGATGCACCAGATCCGGCACACCGGCTACATGCACAACCGGCTGCGCATGGTCGTGGCGAGCTTCCTGACCAAGGACCTCGGGATCGACTGGCGGCGCGGCGAGGCGTATTTCGCCGAGCAGCTCAACGACTTCGACCTGGCGGCCAACAACGGCGGCTGGCAGTGGGCCGCGTCGACCGGCTGCGACGCGCAACCGTGGTTCCGCATCTTCAACCCGGTCACGCAGAGCCAGAAGTTCGACCCGCAGGGCCGCTTCATCCGCCGCT
Source organism: Burkholderiales bacterium (assembly GCA_016191995.1). Classification (GTDB taxonomy): domain Bacteria; phylum Pseudomonadota; class Gammaproteobacteria; order Burkholderiales; family Burkholderiaceae_C; genus Rubrivivax. The sequence continues at coordinate 4,855 of JACPVA010000174.1, read as the reverse complement.
ACCTGCCGCAGCTGGCGAAGCTGCCGGACAAGCTCTTGCACGCGCCTTGGCTCGCGCGGCAGGTCGACCTGGACGCCGCCGGCGTCACGCTCGGGCGCGACTACCCGAGCCCGCTGGTCGACCATGCCGCCGCGCGCGCGCAGACGCTGCAGCGTTATGCGGTCGTCAAGGAGCCGGCGCGCAGCTGAGGGCCGACCCGCTGGCGCGTGGCTGAGCGCCGACCAGCCGGCGCCCGGCCGAGGGCCGGTCGCGGCGCGCCGTGCAGCAAAGCGCCACGGCACCGACAATCGCGCCACGATGGCCCGCCACGGCCCCACCGCAGCCCACCCGCTCGGCGTCGCGCTGCTGACCGCCCTCGCCTATACCGTGGCCGGACTGCTCGCGGTGCAGCTAGCGATCCCGCCGGGCTATGCGACCCCGGTCTACCCGAGCGCCGGCATCGCGCTGGCCTCGGCGCTGGTCTTCGGCCGGCCGGCGCTGGCCGGTGCGGCGCTGGGCGCGTTCGCGGTCAATGCCACGCTGGCGGCGCTGCGCGCGCCCAACGGGCCGGAAGGGCTGGCCGTCGGGCTGGCCGTCGGGGTCGTGGTCGGCGTCGCGGCGGCGGCGCAGGCCGCGCTCGGCGCGTATCTGGTGCGGCGCCATGTCGCGCAGCCGCTGACCCTGGGCGAACCGCGCGACCTGTGGCGCTTCGCGCTGCTCGGGGGGGTGCTGGCCTGCATCGTCAGCCCGACGCTGTCGACCCTGGCGCTGGGGACGAGCGGAATCGTCGCGCCGTCGCTCGCCGCAGCGACCTGGGTCACCTGGTGGACCGGCGACACGCTCGGGGTGCTGGTCGGCGCGCCGATCGCGCTGGCGCTGGTCGGCCGGCCGCGCAGCGAATGGGCGCCGCGAATGCGCCTGGTCGCGCTGCCGATGCTGGTCGCGCTGGCGCTGCTCGGGCTGGCGGCGCATTGGGTCATCCAGGGTTACCTGGATCGCGTGCGCACCGCCTTCGAACGCGACGCCTGGGGACTTGCCGAGCGGCTCGATGCCGAGCTGCGGCGCGCGCAGGATGCGCTGCTGGCGCTGCACGGCGCGCTCGACGCGCGGCCACCGCCGCAGCCGGAGGAGTTCCGGCGCCTCGTCGCGCCCTGGCTCGCGCAGCAGGACTTCGTCGTCGCGCTCGGCTACAGCGAGCGCGTCGCGCGCGCCGCGCTGCCGGCGTTCGAGGCCCGCGTCGCCGCCGAGGGGCCGGTGGCCGACTACCGCGTCTTCGACCGCAGCGACGACGCGGCCCCATCCTCGCGCTACGAAGTCGTCGCGATCCGCCATATCGAGCCGCTGGCGCCGAACCGCGCGGCGCTCGGCGTCAACGCGCTGTCGATCCATGCCGCAAGGCGCGCGATCGAGCGCGCGGCGGCCACCGGCGAGGTCGCTGCGACCGGGGGATTTCGCCTGACCCAGTCGCCCGGCGACGAGACCGGCATCGTGCTGTACCGCGCGCTATACGACGGCGAGCCGCGCGACGACGGCGCGCGCCGCGCGGCAATGCGCGGCGTCGTCTTCGTCACGCTGCGGCTGGATACGATGGTCGCCGCGCTGCTGCGCGATGCGCCGGCTTACCTGCACGGCTGCCTGCTCGACCCCGACCCGGGCGCCGAGCGGCCGCGGCTGGCCGGCCCGCCAGGGTGCGACGAGGCGCCTGCGCGCGCGCTGGCCTTCGCGCGCCAGCGTGCGATCGGCCCGCGCGTGCTGCGCTGGCGCGTCGATGCCGGCTTCGACGAGGTGCCCGGGGTCGGCGCCGGCGGCGGCTGGGCATTCTCCGTCGTCGGCCTGGGCGCGACCGGCCTGCTCGGCGCGCTGCTGCTGCTGGTCTCGGGCCGCCAGCGGCGCATCGAGGCCGCGGTCGACGAGCGCACCGCCGACCTGCAGCGGACCGGGCGTGCGCTGCGCGACAGCGAGGAGCAGCTGCGCAATATCGTCGACCATGTCCCGATCGGCGTGCTCTATGCCGACGCCGACGGCACGCTGCGCGAGATAAACCCGGCGCTGCGGGCGATGACGGGGCTGGCCGCCGGCGCGCCGCTGCCGCGGCTGCACGAGCTGGTGACGCCAGCCGACCGCGCCGAGGTCGATGCGTTGCTCGCCCGCGTACGGGCCGACGGCGGCGGTCCGGTCGGCGCGCGGCTGCTGCTGCAGCGCGCAGCGGACGGCCCGCTGCCGGTGCGGCTGGCGATCTCGGCGCTGCGCGACGCCGTCGGGCAGGCGCGGCGGCTGGTCGGCGTGGCCGAGAATGTCGACCAGCGCGAGCGGCTGCAGGCGGCCGAGCGCGCGCGCGACCGCGCCGAGGCTGCCAGCCGCGCCAAGAGCGAGTTCGTCGGCCGCATGAGCCACGAGCTGCGAACGCCGCTGAACGCGATGCTCGGATTCGCGCAGCTGCTGGCGCGCGACAGCGCGGCGCCGCTGGCGTCGCACCAGCGCCACTGGGCGGGCCAGATCCAGGATGCGGGCTGGCACCTGCTGAACCTGATCAACGATACGCTGGACCTGTCGCTGATCGAGTCCGGCGCGCTGCACCTGCAGCCGCGCGTGCTCGACCCGGTGCAAGCGGTGCAGGCCACGCTGCCGCTGCTCGCCGCCGCGGCGCAGCGCCGCGAGGTGACGCTGGCGTTGCTGCCCGCGCCCGCTGGAACACCGCGCGTGCGCGGCGACGAGACGCGGCTGCGCCAGATCCTGACCAACCTGCTGTCGAATGCGGTCAAGTACAGCCACCCTGGCGGCCGGGTCGAGCTGACGATCGGCGCCGCGGACGAAGGCGCCGCGGTCGAGATCGCGGTGCGCGACGAGGGCCCGGGGCTGACGCCGGAGCAGGCGGCGCGGCTGTTCCAGCCCTTCGAGCGCCTGGGCCGCGAGGGCTCGGGGGTCGAGGGCGCGGGGATCGGGCTGGCGCTCAGCCGGCGGCTGGCCGAGGCGATGGGCGGCGCGCTGACGCTGCGGCCGCGATCCGCACCCGGCGCCTGCTTCGTGCTGCGCCTGCCGGCCGCCGCACAGGCCGCTGGCGCCGACCAGGCCCCGGGCGCGGCGGCGACCGGCGACGAGGCCGGCTACGCGCGCCGGCTGGTCCACTATGTCGAGGACAACGAGACCAACGTGCTGCTGATGCAGGGCATGCTCGCGCGGCGGCCGCAGATCGAGCTGGCCGTCTCGCACCTGGGGCTGGACGCGCTGGCCGCGGTGCGCGCGCGCCGCCCGGACCTGATCCTGCTGGACATGCACCTGCCCGACGTCGACGGGCTGGAGCTGCTGCGCCACTTCAAGCGCGACGACGCCACCGCCGCGGTACCGGTGCTGGTGCTGTCGGCCGACGCCACGCGCGAGCGCATCGAGCGCGCCGTCGCCGAGGGTGCCGCCGGCTACCTCGCCAAGCCGATCGACCTCGCGGCGCTGCTGTCGGCCGTCGACGAGATCCTGGCGCAGGCGGATACGCGCTGGGGCTGATGGCGCGACGACCTGAAGCGCGCAGCCCGTCACGAGTTGCCATGGGCAGGGCGCGGAAAGCGCGGGATTGGCAATTCCTCTTAGCACTCTGCGCCCGAGAGTGCTAGGATTATGGGAACCAAAGGGTTTTCCCGGAGTCGATGAAGGCATGACGCAAGCATCCAAGGCCTTGTCCCTGCGCAACCCCTGGGCGCTCGTGCCGCCGGTGGGGAACCTCGACGCCTACATCAGCGCCGTCAACCGGCTGCCGATGCTGAGCGCGCAGGAGGAAGTCTCGCTGGCGCGCCGGCTGCGCGACGAGGGCGACATCCAGGCCGCCGGGCAGCTCGTGCTGTCGCACTTGCGGCTGGTGGTGGCGATCTCGCGCCAGTACCTGGGCTACGGGCTGCCGCAGGGCGACCTGATCCAGGAGGGCAACGTCGGCCTGATGAAGGCGGTCAAGCGCTTCGACCCCGAGCAGGGCGTGCGCCTGGTCAGCTATGCGATCCACTGGATCAAAGCCGAGATCCACGAGTTCATCCTGCGCAACTGGCGCATGGTCAAGGTCGCGACGACGAAGGCACAGCGCAAGCTGTTCTTCAACCTGCGGTCGATGAAACAGGCGCTCAAGGGCGACGCGACCGACGGCCAGACCTACCGCGACACCCTGACCCCGGACGAGGTCGCCGGCGTGGCGCGCGATCTGAACGTGCGCCCCGACGAGGTGATCGAGATGGAGACCCGGCTGACCGGCGGCGACGTCCCGCTGGAGCCCGGTGCCGACGACAGCGACGAGGCCTGGGGCCCGATCCACTATCTGGCCGACGACCGCGACGAGCCCACGCGCACGCTCGAGGCGCGGCACCGCGACTGGCTCGCCAGCGACGGCGTCGCGCGGGCGCTGGACGCGCTCGACGCGCGCAGCCGGCGCATCGTCGAGCAGCGCTGGCTGGCGGTCGATGACGACGGCTCGGGCGGCATGACGCTGCACGAGCTGGCGGCCGAATACGGCGTCAGCGCCGAGCGCATCCGCCAGATCGAGGTCGCGGCGATGAAGAAGATGCGCAAGGCGCTGGAGCCGGTGGCCACGGCCTGATCCACGGCGGCAGCGCTGGCGCAGCCGCAGTCGCATGGTCGCTGACCTGCGGCCGGAGGTTCGTGCCTGTTCGCTCGGCAGGGGCGGGTAGGCGACGAATGACCGCCTTCGGCCCGTAGCCGTCGCTCAGCCGACAGCCTCCTTTGGCTGCCACGTGCCAGCGTGCCAAGGCCGCCGCGCCCCCTCTCCCTCCATGCCCGGGGACAGTGCCCCGGGCGCTCGCCAGGCACAAACAGTCCGCAGGACTGTTTGTGTCCGGGCTCGCTCCCCGGGGTCGGGCTGCGCCCGACCCTCCTCCTTTAC